>JANMAP010000030.1:0-21897 GCA_031359905.1 Burkholderiales bacterium | reverse complement strand
CTGGGGCTGTTCAACATCGTCGGCAGCCTGGGCAGGGGCGCATTGATCAGCCGCGGGCCGTGGCGCTTGAAGACCCTGCTGTCGGGGCTGTACCTGTCGCGGGCCGTTGCCGTGCTGGTCTTCGTGCTGGCGCCGAAGTCCACGCCGGTGATGTTGGTGTTCGCCGCGGTGATGGGCCTGACCTTCCTGTCGACCGTGCCGCCGACCGCTGGCCTGGTGGCGCGCTTCTTCGGCCCGGCGCACATGGCCACGCTGTTCGGCTTGGTCATGGTCACGCACCAGATCGGCGGCTTCCTCGGCGCCTGGCTGGGCGGCAAGGCCTTCGAGGCCAGCGGCAGCTACGACTGGATCTGGTACGCCGACATCGTGCTGGCGGTCGGCGCGGCGCTGCTGCACCTGCCGATCAAGGAAGCGCAACCGGCGTCGCTGAAGGCGGCCGCGGCCTGAATCGCCGCCGTCTTCGGCAGGTCAGACGGGCACGGTGTAGTTCAGCGCCATGCGCCCGCCGTCGACGACGACGATTTCGCCGGTGACGTAGCTGGCCGCGCTGCTCAGCAAGAAGGCGGTGACGTCGGCGATCTCCGCCGGCTCACCCAGCCGCTTCATCGGCGTGCGGCTGAGGATGCGCATCTTGGCTTCGTCGCTGGTCAGCACCGCGTTCCTGGCCAGCTCGGTGGCGATGGTGCCGGGCGCGACCGCGTTGACGCGCACGCCGCGGTCGGCCAGCGACAGCGCCATCACGCGAGTCAGCTGGTTGATCGCGCCCTTGCTGGCGTTGTAGCTGGCGATGCTCGGGATGGCCAGCGTGCCGTTGACCGAGCTCATGTTGACGATGGCGCCGAAGCCCGTGCCGCCGCCCGGCCGCGGATTGGCCACCATCGCGCGCGCCACTGCCTGGCCAACCAGGAAGCTGCCCTTGAGGTTGACCGCGATCACCGCGTCCCAGTCGGCCTCGGTGATGTCGAGGAACTCGGCGGCCTTGAAGATGCCGGCGTTATTGACCAGGCCGTCGACATGCCCGAAGGCGGCCAACGTGGCGGCCAGCGCGGCATCGACCTCCGTCTTGCTGGCGACGTTGCAGTGGCAGTAGAGCGTGCGCGCGCCGCCGGCGGCGAGCTCGGCAGCCAACGGCTGCCCCGCGGCGTCGGCGACATCCCACAGCGCCACCGCGGCGCCGTCGCCGATCAGCCGGCGTGCGCAGGCCGCGCCGATGCCCTGGGCCGCGCCGGTGACGACGACGACACGGCCGCCGAGGCCGAAGTGGACGGGCTGCTGCTGCATGCGGCGTCTCCCTGGCGGTCAGGTCAGGGCTGCGCGGCGCGGTCCAGCCAGACCGCGATGCCCTGGGCGTTGAGTTCGATGTCGATCGTCAGCAGCCGCGCCACGTCGTCGTCGTCGAGGAGGCAGCCGTGTTCGGCCAGGCTCGCCGTGTACAGGCCGAGCAGAGCGTGCTTCAGCGCGGCGTGGCGGTCCGGCGCGTCGCGCAGGCGCTCGGCCAGGGCCACCGTGCGGTCCAACAATTGCAGCAGCAAAGCCCCCAGCCGCGGCACGTCGGTGACCCGGCCGTAGTGCGTCAGGTACATGCAGGCCGGCTGCTGCGCGAGCAGCCGTCCGATCGACGCGCGCAGCGCCGGCGGATCGAACTGCACCGGGGTCGAGGTCGGCATGATCCACGCGCCGCGCGGGGTGTCGAGCCCGCGGAAGCAGAGGCCGACAGTGTCGCCGCTGAACCCGCCGCGCGACGTGGCGTCCCAGATGCAGTGATGGTGGCGGGCGTGGCCCGGCGTGTCGGCGAACAGCAGTTCGCGGCCGGCCAGGCGCAGGATCTGGCCGTCGTGCGTGGCGCGGGCCCGCTCGGCGGGAACGCCGACCAGCCGGCCGTACGACCGCTGCATCTCTTCTTCACCGTAGACCGCCAGCGCGCCGGCCCACAGCGCGGTCGGGTCGATCAGATGACGCAGCCCGCGCGGATGGACCCACAGCGTCGCCGCCGGCAATTCACGCATCAGCGTGCCGACACCACCGGCGTGGTCCAGGTGCACATGCGTCGCGATGACATGGTCGACGGCGTTGCGCGCCAGGCCCAGCGCGTCGAGTGCCGCCAGCAACCGCGGCACGGCGAAGTTGGTGCCGGTGTCGATGAAGGCAGCTCGGCCGTCATGCACCAGCAGGTAGGCGGCATCGAAGTGATCGCGGTGGAAGCCGGTGTCGATGGCGTGGATGCCGTCGCCCAGCGCCAGCACGAAGGCCGACAGGGCCGCGCCGGCGGGTGCGTGGGTGGGTTGCATATCGACGATTCCTCGCCACTCGTCGGCAAGATCGGGCGCCCTATGCATCGCCCGCCACGGCGCCGTGGGCTCGCCTCAGGGGTTGCCCAGGATGGCCCACAGGCGGGCGATGTCGGCGGCGCCGTCGCTGCCCTTGACACTGCGCAGGGTCTGCATCGCCGTGCTCTTCAGGCGCGGCGACTGCAGCTGGGCCATGCCCAGGCGCAGCTTGGCATCCTCGGGGCGCTTCAGGTTGCCCTTGGCGATGCCGCGCTCGATCATCTTGATCCCGCCGTCGACGTCGCCCTGCGACACCACGGCGTAGCCGACCCGCACCAGCGCGTCGCCTTCCTTGTCGTTGGCGGCGTCGGCGGCCTGGTTGACGAGCAGCGCCTGGGCCTCGCCTTCCTTCTTGACCGCCAGGTCGCGCAGGCGCTGGTGGCGCGCGGCTTCCGGGCCGGTGCCCAGGGCGCCGCTCTTGAAGCCCTGGTCGGCGATGCGCCGGCCTTCGGCCGGCAGGCCGGCCTGCAGCGCCAGCTGGGCCATTTCCATGAAGTCGTCGGTCTTCGTCAGCGTGCCGCTGGCCAGGCGCAGGCGCATCACGTCGAGCGCGAAGCGATCGGCGAAGCCAGGCTTGCGCGGCAGGCGCGCGAGGTAGGCGCTCCAGTAATCCTTCTTCGGATAGTTGAGCAGCAGCTTTTCGAGCGTGATGCCGTAGCCGACCATGTTGCCGGTGCGCTGCTGGGCATCGGCCAGGCGCAGCAGGTCGCCTTCGTCGGGGCGCCGGCCGGCCTGTTCGGCGGCGTTGACGGCCGCACCCGCTTCCCTGGCGATCGCCCCGTAGTCGCCGCTGGCCGACTGCAGGTAGCTCTGCAGCTGCCTGATCGTCGGGCTGCTGTAGCCAACCTGCAGCGCACGGTTCAGCCATTCGGTGGCCTTGCCGTTGTTCTTCTGCTGGGCGTAGGCCGACGCCAGCTGCTCGGCGTACTGGCCCAGCTGCTGGCCGCTGGCGCGGCCGGCCAGCGATTCAAGCGCCTGGATGGCGGTGCCCATGTCGCCGGCGCGCTGCGCCGCAGCGGCCTTCATGCCGTCGATGGTCTGGCGTTCGGCCGGCGTGATGCCACCCACGGCCTCGGCTTCGCGGACCTTGCCCAGCGCTTCCCTGGCCTTGCCGGCCTTGAGCAATTCACCGGCCTGCTGCAGCGGCCGGCCGACCTCGGCGCGCATGCCCTGGGCCAGCGCGTTGGCGACGCAGCCAGCGGCGAACAGCGCCAGCATCAGGGCGCGCAATGTCTTCATGGTCAATTCAGGAACTGTTCGTTGCCGACGATGCCGATCTTCGTCACGCCCAGGCGCTGTGCCGAAGCCATGATCATCGCCACCACCTTGTAGGTGACGAGCTTGTTCGGGCGCAGATGCACCTCGGGCTGGTCGGGGGTGGCGGCGACGGCCTGCAGCTTGGATTCCAGCGTCGTCCGGTCGGGGATGATCTCGCCGTTCCAGCCGATGGTGCCGTCGAAGTCGACGTCGATGCGGATGATCTCCGGAGGCTTGGGCGGCGGTGCCGAGTTGTTGGGCACCGGCATGTTCATCTTCACCGCGTGCGTCTGGATCGGGATGGTGATGATGAACATGATCAACAGCACCAGCATCACGTCGATCAGCGGCGTGGTGTTGATGTCGACCATGACTTCGTCATCGCCGCTCGAATTGCCGACATTCATTGCCATGGGTCAGGTCTCCTCACTGCAGCCGCGCGCCACCGCCGGCCGGGGGCTCGGTGATGAAGCCGACCTTGAAGATGCCGGCACGCTGGCAGTTGACCACCAGCCGGCCGACGGCCTCGTAGCGCACCTCGCCGTCGCCGCGGATGTGGACCTCGGGCTGCGGCTCCTTGACGGCCTCGATCTTCAGACGTTTGACCAGCGCTTCGTTGTCGGGCATGCGCTCGATGCCCCAGAACACCTCGCCGTCGCGGTTGACCGCCAGCACGATGTTCTCGGGCTTGGTCTGCGTCGGCAGGTTGCGTTCCTTGGGCAGTTCGAGCTTGATCGACTGCGTGACCACCGGGATGGTGATCAGGAAGATGATCAGCAGCACCAGCATCACGTCGACCAGCGGCGTGGTGTTGATGGTGTTGTTGAGTTGCTCCTCGCCGTCTTCCGACGCGGGGCCGACGTTCATGGCCATTCAGGCACTCCAGTCACTAACGCGGGACGGAATTCGCGCCGGGCCGCCCCAAGCGAATTCGCTCCCCAGGATCCCGAAGAGGCCCCTCGCGGGTCCTGGGGACGACGCCGCAGGCGTCTCGGGGCTGACATGATTCACCGCTTGCCGGCGACGAGAACGTTGTGCAGGTCGCCCGCGAAGGCGCGGGTGGCATCCATCACCGCCTTGTTCCGGCGCAGCAGCCAGTTGTAGCCCATCACCGCCGGCACGGAGACGGCCAGGCCGATGGCGGTCATGATCAGCGCCTCACCGACCGGGCCGGCCACCTTGTCGATCGACGCCTGGCCGCTGATGCCGATCTTCACCAGCGCGTTGTAGATGCCCCAGACGGTGCCGAAGAGGCCCACGAACGGGGCGGTCGAGCCGACCGTGGCGAGGACCGCCATGCCGTCCTGCAGGCGGTTCTGAATACTGCCGACGGCGCGGTCGACCGACATGCTGATCCAGGTGTGCTTGTCGATGCTCTCGACCATCGTGCCTTCGTGGTGGTCGCTGGCCCGGATGCCCTGCTGGGCGATGTAGTGGAAGGCCGAGCCCTCTTCGAGCGCGGTGGCACCGGCCTTGACCGAGCTGGCTTTCCAGAACGAATCGGCGGATTCCTTGGCGCTCTTCAGCATCGCGCGCTGTTCGAACAGCTTGGTGAAGATCACGTACCAGCTGCCCATCGACATGATGACCATGATCACCAGCGTGCCCTTGGCGACGAAGTCGCCCTGCGTCCACAGCGCTTTCAGGCCGTAGGGGTTGTCGACGGCTTCCTCGCTGATGGCCGGCGCCGCGGGGGGTGCCGCCGGTGCCGGGGCAGGGGCCGGTGCGGCCGGGGCCGCGGCGGGGGCCGCCTCGGCCGCCGAGGCGCCCTGCGCGAAGGCGGCGTGCGGGAAGGTCGACGACAGCGACGCCGCCGCGATCAGGGCCGCGCCGAAGGACGCGCGCAAAACATGGGTCAGTGACATGGCTACTCCGTGGGAATCAGCGCCCGCGGCAATCGCGCGGGCAGCGGAAAAAGGGATGTGGATCGGTGGAGAAAGACGGACTACTCGGGACAAGTCAGGGGCGGGCCGCAGCGATCAGTTCTCGATCTTCCAGACGTACTGGACATCGAAGGTGCCGCCGACGGGCCGACCGTTCTCGTCGATCCCCGGCTTGAACTTGCATTCGCTGAGCTTGGCCAGCGCGACGCGGTCCAACTGCTTGTGTTCGCGCGACGGGCCAGCCGACTTGACGATGTCGGCGCTCGTCATCTTGCCGTCGGCACCGACCGCGAAGCGGATGCGCGTTTCACCGGTGGCTTCGGCGCGCAGGGCGGCTGCGGGGTAGTCCTCGTTGCGCGGCGCGCAGGCGCCGACGTTGCCGATGGCCGGCTGTGCGGCAACCCGGGGCGGTGCGGGAGGCGCCGGTGGCGCCGGCGGCGCGGGGGGGGCCGGCGGGGTGATGGTCACGGCCACCGGGGGCGGCGCAACGGTGGTGGTGGTGATCGTCGGGGCCGGCGTCGGCGGCGGGTTCACGTTGACTTCCGGCGGCGGCACGAAGGACGGTGGCGGCGGCGCGAATTTCGGCGGCGGCGGCAGGTTCTCGGGCGGCGGCGGCGGCGGCGGCTTGACTTCTTCGATGATCTTGGTTTCGATCGGCCCCTTGATCACCTCGACCATGCGTTGGGCCAGACCATTCATCAGCGCCCAGCCGAGCACCAAGTGCAGAGCCAGCACGATGCCGATGCCGACCAGGTGCCTGCCCGGATTACGTTGTTGTTCGGCGAAATCCACTTGATTCTCCAGTCGTCCTTGCGCCGTTGCTTGTTGCGCAGGGCACTGCACTCAATTCATCCAGCCTCGTGAGCCGTTCGTCGCCTTGACGATCAAGGGGCGGGACTATATCGCGAACCACTTGGCGCCCGGTCAGGGCCACCCTGAGTCGGGGGCAGCGCTGGATGGCTCGCATCCCACCGGGATGCAAGTTCAAGGCCAGTCGGCGGCTGCGGCGCGGGCCGGTGGCGCCTGCCGCGGCGGCGTGCTGCGCGGCTCAGCGCCCGTCTGCGGCCTCCGTCAGGGCCGCGACGGCGCGGGCCATCGCGTCGGGCGCATCGCAGGGCACCACACGTTGTTTCGTCAGGCTGCGCAACCAGGTCAGCTGGCGCTTGGCAAGCTGGCGCGTCGCAGCAACGCCGCGCTCGCGCAACTGGCTGATGTCGACCTCGGTGCCGGCCCGCGCTGCCGCATCGAGCAGCTCCCAGGCCTGGCGGTAACCGACGCAGCGCAGCGCCGGCAGGCCGGCGTGCAGGTCGCCGCGGGCGCGCAGTTGGCGCACCTCATCGACAAAGCCGGCCGCCAGCATGGTGTCGAAGCGCGCGCCGATGCGCTGGTGCAGCCAGCCGCGCTGGTCGGGTTCCAGCGCGACGAGCGGCAGCTGCGCGGCGTCGGCCGCTGCCGCGCTGCCCGGGCCGCGCTGCTGCTGCCAGCTCGACAGCGGCCGGCCGCTGAGCTGCCAGACCTCGAGCGCGCGCTGCACGCGCTGGCTGTCCAGCGGCGCCAGCCGTGCGGCAGTGACCGGGTCGACGCGTGCCAGTTCGGCGTGCAATGCCGGCCAGCCTTCGCTGGCCGCACGGCGGTCGATCGCCGCGCGCAGCAGCGGGTCGCTGGCCGGCATCGCGTCCAGCCCTTCGCGCAGAGCCTTGAAATAGAGCATGGTGCCGCCGACGAGCAGCGGCAGTCGGCCACGGCCGCGGATCTCGTCGATCAGCCGCCGCGCATCGGTCGCAAAGCGTGCCGCGGAATAGGCCTGGCTGGGGTCGAGGATGTCGATCAGGTGGTGCGGCACGGCCGCCTGTTCGGCGGCGTCGGGCTTGGCCGTGCCGATGTCCATGCCGCGGTAGACCAGTGCCGAGTCGACGCTGACGATCTCCACCGGCCGCTGCTGCGCGAAGGCCAGTGCGACCGCGGTCTTGCCTGCCGCAGTCGGGCCGGCCAGGCAGAGTGCCAACGGGGCCACGCGGCGTCGTTCCTCAGGCCAGCGCCGGCCGGGCGCTGCGCTGGACCAGCGTCCAGCCGACGGTGGCCGTCGCCAAGGCCCACAAGCCCAGGCCGAGTGCGTAGGGCAGCAGCGTGCCGTCGAGTGCCCACCCCAGCCACAGGCCGATGGTGAAGGCGAGCAGTGCCAGCAGGCAGCCGGCCAGCGCCGACACCGCCCCGGCCGCCTGCGGGAACGGCCCCACCGCACCGGCCTGCCCGCACGGCTGATGGATGCCATGGCCGAAGGCGTACAGGCATTGCGGCACCAGCACGGCCCAGGTCTGGCGCACGCCGGCCAACGCCAGCACCACGATCAACGCCCCGCCGGCCAGCGTGAACAGCGCGCCCCAGCGGACTGCCCGGGCCACGCCGTGGCGCGCCACCCAGCGCCGGCAGACGAAAGTGGCCAGCAGATAACAGCTTGAGCCGCAGGCCATGGCCAGCCCGTAGGCGGTCGGCGACAGGCCGAGCACGTCAATGTAGATGAACGCCGAGCCGGCCAGCACGGTGAACAGGCCGCCGTAGCTGAAGCTGACCAGCAGCGTCCAGGCGACGAAGGTCGGATGGCGGGCGATCTTCCACCAGCGCGCCAGCAGCGGCGCCAGCCGGGTGGCCAGCGGATCCTTCTGCGGCAGGGTCTCGGGCAGCCGCCAGACGACGAAGGCCAGCGTCAGCGCGCCCATCGCCGCGACCAGCGTCAACGCCGCGCGCCAGCCGCCGGCCGCGGCCAGCACGCCGCCCAGCAGCGGCCCGCTGATGGCGATCACCGCCAGCCCCGACAGCCCCAGCGACATCACCTGCGTGCCTTCGTGCGGCTCGTACAGATCGCGCAGCATGGCCCGCGCGCAGACCACCGCGGCGGCCAGCGTCGCGCCCTGCAGCATGCGGCAGACGACCAGCGCCTCGATGCTCGGCGCCAGCGCGCTGGCGATGCTGGCCAGGGTGTACAGGCTCAGCCCGAGCAGCAGCACCGGGCGGCGGCCGACGCGGTCGGCCACCGGGCCCCACACCAGCTGGGCGATGCCGAAAGCCAGGATCAGCGCCGACAGCGTCAGCTGGGCCAGCGGCATGCTCGCGCCCAGCGCCTGGCGCAGCATCGGCAGGGCCGGCAGGTAGACGTCGGTGGTCAGCGGCTGCAGGCCGAGCAGCAAGGTCAGCGTCATGGCCGCCAGACCATGCGAGACACGCGGCGTCGGCGGGGGCGGGGGGACAGGCATCGGTCGAGGTGGGCAGGGCGCCGATGGGGCCGATGTGACCGATCGGCACGCCGGCGCTGCGGATCGCGTCGCGCCCAGGATCAGAAACGTTCGTCGTCGCGCAGGTAACGCCACTGCCCGGGCGGCAGCTGGCTGAGGACGACGCTGCCGATGCGCACGCGCTTGAGGCCCAGCACGTCCAGCCCGACAAGATCGCACATGCGGCGGATCTGGCGCTTCTTGCCTTCGCGCAGCACGATGCGCAGTTGATCCTCGTTCTGCCAGCTGACACGCGCCAGCTTCAGCGGCTGGCCGTCGAGTTCCAGGCCCAGGCGCAGGCGGTCCAGCGCGTCGTCGGGCAGCGGGCCGGGTTGCAGCGGACGCACGCGGACCAGATATTCCTTTTCGACCCGCGTGTCGTCGCCGATCAGCCGCTTGGCGATGCGCCCGTCTTGTGTCAGCACGAGCAGGCCGGTGCTGTCGATGTCCAGCCGGCCGGCCGGCGCCAGGCTGCGCAGGTGGCCGGGGTGGAAGGTGATGCGGGAATCGTCGCCCGGCCAGCGGTTGGCCGGGGTCACCAGCACGATCGCCGGCTCGTGGCCGTCTTCGGCCTGGCCGCTGACATAGCCCACCGGCTTGTGCAGCAGCACCGTCACACGGCGCGCCTGCTGGTTGCGGGCCCGCGGGTCGATGTCGATCACCGCATCGGGCGGCGCGCGCAGGCCGAGCACGGCCAGCCGGCCGTCGACGCGAACCCAACCGGCGGCGATCCATTCGTCGGCTTCGCGGCGTGAGGCCAGGCCGCGCTCGGTGATCAGCTTGGACACGCGCACGCCGTCGCCGGCCAGGCCGAGCGGGCCCGATGGGCTGCGCCCGACGGGGTTCCTGGCAGGTGCAGCCGGAGCGCCCGGCGTTGTGCGCTGCGGGGCCTGCGGCGTCGCCTGCAGCGGCTGCGGCCGGGTTGGCGACGGCGTGGGGCGCGCCGGGCGCTGGTGCGCTGGACGGTCGCCGCGCGCGTCCAGACCCCGCGGATCGGGACCGGGCGCATCCCGCCCTTGAGAGTCGGGACCGCGCGCATCCCGCACGCGCGGATCAGGACGGCGCGCATCGGCACCGCGCGCATCGACCCCTTGCACATCCCGCCTGCGCGCATCCTGCCCGCGCCCCAGCGCCGCCGGCGGCCCGCCGGGGCTTGTCCGCGGCGGCCTGGCATGCACCTGGCTCGGCGGTAAGCCGGCAGGCGAGGGAGGTGGTGAACCGGGCAGCGCGGCGCGGTGCGGCGCGCCGGGCCGCACCGGCTTGCGGCGCGGATCCGGCGGGGGAGCGCCGGACTTCAGGCTGACGCGGCGGCGAGGCGTTTCGGACATCCGCGGATTGGACCATGCCTGCCGTGGCGTCAGAACCGGCTGCGCCGGCCGACCCATGCTGCGGACTGCTGCAATCGGGCATGACCCACGCTATCGTGAAGCCGTGGCGGCCGTTCGGGGGTGGACCCCGCCGGGCCCACCGCCACCGTCCGCCGAGGCTGCCCACCTGACTGCCCGGCGGACCGCACACCCGGAGTGCCCCACTGCGGAGAACCCGATGACCCCTCGATGGCTTCCGACCCTTTGCCTGCTCGCCGCGCTGCTGCCCGGCGCGGGCCGGGCTGCCGCACCGATCCCCGCCGCGCTGCAGAACCAGATCGACGCTGCGGTGCTCGACTACGAATCGGGCCGCCTGAACGCGGCGCGTGCGGCCTTCGAAGCGCTGTCGGCGCGCGGCGTCCCGGCGGCTGACTACAACCTGGCGGTGATGCACCTGCGCGGCGAACTGCCGCAGCCGGATCGCCAGCGTGCCCGCCGCCTGCTGACGCGCGCCGCCGAGGGCGGCTTCGTCACCGCCCAGTACATGCTCGCGCAGGCCCTGGAAAACGGCGCCCTGGGCGCGCGCGACCTCGGGCTGGCCCTGCGCTGGTACGAGGTCGCGGCGACCAGCGGCAGCGTCGACGCCCAGGTGGCGATGGGCACGGCCTTCTATCTCGGCCGCGGCAAGCCGCAGGACCCCACCCAGGCCGCCGCCTGGTACCGCGAAGCGGCCAAGGGCGGGGACGTCGGCGCGATGTACCTGCTGGCGTCGATGTACGAATCCGGCCAGGGCCTGCCGCGCGACCTGCGCCTGGCCCGCTACTGGTACGACATCGCCGCGCGCAACGGCGACGAGGCCGCGCCGGGCAAGGTCAAGGAGCTCGACTCGCGGCTGGCCGCGCCAGCGACGTGAGCCCGCGGCCTCGACCCAAACAGCAGGCCTGACCCCGGCCGCCGGCGCTGCGCCCGGCGGCGTGTCGCTCGCCCGGAGGCCCCCACTATCATCGACGCCGTCATCACCCGAGCGCGGCGCGCCGTGGACTGCCCTTCGTGAATCCCGACTCAGTGCCCGGGCCCGCGCCCACCGCCGGCGGCCCCGTGCCAAACTCCGGCGGCCCCGTGCCCGCCGACCTGCTGGCCGACCTGGCCGCCGCCAGCCGCATCCTCGCCGCGCAGGGCGTGGTCGACGGCTTCGGGCATGTCTCGATGCGTCATCCGGGGGCGCCCCACCGCTACCTGATGTCGCGATCGCTGGCGCCAGCACTGGTGACCCCGGACGACCTCGTCGAATACGACCTCGACAGCCGGGCCTGCGCTGGCGCTGAGCGCAAGGGCTTTCTCGAACGCTACATCCACGGCGAGATCTACAAGGCCCGCCCCGACGTGATGGCCGTGGTGCACAGCCACTCGCCATCGGTGGTGCCCTTCGGCCTGGTCCGCGCGCGCATGCAGGCGATGTTCCACAACGCCGCCTTCCTGGCCGCCGGCGTGCCGGTGTTCGACATCCGCGAGAAATTCGGCGCCACCGACATGCTGGTCAGCGACGGCGACAAGGGCCAGGCGCTGGCCGACAGCCTGGGCCCGCGCGACGTGGTACTGATGCGCGCCCACGGCAGCGTGGCCTGCGGCCCGAGCCTGCAGACGGCGGTGTTCCGCGCCGTCTACACCGAGGTCAACGCGCGCATCCAGCACTGGGCCGCGGCGCTGGCCGCCGGCGAGCCGCTGGCCGGGCTGGACCAGGAAGAGGGCGAACGCGCCGACGCCGTCAACCAGGGCGCCGGCCTGCGCGCCTGGGACCTGTGGCGCGCCCAGGTGCGTGCCCAGGTCGGCTGGTGAACGACGACAACTGTCGGCGCGCCGCGCCGAACCGGAGACCACGATGGACCTGAAGCAGCAGTTGGTGGACTGCATCCGCATGCTCGAGCACGCGGACATCATCGACTACAACGGCCACGCCAGCATCCGCCTGGACAACGGGCAGATGCTGATCAACGTCGGCGCCTGCCAGCGCAGCCGGCTGACGACCGCCGACATCTGCACCGTCGACATGGACGGCCAGCTGATCGAAGGCAGCGGCAAGCCGCCGCTGGAATTCCATCTGCACGCCGGCATCTACCGCGCGCGGCCCGACGTCAGGGCAGTGGTCCACGCCCACCCCAAGTGGTCGACCTACCTGACGATGACCGGCACGCCCTACGCGCCGGTGTATGCCCAGGGCTCGCTGGTCCACCCGGTGCCGGTGCTCGATTCGCCGAACTCGATCAACAACCGGGCGATGGCCGACCGGCTGGCGGCCACGCTGGGCGACCGGCCGGCCGCGCTGATGAAGTCGCACGGCGCGGTGACGGTCGGGCAGAGCATCGTCGAGGCCTTCGTGCTCGCCAACTACATGGAAGAGAACGCCCACCGCCAGTACATGGCGATGCAGATCGGCCAGCCCTACGTCTTCAACGACCACGAACTGGCGATGTGCCGCGAGAAGCTCTGGTCGCCGGCGCTGTTCCAGCGGGCCTGGGACCACTTCCACGGGAAGATGGGACCACCCCCGTAGCGGCTTCGCCGCTTCCCCCTCAAGGGGGCGCCTCCAGTGGACCGGCGGAGCCGGTTCCGCGGCGGCTGCTGGGTCGCGTCGCGGCCACAGCGAGCGGCGTCTTAAGACGTCGGCAGCAGGCTGTGCTCGACCAGCGCGCGCAGCTCGTCGGTGACCTGCGGCTCGATGCCGAACCACGCCTGCCAGGCCAGGGGGCCCTGGTGCAGCAGCATGCCCAGCCCGTCGACGGTGGGGTTGCCGCGCGCGCGGGCGGCGGCCAGGAACGGCGTGTCCAGCGGCACGTAGACGATGTCCGCCGCGATGGCGCTGCGCGGGAGGTGGTCGAGCGCGATGTCCAGCGCGTCCTGGCCGACCATGCCCAGGCTGGTGGTGTTGACGACCAGTGCGGCACCCTCCAGCGCCTCGGCGCGCCGCGCCCAGGGCCAGGCCACGACGCCGGCGCCGACAGCGGGCGACTCAGGGGACTCAGTGGACTCAGGGGACTTAGGCGGCTCAGGCTCGAGGGCCGCGGCAACCTCCTGCGCCCGTTCCAACGTGCGGTTGACGAGCCGGATCTCGCGCACGCCTTCGCGCAGCAGGCCCCAGCACACCGCGCGAGCGCCGCCGCCCGCGCCGATGACCACCGCCGGCCCGGCGTCGGGGCGCCATTGCGGCTGGCGCTGGCGCAGGTTGCGGATGAAGCCGAAGGCGTCGTTGTTGCTGCCAGCCAGGCTGCCTTCGGGCCGCACCGTGATGCAGCTGATCGCGCCGATGGCGCGCGCCGAGGCGTGCACCTCGTCGACGATGCGCAGCGCGTCCTGCTTGTGCGGGATGGTCACGTTGCAGCCGGCGAAGCCGAGCGCCGGCAGCGCGCGCAATGCCGCCTGCAGGCCCTGCGGCGGGATCGCCAGCGGCACGTACGCGCCCTGCAGCCCGTGGCGGGCGAACCAGTGGTTGTGGATCAACGGCGAACGCGAATGCATCACCGGCCAGCCCATCACGCCGGCGAGCAGGAACTTGTCGTGGTGGGCCATCGTTGGAATTGCAGACGGGATTGCAGACGGGGCTAGAGGACGACCTTGACCAGCGGGTGCGTGCTCAGCGTGCGGTACAGCTCGTCGAGCTGTTCGCGGCTGGTCGCCGTCACGGTGATGGTCAGGCCCAGGTAGTTGCCGGCCTTGCTCGAGCGCCGCTCGATGCTCGCCTCGTCGAAGGCCGGGTCGAACTGCCGCGCCACGGCGATCACGGCGTCGACGAAACCGTCGACCTGCGCGCCCATCACCTTGATCGGGAAGGCGCTGGGGTAGGTGATCAGGCTCTGGTCGGGCGGGATGTCGTCCATGCTGCGCCGGCCGTTCAGATCGACATCGTCAGCTTGGCCGCCTGATAAGCCTCGTACAGCCGCGAATACACCGGGCCGGGCTTGCCGCGCAGCGCGCCATGGCCGACGGCTTCACCGTCGATCTTCGTCACCGCCAGCACTTCCTTGGTCGCCGAGCTGAGCAGCACCTCGTCGGCCGACAGCACGTCGGCTTCGGGGATCGGGCGCAGGTTGTAGGCGATGCCGCAGTCTTCGCACAGCTCGCGCAGCAGTTCGACACGGATGCCTTCGAGCACATGCTCGCTCTTTGGCGGGCCGAGCAGGGCGCCTTCCTGGACGATCCAGACGTTGCTGGCGGCGGCCTCGGTCAGCCAGCCGTCGCGGAACATGATGGTCTCGACGGCGCCGTGGTCGGCCGACATCTGCCGCGCCAGCACGTTGCCCAGCAGGCTGGTGCTCTTGATGTCGCCGCGCTCCCAGCGGAAGTCGCGCGCCGTGGTGCAGGCCACGCCGGCATGGCGCTGCTCGGGTGTCGCCGGCTTCATCGGGTTGGCCATCATGAAGACGGTGGGCACCAAGCCCGCCGGCATGACATGGTCGCGCGGCGCGACGCCACGCGTGATCTGGATGTAGACCAGTTGATCGGCCGCGCCGGTGGCTTCGTGGACCATCGCCACCAGGGCCCGGCAGCGTTCCAGCCACTGCTCGCTGCCCAACGGGTTGTCGATGCGCAGCTTGCCGAGCGAGCGGTTCAGCCGCGCCATGTGTTCGTCGAAGCGGAACAGACGCCGGCCGTAGACCGGCACGACTTCGTAGATGCCGTCGCCGAAGATGAAGCCGCGGTCGAGGACGCTGACCTGGGCCTGCGAGATCGGCTGGTACTGGCCATTCAGGTAGCAGGGCAGGTCGTTCATCGCGGGCACCCCTGGGTTGCGAGCTGCGGGGCTGCAGCAACCCCGTGGAGAAATTGTGTCACGCAGGCCGCGGCAGGCGCACGGCCGTCACTTGATCCACAGGCGCAGCGAATCCCACGCGCGGCCGAGCAGCCCGGCCAGCGGCACCGCGTCCTGCACCACCAGCGGCAGCGTCGCCACCGTGCTGCCGCCGGCTGTCGTGACCTTGATGCTGCCGACCCGCTGGCCCTGCGTCAGCGGGGCGACCAGCGGGTCGGTGCGTTCGATCGTCGTGCGCAGCTTGTCGCCTTCGCCGCGCGGCACGCTGACGAACAGCGCGCCGGTGGCGCCGAGCTTGGCCTCGGGCACCAGCCCCTTCCACACCGGCACCGTGGCGATGGCCTTGCCGGCCTCGAACAGGCGCACGGCATCCCAGGCCTGCCAGCCCCAGTTCAGCAGCTTCTGGCTTTCGGCGGCCCGCGCTTCGCGCGACGCCGTGCCCAGCACCACGCTGAGCAGCCGGCGCTTGCCGTTGGGCATCTCGCGCACCGCGCTGGCCACCAGGCAGTAGCCCGCGCTGTCGGTGTAGCCGGTCTTCATGCCGTCGACTGTCGGGTCGCGGCCGAGCAGCATGTTGCGGTTGTCCTGCTTGATGCTGTTGTAGGTGTACTGGCGGATCGAATACAGCGGATAGAAGTCGGGGTGGTCGCTGATGATCCTGGCGGCGATGCTGGCCACATCCCGTGCGCTGGCATGGTGGCCGGCTTCGGTCAGGCCGGCGACGTTCTTGAACTGGCTGTTCTTCAGCCCCCAGGCCTGGGCCTGGCGGTTCATCATCGCGACGAAGGCCTCGACGCTGCCGGCCACGCCGTCGGCCAGCACCACCGCCGCGTCGTTGCCGCTCTGCACGATCAGGCCGCGCAGCAGTTCGCTGACCTTCGGCGTCATCGTGGTGTCGATGAACATCAGCGAGCCGCCGGCCTTGCGTTCGTTCCAGGCCCGCGCGCTGACCGACAGCGTCTGCTCAGGTCGAGCTTCTTGTCCTTGATCGCGTTGAAGACGATGTAGGCCGTCATCAGCTTGGTCAGCGACGCCGGGTCGGCGGGCGCGTCGGCGTCGCGCTCGGCCAGCACCTGGTTGCTGGCCAGGTCCAGCAGGATGTACTGACGCGCCGCGATCTCGGGCGGCTGCGGCGCCTGGGCGCGGGCGGGGTTGAAGCCGGTCAGGGCGACGGTGAGGCAGGCAAGGACCAGGAATTTCATGCGGGGAATCAAGGATGCGAAGCGGGTGCGGCCGACCAGGCCGCGACCACCAGTTGTTTGAGCAGCGGAAGCTGCCCGTGAAAGAAGTGCCCGCTGCCAGGCACCACGACCACCGGCAGCGACAACGGGCGGGCCCAGTCGAAGACGGCGGCCAGCGGCACGACCTCGTCAGCCTCGCCGTGGACCACCAGTGTGTCGGCGGGCACCGGCGGCACTGTGAAGTTTTGTACCGCCGGGCCGACGAGCACCAGACGCGCCGCCCGGTGCCCGTCGGGCAGGCGCGCCGCCGCCTGCGCAGCCATCGCCGCACCGAACGAGAACCCGCCGAGTACCAGCGGCAGGCCGGTCAGTCGCTGCGCAGCGACCACCGCCAGCACGTCGTCGACCTCGCCGCGGCCGGCGTCCCAGGCCCCGGCAGACGCTCCGATGCCGCGGAAGTTGAAACGCAGGCTGCGCCAGCCGAGCTGCACGAAGGCGCGGGCCAGCGTCTGCACGACCTTGTTATCCAGCGAGCCACCGTGCAGCGGGTGCGGATGGCACAGCACGGCCACGCCGTGCGGGGCGGCGGCGGGGGCGTCGATGGCGATCTCGATGGCGCCCGCCGGGCCGGCGAGCGTGGCGCGTTCGGTGCGCGGGTTCATCGGCCCACGTCGGGCGACAACAGCAGCCGTTCGACGACCCGCCCCTGCTTCAGGTGCACGTCGACGATCTCGTCGATGTCGCTCTTGTCGACATAGGTGTACCAGGTGCCCTCGGGGTAGACCACCGCCACCGGCCCGCCGGCGCAGCGGTCCAGGCAGCCGGCCTTGTTGACGCGCACGCCGCCGGGCCCGGCCAGGCCAGCCGACTTGACGCGCGACTTGCAGTGGTCGAAGGCGGCCTGCGCATCGTGGTCGGCACAGCAGGCTTCACCCTTGCGCTGGTTCAGGCAGAAGAAGATGTGGTGCTGGTAGTAACTCATCACGGGATTGTAGGGAACGGGCCTGTCACGCAGCTTCATTCGCGGCGCGCCATGCGGGTCAGCAGCCAGCCCATCGCGGCGTAGGGCCACAGCCAGCCGATCCATTGGGCCAGGCCGTGGAAGCGCACGAATCGGCCCTGTTCCCAGGACTGCAGGCTTTGTGCGATGTACGGATCCGACGGTGCCTGCGCCACGCCCATCACCAGCCCGGTCAGTGCCACCAGCGCCAGCCCGGCCGTCACCCGGCGCGGCAGCGGCGCGAGTGCTGCCGCCACCAGCAGCCCGGCGCCGAGGGCCGGCAGGGTCAGCGGGGCCATCCACGCCAGGGCGTGGAGCGGTCCGAAATTCAGCAGCGTCGACAAGGTCATCCCGATCAGGGCCAGCGACAGGACGACGACGGCGATCGCCGCGCGCCGCCAGCCCGGCACGACCACGGTGTGGGCCAGCAGGCAGGGCGCCAGCAGGCCCAGCGCCGTCACCAGCATCTCGGTCAGTGGACGCAGCGCTGTGCCGGGCAGCAGGGGTGCGGCCAGCAGCACGGACACCGGCTCGGCCCACGGCACGTCGGCCAGCACGTCGAGCAGTCCGTCGCGCAGGTGCTCGCCGATCTGGCCCAGGCCCAGTGGCACGGGCGCGGGAAACAGCAACCCGATCGGCCAAAGGGCCAGCAGCGCCAGCGCGCCGGCGGCGTCCCGGCTGAACCAACGCTCGCGCAGCGCGTGCCAGCGGTCGATGTTGCCGCTGCTGTGCCAGGCCAGCGCCAGCATCGCGCCGCAGGCCGCACCGCCGCTGTTCATGGCCCAGTCCTTGAGCGACGGATGGCGGCGCGGCAGGAACTGCTGCAGCACCTCCAGGCCGTAGGACAACAGCGACGGTGCCACCAAAGCCAGCGCCAGTGCGCTGCCGATGCGCCAGCCACTGCGCCGCGCGGCAATGGCCAGCAATGCACCCAGCGGAAGGTAGCCGACCAGGTTGAACCACTGGTCGAACTCGTCGCGCCAGGGTGGCCACGGCAGCACGGCCAGCGTGGCCAGACTTAAGCCCGGTGGCCAGCGCCAGTTGCTGAAGGGATACAGGCTGGCGTAGACCACCAGCGCCGCGTAGGCCAGCGACAGCGGCGAGGCCGAACTGCGATGGCGCGGTGAAGCGGGCACGGGTGCCGGCGTTCTAGAACGGCTTGACGACCACCAGCACGACGATCGCCGCGAACAGCAGCACCGAGGCTTCGTTGAACCAGCGATACCACTGGTGGCTGCGCGACTTCGCGAACTGCTCGAAGCCGCGCAGCAACGAACGGCAGGCGTGGTGGTAGCCGATCGCACCCAGCACCAGCAGCAGCTTGGCATGCAGCCAGCCGTTGCCCGCGCCGACCGGCCCGCGTCCGATGCCCACCACCAGCCACAGCCACAGGCCGAGCAGCAGCGCCGGCACCATCAGCAGGCTGGAAAAGCGGTACAGCTTGCGCGCCATCAGCAGCAGCCGCTCGCGTTCTGCATGGCTGTCGGCGGGCACCATCGCCAGGTTGACGAACAGCCGCGGCAGGTAGAACAGGCCCGCGAACCAGCTCGACACGAAGACGATGTGCAAGGCCTTGATCCAGAGATACGCACTGCTCATGCGCTCGATTATCGGTGCGACCCCATGGTGCAATCCCAGCACGACACCGGCGCGAACTCATGCGCCACGGCTTGGCCCGCGGGTACTGCCGGCGCGTCGGACGATGGGCCGGCCCGCGCGCTGCAAGAAAAACGGCCCTGGCACGAAGGCCAGGGCCGGCAAGGCTGATCGCTGTCATCACGCGAAGGCTCCTGCTCAGGGATGAAAAGCAGGGAAAGAGGGCCTCGCGGCTATGATTCAAAAACCTCTCTAGCAGATCAAAAACTGCCGCGCCATGCCGGCTCTGCCGGGCCGATCGGGGGCTGCGAGCGCCAACCTGGAGCCATCCTTTGATCACCCCACCAGCCTACCCCGCCAGCCGCCCGCGCCGCCTGCGCCGCGACGCTTTCACGCGCGCGCTGGTGCGCGAACACCGCCTGGCTCCCGAAGACCTGATCCTGCCGGTGTTCGTGCTCGACGGCGACAAGCGCGTGCAGGACGTGGCCAGCATGCCGGGTGTGCAGCGGCGCAGCCTGGACGGCCTGTATGCGGTGGCCGAAGACTGCCTGCGTCTGGGTGTGCCGGTGCTGGCGCTGTTCCCGGTGATCGACCCGGCGCTGAAGACGCCCGACGGCGTCGAGGCCACCAACCCCGACGGGCTGGTGCCGCGCGTGGTCCGTGAACTGAAGAAGCGATTTCCCGAACTTGGCCTGCTGACCGACGTCGCGCTCGACCCCTTCACCAGCCATGGTCAGGATGGCCTGCTCGACGCCACCGGCTACATCCTCAACGACGCGACGGTGGCCATGCTCACCCGCCAGGCGCTGGTGCAGGCCGAGGCCGGTGTCGACATCGTCGCGCCCAGCGACATGATGGACGGTCGCATCGGCGCGATCCGCAGCGCGCTCGAAGAAGCCGGGCGCATCCATACGCGGATCATGGCCTACAGCGCCAAGTTCGCCAGCGCGTTCTACGGCCCGTTCCGCGACGCCGTGGGTTCGGCGTCGAACCTCGGCAAGGCCGACAAGAAGGTCTACCAGATGGACCCCGGCAACAGCGACGAAGCCATGCGCGAAGTGGCGCTGGACATCGCCGAAGGCGCCGACATGGTGATGGTCAAGCCGGGCATGCCGTACCTGGACATCGTGCGCCGCGTCAAGCAGGAATTCCGCGTGCCGACCTTCGCCTACCAGGTCAGCGGCGAATACGCGATGCTCAAGGCGGCGGCGGCCAACGGCTGGCTGGACCACGACGCGGTGATGATGGAATCGATGCTGGCCTTCAAGCGCGCGGGGGCCGACGGCGTGCTGACCTACTTCGCGCTCGACGTCGCGCGCAAGTTGCGCGAGCAGCGCTGATGCGCGTCTTCCACGTCAGCGGCGACCAGTTCTTCGAACTCGAGGCGCTGCCCGTCGCTCTGCCGGCAACGGGCTTCCTGTGGATCGGCAGCGCGCGGAACGAGTTCGAAGCCCAGACCGTGGCCGTCCAGGCTGCGCTGCAGCGCTGGGATTGCGGGCAGCTTGTCGATCTGCACGTCAGCGACCTGCTCAACGACCAGCTGCCCAGCCACTTCGACTACACATCGTGGTACGACCTGATGGTCTTCCGACGGCTGGCCGCTGGCCCGGGGAGCGCCGATCTGTTCGTGGACAGCGCGCGCGGCACGCCGGCATCGGCGCGCCGCGCCCTGCAGGCCATCGACACCAGCCCGGTCGGTTTCGCGCTGTTCGACCGCGTGCTGATCACCGTGCACCCGGCCGATTGCGCGGTGCGCGAGCACTTCGCGCAGCGCCTGGTGGGCCTGGGCGCGTCCGGCGACGTGCGCGGCGCGGCGCGCATGCCGGCGAGCCCCGCTGACCTGATGCTGCGCATGGTCAATCACATCGTCGACAGCTACCTGGACCTGCGGCGGCTGCTGACGCGCCAGCTTGGCTACCTCCAACAGCAGCTGCTCGACCCGAAGAGCCGTTTCGGCGACTGGGCGGTGCTGCTCGATTCGGGCAACGCCCTGCACACCCTCGAAGACACCTGCGAGGACCAGCGGGCCGCGGTCCAGGAATGGATCGACGCGCTCGACGAATGGCCGGCCGAGGCCGATCCCGACAAGCGCCGCGATCGCGAGCTGCTGCGCGTGCGCTCACGCGACGTGCTCGAACATGTCGAACGTGTGCTCGGCCATGTGCGGCGTCTGGAGCAGAGTTCCGAGACCGCGGTGCAGATGCACTTCTCCGCACTGGGCCACCGCACCAACGACATCATGCGCACGCTGACCGTGCTGACGGCCATCTTCATGCCGCTGAACCTGATCACCGGGTTCTTCGGCATGAATTTCGACGCCCTGCCGCTGATCCACTCGCGCGACGGCGTGTGGATGGCGATCGGGATGATGCTGATCGTCGGCCTGGTGCTGATCGGGTTCGTCTGGCGCAACCGGTATCTGAGCAGCCGCTCGTCCTGACGCTGCTTGCGGTCACAACTGACGGCGGCGGCCGAGCGGCGGGTTCTTCGCGAAGTAGCGCCGGATGCCGGCGGCCAGCGCGTCGACCAGATCCTTCTGGTACGCCGGGTCGCGCAGCTTGTCTTCCTCGTCCGGGTTGGAGATGAACGCCGTCTCGACCAGGATGCTGGGCACGTCGGGCGCCTTGAGCACCGCGAAGCCGGCCTGCTCCACCTGGCCTTTGTGCAGCCGGCCGACCCTGCCGATGCGTTCGAGCACCTCGCGGCCGAGCTTCAGGCTGTCCTTGATCTGCGCTGTCGTGCTCATGTCCAGCATGGTCTGAAGGACTTGCGCGTCCTTGACGTTGGCCACGTTCACGCCGCCGACCTGGTCGGCCGAGTTCTCGCGTTGCGCCATCCAGCGCGCGGCGGCGCTGCTGGCGCCGCGTGTCGACAGCGCGAAGACGCTGGCGCCCTTCGCCTCGGGTTTGAGGAAGGCGTCGGCGTGCAGGCTGACGAAGAGGTCGGCCTGGACCCGCCGCGCCTTGCGCACGCGCTCGTTCAACGGCACGAAGAAGTCGGCGTCGCGCGTCATCATCACGCGCATGCCGGGCACGGCGTTGAGCTTGTCGCGCAACTGCAGCGCGATGGCCAGCACCACGTCCTTCTCGCGCAGGCCGCTGGGTCCGACGGCGCCGGGGTCCTCGCCGCCATGGCCGGGGTCGAGGGCGACGATGATCAATCGATCGACCCGCTGGCGTTCGGCGGCGCTCGGCGGCTCGGGCGTCGGGCCGGGCGCCGGCGTCGCTGCGCCGGGCGCGGTGCCGAAGGGCGCGGACGCGGCTGCGGCTGCGG
>JANMAP010000514.1:0-2014 GCA_031359905.1 Burkholderiales bacterium | reverse complement strand
GGCCAAAGGCGGTCCCCACGTGCGTGGGGATGAACCGTTTATCATGGTGGGTGGCTCCGAGAGGAAAGGCGCGTTCCCCACGTGATGGGGATGAACCGGAGGCCCCGAGCGCACGGGCGGGAGCCCGTCCGCTCGGGGCCTTGGGCTCACGCCCAACTGGCTGACCAGCGTGCAGTCATGGAACCGAAAGGATCTACAGTGCCGCGCATGACCGAGCCCTACCGCCCCCGCCGCACTGACGTTTCGCGCTTCTTCGACCTGCGCGGCCAGCGCTACCACGCCCATGTCTGGGGCGACGCGTCGCTGGCATCGACCAGCGCGCCGCCGTTGGTGCTGGTGCACGGCTGGATGGACGTCGGCGCCTCGTTCCAGTTCGTCGTCGACGCGCTGGCCGCCGATCGCTGGGTCGTCGCCCCCGACTGGCGCGGCTACGGCCGCACCGAGGGCCCGCCGACCGACAGCTACTGGTTCCCCGACTATCTGGGCGACCTCGACGCCTTGCTTGATGCGCTCAGCCCCGACGTGCCGGTCGACCTGGCCGGCCACAGCATGGGCGGCAACGTGGTGATGAGCTATGCCGGCGTGCGCCCGCAGCGCATCCGCCGGCTGGTCAATCTGGAAGGCTTCGGCCTGCCGCGCAGCGAGCCCGACAACGCGGCCAAGCGGATGCGGCATTGGCTGGACGAGTTGAAGGCACCGCAATCGCTGCGCCCCTACGCCAGCGTGCAGGCAGTGGCCGAGCGGCTGCGCCAGAACAACCCGCGGCTGACACCGGAGCGCGCGGCCTGGCTGGCGCCGCATTGGTCGGAACAGCGCAGCGACGGCCTGTGGCATGTGCGCGGCGACCCGGCGCACAAGCGCACCAACCCGCAGCTGTACCGCGTCGACGAGATCCTGGCCGGCTGGCGGCGCATCGAGGCGCCATTGCTGGTCGTCGAGGGCGATTCGACGGACCCGGGCAAGTGGTGGGGCACACGCTACACGCTCGACGAATTCCACCAGCGGCTGCAGGTCGTCCCGCATGCCGAGCGCGTGGTGCTGGCCGATGCCGGCCACATGCTGCACCACGACCAGCCGCAGGCCCTGGCGGCGCTGCTCGACCGCTTTCTGGCGCCCTGAGCCCGGCGCCGGGCGCGCCATGGGAAAATCCGGCGCATGGACACCGAACAGATCAACTCGATCGGCACGCTGCTCGCCGACCTGAGCACCCGCACCCAGCAGCTCCGGGGGTATCTTTGACTACGACCGCAAAGCACTGCGGCTGAACGAGGTCAATGCCGCCCTGGAAAATCCGACGGTCTGGAACGAGCCCAAGCGGGCCCAGGAACTGGGCCGCGAAAAGAAGACGCTGGAGACGGTGGTCGAAACCATCGATCACCTGACGTCGAATCTGAGCGACAACGCCGAGCTCTACGAGATGAGCAAGGCCGACGGCGCGCTCGACGACCTGGCGGCGATCGATGCCGAAGCCCACAAGCTGCGCGAAACCGTCGAAGCGCTGGAGTTCCGGCGCATGTTCAACAACCCGGCCGACCCGAGCAACTGCTTCATCGACATCCAGGCCGGCGCCGGTGGCACCGAAGCCTGCGACTGGGCCGGGATGCTGCTGCGCCAGTACCTGAAGTACATCGAACGCAAGGGCTGGAAGGCGACGCTGGAAGACGAGAGCCCGGGCGACGTCGCCGGCATCAAGAGCGCCACGCTGAAGGTCGAGGGCGACTACGCCTTCGGCCACCTGCGCACCGAAACCGGCGTGCACCGGCTGGTGCGCAAGAGCCCGTTCGACAGTTCGGGCGGGCGCCACACTTCGTTCGCGTCGGTGTTTGTCTACCCCGAGGTCGACGACAACATCGAGATCGAGATCAACCCGGCCGACGTGCGCGTTGATACGTTTCGTGCTTCGGGGGCCGGCGGCCAGCACATCAACAAGACCGACTCGGCGGTGCGCCTGACGCACCTCCCGACCGGCATCGTCGTGCAGTGCCAGGACGGGCGCAGCCAGCACAGCAACCGC
>JANMAP010000482.1:0-11701 GCA_031359905.1 Burkholderiales bacterium | reverse complement strand
AACACCTGCTCGGTGCGCGAAAAGGCGCAGGAGAAGGTGTTCTCCGATCTCGGCCGGGCGCGCCAGTTGAAGGCGCTGAAACCGGGCCTGTTGATCGGGGTCGGCGGCTGCGTCGCCAGCCAGGAAGGCGCAGCGATCGTGGCGCGCGCGCCGTATGTCGACGTGGTGTTCGGCCCGCAGACCTTGCACCGGCTGCCGCAACTGATCGCGGCGCGCCGTTCCAGCGGCCGGCCGCAGGTCGACATCTCGTTCCCCGAGATCGAGAAATTCGATCAAATGCCGCCGGCGCGGGTCGATGGCGTCACCGCCTTCGTCTCGATCATGGAAGGTTGCTCGAAATATTGCAGCTTTTGCGTGGTCCCGTATACCCGCGGGCCCGAGATATCGCGCGATCTCGACGGCGTATTGGTGGAAATCGCCGGCCTCGCCGCGCAAGGCGTGCGCGAGATCACCCTGCTGGGCCAGAATGTCAACGCCTATCGCGGTACCACCGCCGATGGCGAAGTCGCGGATTTCGCCCTGCTGATCGAATACGTGGCCGAGATCCCGGGCGTGGAGCGCATCCGCTACACCACGAGCCACCCGAACGAGTTCACGCAGCGCCTCATCGATGTCTACGCACGTGTGCCCAAGCTCGTGAACCACCTGCACCTGCCAGTGCAGCACGGCTCAGACCGCATCCTGATGGCGATGAAGCGCGGCTACACCGCGATGGAATACAAGAGCATGATCCGCAAGCTGCGTGCGGTGCGGCCCGGCATCAGCCTGTCCAGCGACTTCATCGTCGGCTTTCCCGGCGAGACCGAGGACGACTTCGCGAAGACGATGAAGCTGATCGACGATGTCGGTTACGACAGCAGCTTCAGCTTCGTCTTCAGCAAGCGCCCCGGCACGCCGGCGGCGGCGCTGGCCGACGACACGCCGCAGGCCGTCAAGCTCAAGCGGCTGCAGCATCTGCAGGCGACGATCGAAGACAACGTGCGGCGCATCAGCGCCAGCCGCGTCGGCACCGTGCAGCGCATCCTGGTCGAAGGGCCGTCGAAGAAGAGCCCGGCCGAGCTGATGGGCCGCACCGAGTGCAACCGCATCGTGAACTTCGACGGCGGGCCGAACGCGGCGCGGCTGGTCGGGCAGATGATCGATGTGACCATCACCGCAGCGCTGCCGCATTCGCTGCGCGGCGAGGTCCTCACTTCCGACCGGGCCCGAAGCCCCGCCACCACAGCATGAGCGCGTTGACCACGACCATCGCGGCGTACATCGCCATCGTGCCGTCGCGGCCGAGCAGCAGCAGGCCGGCGACGGCCACAACCGCGCTGGCGGTGCTGGCCGGGCCGGCCAGGCGGGCCCAGCTGACCGGCTTCAGGGCCCGCCGCCACAGCAGCTTGGCTGCGGCAGCGGCCAGCGCGCCGAGGGCCAGCGCCGGCAGCACCAGGTTGATCAGGTGGTCGATCGCGTCCAGCGGTCCCATCGTTGACGCCTGTCCTGTGCTGAAAGAAGATGAGGTGCGTGTCGGGGAAGTCCGTACACCGCAAAGTGTCAACCTGAGCTTACAATTTTGACGTGAGCGTTCTCGCCCTCGGGCTCAATCACACCACGGCGCCGCTCGATCTGCGCGGCCGGCTGGCCTTCGGTCCGGAGCGGCTGGTGCCTGCGCTGCACGGCCTGCGTGAACGGCTGCAGCGCAGCGTGCCCGAAGCGGCCCTGGTGTCGACCTGCAACCGCACCGAACTGTACGTGGCCGCGCCGGCCCAGGGTGTCACCGAACTCGTGCGCCCGGTGGTCGACTGGCTGGCCGAGCAAGGCGGCGTCAGCGGCGGGCACCTGCAGGGCCACACCTATGTGATGGAAGACCAGGCTGCGGCACGGCATGCGTTTCGCGTGGCCAGCGGGCTGGATTCGATGGTCCTGGGCGAGCCGCAGATCCTTGGCCAGATGAAGGAAGCAGTGCGTCAGGCCGACGAGGCCGGCACGCTGGGCACCACGCTGCACCAGCTGTTCCAGCGCTCGTTCTCGGTGGCCAAGGAAGTCCGCAGCTCGACCGAGATCGGCGCGCATTCGATCAGCATGGCCGCCGCCGCGGTGCGCCTGGCGGCGCAGCTGTTCGAGTACCTGAACGACATCCTCGTGCTGTTGGTCGGCGCCGGCGAGATGATCGAGCTGGTGGCCACGCATTTCGCGGCCCGCCAGCCCAAGGGCATGGCGGTGGCCAATCGCACGCTGGAACGCGGCGAGCGCCTGGCGGCGCGCTTCGGCGCGCAGGCGCTGCGCTTGTCCGACCTGCCGTCGCGCCTGCACGACTACGACGCGGTGATTTCCTGCACCGCCAGCAGTCTGCCGATCATCGGCCTGGGCGCCGTCGAACGGGCCTTGAAGGCCCGCCGCCACCGGCCGATATTCATGGTCGACCTGGCCGTGCCGCGCGACATCGAGCCCGAGGTCGCGCGCCTGTCCGACGTCTATCTCTACACCGTCGACGATCTGTCGCAGCTGGTGCAGACCGCGGGCGAGAAGCGCCAGGCGGCGGTCGAGCAGGCCGAAGCCATCATCGACGCCGGCGTGGTCAGCTTCGCGCATTGGCTCGATCAGCGCGCCGCCGTGCCGCTGATCCAGGCCCTGAACCGGCAGGCCGACGACTGGGGGGCCATCGAACTGGCGCGGGCGCGCAAGCTGCTGGCCCGCGGCGAGCCGGTCGAGGCCGTGCTGGAAGCCCTGGCCCGCGGCCTGACGCACAAGATGCTGCACGGCACGATGGCCGAGTTGCACGCCGTCGACGGCGACGAGCGGGTGCAGCTTGCCGACACCGTCGCCCGTCTGTTCCTGCGCCAGGCGGCGCGCCAGCCCGGCGGCGACCGCCGTTAGCGATTCGATCGCGCGCCCTGGCTGCACCGTGTTGCGGCCAGGGCGCGGTCGTTTGCGGACCCCGATGACGCCCCCCAGCCCACTGCCATCGCGCTTCTGGCGATCATGAGATGACCCCCGCACTGCGCGAACAGTTCGAACGCCTGGGCCTGCGTCTGGCGGAACTCGACGCCACGCTGGCCGACCCGGCGCTGGCCGCCGACATGAAGCGCTGGCGCAGCCTGTCGCGCGAGCAGGCCGAGGCACGCGACATCGTCGAACGCTTTCGCAGTTTCCAGCAGCGCGAGGCCGACCTGGACGCCGCGCGCGGCCTGCAGGACGACCCCGAAATGGCCGAGATGGCGCGCGAAGAGATGGCCGCCGCCAGCACCGACATGCAACGCCTGGAAGCCGAGCTGCAGGCCGCGCTGGTGCCGCGCGACCCCGACGACGAGCGCAACGCGTTTCTGGAGATCCGCGCCGGAACGGGCGGCGACGAGTCGGCGCTGTTCGCCGGCGACCTGGCGCGCATGTACCTGCGCTACTGCGAACGGCAGGGCTGGCGCAGCGAGATCCTCAGCGAGAGCGCGGCCGAGCTTGGTGGCTACAAGGAACTGGTGCTGCGCATCGACGGCCCGCGCGTTTACGAGCACCTGCGCTTGGAAAGCGGCGGCCACCGCGTGCAGCGCGTGCCGGCCACCGAAAGCCAGGGCCGCATCCACACCAGCGCCTGCACGGTGGCCGTGATGCCCGAGCCCGACGAGGCCGAGGACGTGCAGCTCAACCCAGCCGACCTGCGCATCGACACCTTCCGGGCCAGCGGCGCCGGTGGCCAGCACGTCAACAAGACCGACAGCGCGATCCGCATCACCCACCTGCCGACCGGCCTGGTGGCCGAGTGCCAGGACGACCGCAGCCAGCACCGCAACAAGGCCAAGGCGATGGCCGTGCTGGCGGCGCGGCTGCGCGACAAGGACCGCAACGAGCGGGCGGCCAAGGACGCCGCGACGCGCAAGAGCCTGATCGGCAGCGGCGACCGCAGCGACCGCATCCGCACCTACAACTTTCCGCAAGGCCGGCTGACCGATCACCGCATCAACTTCACGCTGTACAAGCTGGCGGCGGTGATGGACGGGGAGCTCGACGATGTCATCGCCGCACTGCGCGCGGCGCGGGCGGCCGAACAGCTGGCGCTGCTCGAGTCCGGCGGCGCCTGACGCCACACGCGCAGCGACGCCTGCCGACGATGGACATCACCCGGGCCCTGGCCCTTGCGCGGGAACGCGGTGTGGCCCGGCTCGACGCCCAGCTGTTGCTCGCCCACCAGCTGGGGCGGCCGCGCGAATGGCTGCTGGCGCACGACGGCGAGATGTTGTCCGACGCCGTAATGGCGGCCTACGACGCCGCCCTGGCGCAGCGCGCTGCCGGCGTGCCCTGCGCCTACCTGCTGGGTGAGCGCGAATTCCACGGCCTGCGCCTGCAAGTCACGCGCGATGTGCTGGTGCCGCGGCCGGAGACCGAGTTGCTCGTCGACTGGGCGCTGGCCCTGCTGGCCACCGCGCCGGCGCCCCATGCGATCGATCTGGGCACCGGCAGCGGCGCCATCGCGCTGGCGCTGGCCAATGCGGCGCCGCAGGCGATCGTCACGGCCACCGAGGCCAGCCCGGCGGCACTCGCCGTCGCCCGGGCCAACGCCCGGCAGCTGGGCCTGACGGGCATCGAGTTCGTGGCTGGCGACTGGTGGGCGCCGCTGGCCGGTCGGCGCTGGGGCCTGGCATTGGCCAACCCACCGTACATCGCTGGCGATGATCCCCATCTGGCCGACCTGGGCCACGAACCCCGTCAGGCCTTGACGCCCGAGGGCGATGGCCTGGCGGCGCTGCGCCGCATCGTCGACGGCGCGCCCGACCACCTGCTGCCGGGCGCCTGGTTGCTGCTCGAGCATGGCCACGATCAGGCCGATGCCGTGCAGGGCCTGCTGGCCGCCCGGGGCTTTGCCATGACGCAGACGCGCCGCGATCTGGCCGGCCTGCCACGCTGTACCGGCGCGCTTTGGACAGGCGCCAGGATTTAACGCCGCGGGCGGAAGGCGCGGCCGCCGGGAACCACGATTGCGGCGCATGATCAGAACCAGGACAGCTCGTGGAGACCGGGTCATGCATGCCAGATCGATCTCACTCTTCCTGTGGGGCGCCCTGGTCGGCGCTGGCGCCCACGCCGCCGACGGGTTGGTCGCACCAGCACCGGAAGCGCTCTGGCTGGGCTTGCACGCGCGTGTCAGCCTGCAGGCCACGGCGCTGTCACCGCTCAGTCTGTCGGCGTTGGCCGCCTCCCGCCCGCGCAGTCTTCAAGCCGGCGCCGTGCTCGGCGACTATTACTTTTCGAGCCCCGGTTTCGGTCACTTCCGCGCCACCAGCGGCCTGCTGATCGGCCCGGCCAGCGCGTCCTTGCTCAGCGCCCCGAGCGGCCCCCGGCTGGGCCTGGCCGCGAACAGCGCCCCACTGCCATTGCCGGCACCGCTGAATGGCGACAACGGCATCGGCGCGGCCCCCTACTTCGGCCTGGGCTTCAGCAGTTTCGCGCCCAGCGCCGGCCTGAGCTTCAGCGCCGATCTGGGCTTGGTCGCCGAGAACAACGGCCGCGCGCTGTTCGGCACCCAGGGTGCCGACAATGCGCGCCGCGATCTGCGCCTGTTGCCGATGCTGCAGCTGGGGATGCGCTACGTTTTCTAAGCCAGGGCAGCCGGGCGTTTGACGACAACCCCAGCGCCCGGCCGGGGGCGGCTTTGATTCATACTGCGGGCCTTGAATTTCCGCAGGAGACACCCCCATGAGCGACGTGCAAGAGCGCATCGACCAGCTCGTCAAGAACCACCGCGTGATGCTCTTCATGAAGGGCAACGCGCAGTTCCCGATGTGCGGGTTTTCTGGCCGCGCGATCCAGATCCTGAAGGCATGCAACGTCGACGACCTGCAGACCTTCAACGTGCTGGACGACGAAGACGTGCGCCAGGGCATCAAGGACTACGCCCAGTGGCCGACCATCCCGCAGCTGTATGTCGACGGCGAGTTCGTCGGTGGATCGGACATCATGATGGAGATGTACGAATCCGGCGAGCTGCAACAGGTGCTGTCCAAGGCCGGTGCCTGAATGCCGCTGCAGCGGCTGGTCGTCGGGATCACCGGCGCCACCGGCGCGGTCTACGCGGTCAAGCTGCTGCAGCGCGCTTGCGCGCTGGGCATCGAGACCCATCTGGTGGTCACGCCGGCTGGTGTCCTCAACGTCCACCACGAGCTCGACCTCGATCGTCAGGCGCTGGAAAAGCTCGCTGACCACGCCTACGCCCCGGGCGACATCGGCGCCTGCCTGGCCAGTGGCAGTTGGGGCAGCGCCGACAGCGCCGCGATGGTCGTCGCGCCCTGTTCGATGAAGACCCTGGCGGCCATCGCCCATGGCTTCGGCGACAACCTGTTGACGCGCGCTGCCGACGTCATGCTGAAGGAGCGTCGCAAGCTGCTGTTGATGGTCCGCGAGACCCCCTTCAATCTGGCCCACCTGCGCAACATGACGGCGGCCACCGAGATGGGCGCCATCGTCTTCCCGCCGCTGCCGGCCTTCTATCATCGGCCAGCCAGCATCGACGAGCTGGTGGCCGAAAGCGTCGAGCGGGTGCTCGCGCTGCTGGGCTTGCAGGGCGCGACGCCGAAAGCCTGGACCGGCCTGTAGAAAGCCGATCGGAGCGCACGGCCGTTTCGTCAGGCGGGCGGGATCTCCCAGCCCTTGCGTGCACCGAAGACCATGGCCGGATACGGTGCCTGACCCCGGCTGCCGTTGTAGCGGCCCAGCGCCATGAACAGGTCGCCCTTCTCGCGATCCAGGTAGTGACGCAGGATCGAGCAGCCGAAGCGCAGGTTGGTCTGCAGATGGAACAGGCGATGGACGTCGCCATCGCCGATCTGCCGCGCCCAGAACGGCATCACCTGCATGTAGCCGCGCGCACCGGCACTGCTGATGGCGTACTTGCGAAATCCGCTCTCGACCTGAATCAGGCCGAGCACCACCGCGGTTTCCAACCCGGCGCGGCGGCTTTCATACCACACGGCCTCGAGGAACTCGATGCGCGTGTGGTGCTCGCTCTTGCGCGGCTTGAGCCTTTCGCTGGCCCGCCCCAGCCAGCGCAGGTAGGTCAGGCGATCCTCGACGCGATCGAACTTCGGCTTGGGTGGGGCAGCGTCGGCGACGGCCGCCGCCAGCGCCGAGCGCACCGCATCACTCAGCGGCTCCTCGACCTGCGTGCCGGCCTGCGCCGGCTGCAGCATCACCATCAGCGGGCAGGCCAGCAGCGCGCGACGCGTCAGCCGGTCCGCCCGCAACGCCGCCCTCATGCGGTCAGACGGCCCTTCAGCAAGGCCGGCAGGTCGTCCAGGGCCACGGCTTGCGGCGCCGATTCGCGCCGGCCCTGCAACTCCACCGTGCCGGCCTTCAAGCCGCGGTCGGAAATGACGACGCGCTGCGGCACACCGATCAGTTCCCAGTCGGCGAACATCGCGCCCGGGCGCTCGCCCCGGTCGTCGAGCAGCACATCGAAACCGGCCGCGGCGAGCGTGTCGTGCAACTGATCGGCGGCCCGCTTGACCTCGGCGCTGCGGTCGTAGCCGATGGGGCAGACGACCACCTGGAACGGAGCGATCGACGCCGGCCAGATGATCCCGCGCTCGTCGTGGTTCTGCTCGATCGCCGCGCCGAGGATGCGCGTGACGCCGATCCCGTAGCAACCCATCTCGAAGGGCTGCGGCTTGCCGGTCTCGTCCAGAAAATGCGCCTTCATCGGCTGGCTGTACTTTTGCGTGCCGAGATAGAAGACATGGCCGACCTCGATGCCGCGCTGGATGGCAAGCACGCCCTGACCGTCCGGGCTGGGATCGCCGGCAACGACATTGCGGATGTCGGCCACCAGGTCGGGCTCCGGCAGGTCACGGCCCCAGTTGACGCCGGTCAGGTGCAGGTCGGCGGCGTTCGCGCCGCAGACGAAATCAGCCATGGCGGCGACGGTGCGATCGGCGATCACCTTGACGGGCTTGCGCGTGCCGACCGGTCCCAGGTAGCCGGGCTTGCAGCCGAAGTGGTCCTCGATCTCGGCCGCGGTCGCGAAGCGGAAGCCATCCTTCAGACCCGCGACCTTGCCGGTCTTGACTTCGTTGAGCGTGTGGTCGCCGCGCACCAGCAGCAACCAGACGGTGACCTCGATCACGTCGCCGGCTTCGTTCTTCTCGTCGGTGGCGAGCACGAGCGACTTGACGGTCTGCGCCAGCGGCAGCTGCAGCAGCGCCGCCACGTCCTCGCAGGTACTCTTGCCCGGCGTGGGCGTGCGGACCATCGGTCGGGTTGCCGCCGCGCGCGACGGCAGCAGCGACATGGCTTCGGCCAGTTCGACGTTGGCCGCGTAGTCGCTGGTCGGGCAGTAGGCGATCGCGTCTTCGCCGGTGTCGGCGATGACCTGGAACTCGTGCGACGCATCGCCGCCGATGGCGCCGGTGTCTGCCGCGACGGCGCGGTACTGCAGGCCGAAGCGGTCGAAGATGCGCCGGTAGGCGTCGAACATCGCCTGGTAGCTCTTCAGCGCGCCGGCCTTGTCGCGGTCGAAAGAATAGGCGTCCTTCATCGTGAATTCGCGACCGCGCATCACGCCGAAGCGCGGCCGGCGCTCATCGCGGAACTTGGTCTGGATGTGATAGAAATTTCGCGGCAGCTGCTTGTAGCTTCGAAGTTCCTGGCGCGCGATGTCGGTGATGACCTCTTCGCTGGTCGGCTGGATCACGAAGTCGCGATCGTGGCGGTCCTTGACGCGCAGCAGTTCGGGGCCGTAGCCCTGGAAGCGGCCGGTTTCCATCCACAGCTCGGCCGGCTGCACCACCGGCATCAACAACTCGATCGCGCCGGCACGGTTCATCTCGTCGCGGATGATGCCTTCGACCTTGCGGATCACGCGCACGCCCAGCGGCATGTAGTTGTAGATGCCGGCGCCCAGGCGTTTGATGAAGCCGGCGCGCAGCATCAACTGGTGGCTGACAACTTCGGCGTCGGCGGGCGCTTCCTTGAGCGTCGAGATGAAGGTCTGGGATGCTTTCATGGCGCGGGTGCTGCGTCAGGGTGATGCGCGCCCGGCCACGCCATCGAGCCGCTACATCGGCCGCAAATCCGGACTGGTCGCTGGGGCGTTGGCCGGTTCGGGTTAGCGAGAGTTCGCTCGCCGCAACGCCTGGATGCAATAATGAAATCAGTCACAAATTCGGGGTTTGATTATGCTCGACCGGGAAGGCTTCAGGCCCAACGTCGGCATCGTCTTGCTCAACTCTCGCAACCAGGTTTTCTGGGGCAAGAGACTGCGCACGCACTCGTGGCAGTTCCCACAAGGCGGCATCAAGCACGGCGAGTCGCCCGAGCAAGCGATGTTTCGCGAACTGCACGAAGAAGTGGGCCTGTTGCCCGAGCACGTGCAGATTCTGGCGCGCACCCGCGACTGGCTGCGCTATGAGGTGCCGGATCATTTCATCCGCAAGGACGCGCGCGGCCACTACCGCGGGCAGAAGCAGATCTGGTTCCTGCTGCGGCTGACCGGTCGCGACAGCGACATGAACCTGCGTGCCACCGATCACCCGGAGTTCGACGCCTGGCGCTGGAACGACTACTGGGTGCCGCTGGACGTGGTCATCGAATTCAAGCGCGGCGTCTACGAGATGGCGCTCACCGAGCTGGCGCGCTATCTGCCGCGCACCAACCATCACAACCGCTATCTGCGCGCCGGGCTGCGCGGCCAGCGTCCGGAACTCGATGCCGATCCGCTGCGCCCGCCGGAAGCGCTGGAAGGCGAGGCGCTGCCGCGCGCGGATTGAGGGCGGGGATCGAGCGCGGGGATCGAGCGCGTGGATTGAGGGCGTGGATTGAGCGCGCGGATTGAGGACGCTGCGGCGCTACACCAGCACGAGGTTCGTGCGGTGGATCATCTCGGGCTCGTTGGCGTAGCCCAGGGCCGCTTCGATCTGCGTCGACGGCTTGCGCGCGATCAAGCGCGCTTCGGACGATGAGTAGTTGGCCAGGCCGCGCGCGACCTCTTCGCCCGCCATGGTCCGCACCGCGATGACGTCGCCGCGCACAAACTCGCCCTGCACCTCGCGCACGCCGATGGGCAGCAGGCTCTTGCCTTCGGCGCGCAACTTGTCCGCTGCCCCGGCGTCAACGACGACCGCGCCGCGCAGCTGCAGATGATCGACCATCCACTGCTTGCGCGCCGCCAGCTTGGGCGTGCCGGCGCGCAGCGCGGTGCCGATGGCCTCGCCCGCGGCCAGGCGCAGCAGCACATCAGGCTCGCGGCCCCAGGCGATGACGGTGCTGGTCCCACTGCCGGCCGCGCGCTTGGCGGCGAGCACTTTCGTCAGCATGCCGCCGCGGCCAATGGCCGATCCGGCCCCGCCAGCCATCGCCTCGAGCGCCGGATCGCCGGCAACCGCCTCGTCGATGAAGCGCGCATCGGGGTCGCGGCGCGGGTCGGCCGCGTACAGGCCGCGCTGGTCGGTCAGGATCACATACGCGTCGGCATCGACCAGATTGGCCACCAGCGCACCGAGCGTGTCGTTGTCGCCGAACCTGATCTCGTCGTTGACGACGGTGTCGTTCTCGTTGATCACCGGGATGACGTTCAATCCGAGCAGCGTGATCAAGGTCGAGCGCGCGTTGAGGTAGCGCTCGCGGTCGGCCAGGTCGGCATGCGTCAGCAGCACCTGCGCGCTGGCCATGCCGTGCTCGCGCAGGCAGGTCTCGTACATCTGCACCAGGCCCATCTGGCCGACCGCCGCGGCGGCCTGCAGCTCGTGCAATTCCTTCGGACGCTGTACCCAGCCCAGCCGCTTCATGCCTTCGGCAACGGCGCCGCTGGAGACCATCACCAACTCGCGCCCGGTGGCCGCCAGCGCAGCCAGCTGGCGCGACCAGTTGCCGATGGCCGCCGCGTCGATGCCACGGCCTTCGTTAGTGACGAGGCTGGAGCCGACCTTGACGACGATGCGGCGGGCCCCTTGCAGGCCGATGCTCATTCGCTGGGGATGGGCGTGTCGAAACGCAGGTCGGGCAGCGGCGCCACGCGCTGCTGTTCGGCGACGTGGTGCCAGATCTGCTCGATCAGCGGCTGCAGTCCGTCGCGGGCCAGCGCGGAGATCGAGAACACCGGCCCCTTCCAGCGCAGGCGGCGCACGTAATCGTTGACGCGCTGCGCGTGCTCGGCCTCGGGCACCATGTCCAGCTTGTTGAAGACCAGCCAACGCGGCTTGGCATGCAGCTTCGGGTCGTACTTTTTGAGCTCGGCGACGATGGCCCGCGCCTGCACCACCGGGTCGACGCCCTCATCGAACGGCGCCGCATCGACCATGTGCAGCAGCAGCCGCGTGCGCTGCAGGTGGCGCAGTAACTGGTGACCGAGGCCCGCGCCCTCCGAGGCGCCCTCGATCAGCCCCGGCACATCGGCCACCACGAAGCTGCGCTCGGGCCCGACGCGGACCACGCCGAGGTTGGGATGCAGGGTCGTGAACGGATAGTCGGCGATCTTCGGCCGCGCGTTCGAGATCGCCGCGATGAGCGTGCTCTTGCCGGCGTTGGGCATGCCCAGCAAACCGACATCGGCCAGCACGCGCAGTTCGAGCTTGAGCTTGAAGGCCTGGCCGTCCCAGCCCGGCGTCTTCTGGCGCGGGCTGCGGTTGGTGCTGGTCTTGAAGTGCAGGTTGCCGAAACCGCCGTCACCGCCTTTCACCAGCAGCGCCTTCTGGCCATGCTCCAGCAGTTCGACCAGCAGGTCGCCCGTTTCAGCGTC
>JANMAP010000443.1:0-2468 GCA_031359905.1 Burkholderiales bacterium | reverse complement strand
TGCCAACCGCGGTGACAGCGGCGCAGCCGCTGCGGCGAAGCCAGAATGCCTGGCGCGCGAAGCGCGTGCAGGCGAGCTCACCGCGGGGGCACGGCATGTTTAAGAAGATCCTGATTGCCAACCGCGGTGACAGCGGCGCAGCCGCTGCGGCGAAGCCAGAATGCCTGGCGCGCGAAGCGCGTGCAGGCGAGCTCACCGCGGGGGCACGGCATGTTTAAGAAGATCCTGATTGCCAACCGCGGTGAGATCGCCTGCCGCGTCGCGGCCACGGCGCGGCGCCTGGGGGTGCGCACGGTGGCGGTGTACTCCGACGCCGACGCGCGGTCGCGCCACGTGCACGCGTGCGACGAGGCCGTGCACATCGGCGGCAACGCGCCGCGCGACAGCTACCTGCAGTGGCAGCGCATCATCGACGCGGCGCTGGCCACCGGCGCGCAGGCCGTGCACCCGGGCTACGGGTTCCTCAGCGAGAACGAGGACTTCGCCCAGGCCTGTGCCGCCAACGGCCTGGTCTTCATCGGCCCGCCTGCATCGGCCATCGCGGCGATGGGCAGCAAGAGCGCGGCCAAGGCGCTGATGGACCGGGCCGGTGTGCCGCTGGTGCCCGGCTACCACGGCGCCGACCAGGACCCCGCGCTGCTGGCCCGCGAGGCGGCGCGCATCGGCTACCCGGTGCTGATCAAGGCCAGCGCCGGCGGCGGCGGCAAGGGCATGCGGCGGGTCGACCGCGCCGACGAATTCGCTGCCGCGCTGGCGTCCTGCCAGCGCGAGGCGCAGGCCAGCTTCGGCGGCCAGCAGGTGCTGGTCGAACGCGATTTGTCGCGGCCGCGGCACATCGAGATCCAGGTCTTCGGCGACAGCCACGGCCAGTGCATCCACCTCTTCGAACGCGACTGCTCGGTGCAGCGCCGCCACCAGAAGGTGCTCGAAGAATCCCCGGCGCCGGGGCTGAGTGCGGCGCGGCGCGCCGAGATGGGCGCCGCCGCGGTGGCGGCCGCCAAGGCGGTCGGCTATGTCGGCGCCGGCACCGTCGAGTTCATCGCCGAGCCGCGGGGAGACGCCGGCGGCGATCTGCACTTCTACTTCATGGAGATGAACACCCGGCTGCAGGTCGAGCATCCGGTGACCGAGGCCATCACCAGCCTGGATCTCGTCGAGTGGCAGTTGCGTGTGGCCAGCGGCGAGCCGCTGCCGCTGCGCCAGGAGCAGGTCGCGATGCGTGGCCACGCGATCGAGGCGCGGATCTGCGCCGAGAACCCGGACGCCAACTTCCTGCCCGCCACCGGCACGCTGCAGGTCGCGCGCTGGCCGGCGCATGTCGCCTTCACCCGCGACGACGCGCTGGCCCGCGTCGACAGCGGGGTCGGCGAGGGCGACGCCATCAGCCCGCACTACGACTCGATGATCGCCAAGCTCATCGTCTGGGGCGCCGACCGCGCGCAGGCGCTGGCCCGGCTCGACGCGGCGTTGCGCGACACCCACATCATGGGCCTGAACACCAACGTCGCCTTCCTGCGCCGCGTGGTCGGCAGCCGGGCTTTCGCCAGCGCCGACCTGGACACGGCGCTGATCGAGCGCGAACGCACGGCGCTGTTCGAAGCCCCGCCGCTGGCCGCCGAAATCGCCGCGGCGGGCGTCGCCGCGCACCGCCTGGCGCAGGAACAGGCGCTGGAAGACGCCGACCCCTGGTCGCGCCGCGACGGCTGGCGGCTGCACGGCGGCGCGCAGCGGCGGCTGAGCCTGATGCTCGACGGCAGCGCGCAGACGCTGGAGGTGCAGCGCCTGCACGATGGCGCCACCACGCTGGGCATCGGCGAGCAGCGCTGGACCTTCGCTGCGCGGGCGGTCGGTGCCGACCGCTTCGACATCACGCTGGGCAGCGCGCGCCACCGCCTGTCGGTCTACCGCCAGGGCGAACGCTTCGCGGTCTTCAGCGAACACGGCAGCGCCAGCGTCAGCGAATTCGACCCCATCGTGCACGCCGGCGACCACGCCGCCGAGAGCGGCCGCCTGACCGCGCCGATGCCCGGCAAGGTGGTCTCGCTGCTCGTCAAGGCCGGCGACGCGGTGCAGCGTGGCCAGGCCGTCGCGGTGATGGAGGCGATGAAGATGGAGCACACCCTGAACGCGCCGCGCGACGGCGTTGTCGCCGAGGTGCTGTACGCGCTGGGGGACCAGGTGGCCGAAGGCGGTGAACTGCTGCGTCTGGCCCCGGCCTGAGCCTGACGGTCGATCGATCGGTCGGTCGGTGTCGGTCGGCCGCGACCAACGTGGTGAACGCCGGTCAGACGCCGGTCAGGCGCCGGTCAGGCGCCGGTGAGACGCCGGTGCGACGCCGGTGCGACGCCGGTGCGACGCCGGTGAGACCCCGGGTCAGACGCCGTTCAGACGCCGTTCAGACGTCAATCAGCGCCGATCCAGCCAGCGGTACGGCGAGAACCACAACTTCGCGCGGCGCACCGGCGTGG
>JANMAP010000404.1:0-1681 GCA_031359905.1 Burkholderiales bacterium | reverse complement strand
AACAACGCCACGCTGGTGGCGCGCTCCACCGACACGCTGGTCACCGGCAAGGTCAAGGCATCGTTTGTCGACGCCAGGGATCTCTATGCGGGTGCGTTCAAGGTGGTGACCGAACGCGGTACCGTCTACCTGATGGGCCGCGTGACGCAGCGGGAAGCCGACCGCGCCACCGCCATCGCGCGCCAGATCGAAGGCGTCCAGCGCGTGGTGCGGATTTTCGAGATCATCAGCGAAGAAGAGATGCGCCGGATCCAGACCCAGCTCATTCCCACTGCTCCGTCCAGCGCCAGGCCGTAATCCGGCCGGCGGCTCGGACGATCAAAGCCGCGTGATCAGGCTGGAGGTGTCCCAGCGCTTGCCGCCGCCGGCCTGCACGTCGGCATAGAACTGGTCCACCAGCGCCGTGACCGGCAGCCGGGCGCCGTTGCGCTTGGCTTCGTCCAGTACCAGCCCGAGGTCCTTGCGCATCCAGTCGACGGCAAAGCCGTGATCGAACTTGCCTTCGATCATGGTCTTGCCGCGGTTGTCCATCTGCCAGCTCTGCGCCGCGCCCTTGCCGATCACCTCCAGCACCTGGCTCATGTCCAGGCCTGCCTTCTGGCCGAAGGCGATGGCCTCCGACAGGCCCTGCACCAACCCGGCGATGGCGATCTGGTTGACCATCTTGGCCAGCTGTCCGGCGCCGGCCGCCCCAAGCAGCGTGAAGGCCCGCGCAAAGGCCATGGCGATGGGCTTGGCAGCAGCGAACGCAGCCGGGTCGCCGCCGCACATGACCGTGAGCATGCCGTTCTGCGCGCCGCCCTGCCCGCCCGACACGGGAGCGTCGACGAACTGCAGCCCCAGGGCATGCGCCTGCACCTGCAGCTCGCGGGCAATGTCGGCCGAAGCCGTCGTGTGGTCGACGAAGACCGCGCCTTTCTTCATGCCGATGAAGGCGCCCTCCTCGCCCAGCGTGACACTGCGCAAATCGTCGTCGTTGCCGACGCAGCAGAACACGAAGTCGGCGTCCTTCGCGGCGAGTGCCGGCGTGGCGGCGGAGTGGCCCTTGAATTCCTTCTTCCAGGCCTCTGCCTTCGGTGCACTCCGGTTATAGACCGTGACGTGGTGCCCGGCCAGCGCCAAGTGGCCCGCCATGGGATACCCCATCACGCCCAGGCCAAGAAATGCGACCTTGCGCGACGCGGTGGATTCGTAAGTTTTCGGGTTGGTGCTGGCCATGTCGGTCCTCGGGAGTTTGATTGCGAAAGAGCGTCTATTTTGAACGCATCTCAATGCCGTCAAATGCCGGGCTGGACGGGCCTGAGCCAGACATGACCCAGGGGCGTCCACACCGTTTCAGAAACGCAAATACCGTCGTTCAAGAGGCCGGCGTAATCCTCCTGACCGACGGTATTGGTTCGAAGCGTCTACCTCCCGGCTCAAGGCCGGGCCGACAGGTCCATCACACGATCGCCAGGTGTTCGGTGCCTGCCGACAGGTCCTGCGTCTTGGCGCGCTGCGAATTGAGCTTGATCTGCAGCCGCAGGTCGTTGACCGAGTCGGCGTTGCGCAGCGCGTCCTCGTAGGCGATGACGTTGTTCTCGTAGGCATCGAACAAGGCCTGATCGAAAGTCTGCATGCCCAGGTTGCGGCTCTTCTTCATGATCTCCTTGATCTCCGAGACCTCGCCCTTGAAGATCAG
>JANMAP010000384.1:0-5568 GCA_031359905.1 Burkholderiales bacterium | reverse complement strand
GTGGATGTCGGTGGCGATGCAAGCGGCCGCCGCGGAGCCGGTTGTGCCGGGCCGCCGGCGGCGCCGCTTGAGGAGCGGCACCACAAGCGTTCCGGGGTGGTCCTTTATCGCCGATTCTTCGACGACCGCTGGATGGCTTCGTTGATCTCGCGGATCGAGCGTTCGATCTCGGCATCGTCGAGATCGTCGCCGCTGCCGTCGTTGCCCAGGCTGGCCTGGATGGTCGAGGCGAAGACCTCGTCGCCCAGCGCGGTGGTCGAGATGCCGACGGCCGGGTCGTGATCCTCGGCGGCTTCCCATTCGACGGCCAGCGCGGTGACGTTGTCGCTGTGCTCGCCGGCTTCGCGCAGCGCGCGGTCGACCAGGGTGGGCACGGCCTCGGAAATCGGCAGCCGGGACAGCGTCTCGGCGATCACCGCGTCACTCAGCGTGCCCCACAAGCCGTCGGAACACAGCAGCACCCGGTCGCCCTTGTGCATCAGCAGCGGGCCGGCGGTGTCGACCACCGGCTTGCCCGGGCTGCCCAGACACGTGAAGAGCACGTTGCGGTTGAGTCGGTCGCCCATCGGCACGACCTGCGACAGCGTTTCCTGAAGTTCGGAATACGAGTGGTCGCGGGTGCGCGCGACCAGCTTGTCGCCACGCACCAGGTACAGCCGCGAATCGCCGCAATGGGCCCAGTAGGCCGCGTTGCCCTGCAGCAGGCAGGCGACAACCGTCGTGCGCGGCGTGTCCATCAGCGCGCGTTCGGTGGCGTAGCGCAGCAACTGGTGGTGCCCGGCAATGATGGCCTCGTGCAGGAAACGCAGCGGATCGGCCAGCCTGGGCTTGGCTTCGCGCTGGAACATCGCCGACAGGGTCTGCAACGCCAGCTGCGAAGCGACCTCGCCTTCCGGGTGCCCGCCCATGCCGTCGGCCAGCGCGAACAGGCCGGCGTCGCGCGTGTAGCAATAGCCCATGCGGTCTTCGTTCTTGTCGCGACCGCCCTTGCGGCTGACCTGGTAGACGGAGAAGCGCATCAGTCGACGGCGCAGTGAGCCTGGGGGCTCATGTTCCGGATCCGCAGCGAACTTGCGGGCTCACGCCTTCGCACCCGTCTTCAAGGTTTCCAGTTGGAGCTTGAGCCGTTCACCGAAGCTGAGCTTGGTGTAGCGACGTTCGGTTTCGCGCGACAGTTCCTTCTGCAGCGCGAAGACGCTCTGCGGCCGGCTCAGCGGGTCCAGCGCCATGCACCACTCCGTGACCTCGATCAGGTTGTCGGAATAGATGTTGCGCAGGCGTGAGAGGCTCAGCGCCAGGCGGTCCTTCTCCAGCCGCTGCGGCGCGTCGTTGGGCGGGTAGCCCTGCATGCAGGCGTAGATGCAGGCGCCGATGGCGTAGATGTCGGTCCACGGGCCCAGCGTGCCGTCGCGGCGGTACATCTCGGGCGCGGCGAAACCCGGCGTGTACATCGGGCGGATGAAGTTGCCTTCCTTGCTCAGCACTTCGCGTGCGGCGCCGAAGTCGAGCATCACCGCCTTGTTGTCGTTGGTGATGAAGATGTTCGCCGGCTTGATGTCCAGGTGCAGCATCTTGTGCTGGTGCACGATGCGCAAGCCGCGCAATATCTCGTCGAACAGGCTGCGAATCGAGCTTTCGCGGAACACCTTGTCGCGCTTCAAATCCCGCGCGGTGACGATGAAATCCTGCAGGGTATCGCCCTGCAGATAGTTCATCACCATGTAGACGGTTTCGTTCTCGCGGAAGAAATTGAGAACGCTGACCACGCTGGGGTGGCTGATCTGGGCCAGCGAACGGCCTTCCTCGAAAAAGCTCTTCAAGCCCAGCCGGTACAGCGGCTGCTTGTCGGGCTTGACGCGCGGCGTCAATTCGCCAGGGGAACGTTCCGCCAGCGACGCCGGCAGGTATTCCTTGATGGCCACCAGTTGCTGATTTTCGCCTTCGGCCAGATACACCACGCCAAACCCACCGGCAGCCAGTTTCTTGACGATCTGGTAGCCCCCGACCACGGTGCCCGAAGGCAGCGGTGCAGGTTTTGGCTTTGACATAATCTTCGAATTACTGAGGGCGCAAAGGCGATGACTGTTTATAGCATGACGGGTTATGCCAGCGTCGCATCCGCGGTGGTCCCCGGTGGCCCGGCGCTGTCGGTCGATGCGCGCTCGGTCAACGGCCGATTTCTGGACCTGTCGCTGCGCCTGCCCGACGAGTTGCGCGGCCTCGAGCCGGCGCTGCGCGAAGCGCTCAGCGCGGCCTGCCGGCGCGGCAAGATCGAACTGCGCATCAGCACGGCACGCGACGCCGACAACGCCTGGCCGCAGCCCGACGCCGAACAGTTGCGCCGGCTCAGCCAGCTCGAAGCTGTCGTCTTGCATTCGCTGCCGCAGGCCCGCGGGCTGTCGGTCAACGAAGTCCTTCAATGGTGCCGTGGTGGCAGCGGCGGCGAGAACATCGATCAGGCTGCACTGGCCACCGCCAAGCGCTGCATCGACGGTCTGCGCGAAGCCCGGGCCCGCGAAGGCGCGCGGTTGGCGACGATGCTGCTCGACAGGGTGCAGCGCCTGCGCGGGCTGGCGGCCCAGGCCGGGCCGCTGGTGCCGGCGGTGGTGCAGCGCCAGCAGCAGCGCTTTCTCGAACGCTGGCGCGAAGCGTTGACCGGCGCCGATGGCGCGGGCGCGATACCGACCGAGGCATTGCGCGACCGCGCGTTGACCGAAGCCGCCAGCTACGCGATCCGCATCGACGTCGCCGAGGAATTGACCCGGTTGAACTCGCACCTCGACGAGATCGAGCGCCTTCTGCAAGCCGGCGGCGAGCTCGGCAAGCGGCTGGACTTCCTGATCCAGGAACTCCAGCGCGAAGCCAACACACTGGGATCGAAGAGCGCTGCGCTGGAGCTGACGACGATTGCCGTGGAAATGAAGGTGGCCATCGAGCAGATGCGTGAGCAGGTGCAGAACATCGAGTGATGTTTCGTGGCATCTCTTGCCACCCCAAATCACCCGGTAAGTCGTTGATTTCGCAATGGAAGTTGATTCATCACGCAGCAGGCCGTCCCGGCGAAGCGCACGCTTTGTGTGGGGGAAATCGTGGGGGTCCGATTCGCTTTGCTCCGGCAGGAAACCCGGCCGCCGCTGGTCGGGGAGCAGGAAGCCCCGGGGGCAACATCCCGATGATGGTGGGCGCGCGCATTGACGAAGACACCGCCATTTCGATGGCTTGAGTGAGCGAAGCCAAGCGCAGTACTTCTGTCGCAGAACGCATGGCGCTATCGCCCAATCTCTGCTCCAAACGGATTGCGCGGCGTCTACAGCTGCGTGTGCAGCAGTGACGCCAGCCGCTCCAACAGACGCTCGGACCACGGGCGCTGCTGCCATTCCTGAAGGGTGATACGCCTTGCTTTGGCCCAGTCGGCGTTAAAGATCTCTTGCTGCAGGCGCCCGAAGTCAGCGTTCAGCACGTTGAGGTTGGCCTCGTCGTTGAGGCAGAACGAGCGGTTGTCGAAGTTGGTCGAGCCGACTGACGAAAAGATGCCGTCGACGACGAGAGACTTGACGTGGAACATCGTTGGCTCGTACTCGGCGAATTCGATCCCGGCCTCGAGCATCGGCCCCCAGCTCCCGCGCGACGCCTTGCGCACAGTTTCAGAGTCGATGTGGCCGCTCGGCGTGAGCACGCGCACCTTGACGCCACGACGCGCCGCGCCAAGCAGCGTCCTGATCGTCAGGTCGTCGGGGACAAAGTATGAGTTGGCGAGGTCGATCGTGCTTCGCGCAGCGGTGACCGACAGCATGTACATCAGCTGCATGCTCTCGCTGCCGCCGCTCGGCGAGCTGCTGAACATCTGCGCCGACAGCGGCCCTGCCGCGATGAGTGCCGGAAAATAGGCCTCCCCGTGAAGCACCCTGCCAGTCGCCCGCATCCAGTTGTCGAGGAACACCGACTGCATCTGTGCGACGACCGGGCCCTCGACGCGAAAATGCGAGTCTCGCCACTCCCCCGGGTGGCGCGCTTGGCCCCGCCAGTGATCGGCGATGCCGACACCGCCTGTGAAGCCGACGCGCCCGTCGACCACGAGCAGCTTGCGATGAGTGCGGTTGTTCAGCTTGTTCAAGTTCGACCAATGCGGCTCGTGAAAGCGCTCGACCTCGATGCCGGCGCCCGTCATCACGTCGACCAGGGCGCGATCCATCTTCGCGCTGCCGATCCAGTCAAGCAACACATGCACCTTGACCCCGGCCCGGGCGCGTTCGGAAAGAGCGTCGACGAACTCTTGGCCGATGGCGCCCGACCAGTAGATGTAGGTCTCGAAGGTGATCGTGCTCCTGGCAGCGCGAATCTCGGCCAGCATGGCCGGGAAGATCTGGTCGCCATTGAGCAGTGTGTCGACCTTGTTGCCCTCCACGATCGACGGGCCGAGTAGCGAACTCAGTGCACGGCGAAACTCCGCGTCGTTGGCTTCGTACAGCCGGGGCAGTTGATGCTCGATCTTCTCTTCGCCGCCTGCGAGGTTTTGGAACAGCAGCACGCCCACGAGCGTTACCACCGCGGTCATCAAGACCACGCCGAAATGAGACAACATCGTTTCGCGCATAAGAGTGCATTCTCGTCCGAGTTCAACGATGCACGCTGGGTGCGAAGCCGGTTGTGCCCTTCGGCGTTTCAACCGCGACCTTCGTCAGATGGCGTTGTCGCTGAGCGCCCCAGGTCGGGCTTGCAGAGGCGCGACCAGATCGCGAAAAAGAACCCTGTCAGGCTCGTCCGGCGACAACGCGCACGCCAATCTTGTTGGCCAACGTCAGCAAGTCCATGTAGGCAGGCCCATCATCGAGCAAGGCCCGCGAAGCCTCCCGCAGCGTCAATGTGCCTGCATCGACGCGGTCACCGAACAGCATCGCCGCCATCGCGCTGTCGTCCTGCCGCGAGGTCCAGCACAGGCCCTGGATGTGCGCATGTTGCGCATGGATGGCCGCAGCCCATCTGCGGGTCTGGTCATAGGTGTCCTTCTCCGTGTCGATCAACTGCTTGCGTTCGACGCCCAGCTTGCGCAGCGGCACGTTGCGCAGGTCAGCCAGCGTCAATGCCGCCGTGGCGGCCAGCACCGAGTGCAGTTGACCGTCGAGCTTGTGCTTGGCGAAGGTCTTCAGCCCCGGCGCGAAGGGCACGTCGTGGAACACGGTTCCCATGGCCGCACCGTTGAAGCTGGTGCCCCCGTACAGCGTCGGGATCGGCTTTCCGGCGGCGCTGACGATGGGGCTGAACCTGGCGTTGCCTTTGATGCCCGGGTTGAACGCCTCCGCCGCGTGCACGTCGAGGTGAACGCGGTGCAAGGCAACACCGGCCTTCCAGGTCCCTGTCGTGATGTGCAGGACCGCCGGCGGGTCCGGTACGGTGCCGGCCGACACCGCCTTCGACTTGGACGCGCCGGCGCGCCGCGGACGGCTTGCGCCGGCCGGGTCAGGCATGGGCGACTTCGCCCATTTCGTCGGCCGCCGCCGCCAGCACGCGCTCAGGCGACTTGAGCAGCACGTCCTGGGGCCGCTTGCCGCCGAGGAAGCTGTTGGCCGA
>JANMAP010000218.1:0-9287 GCA_031359905.1 Burkholderiales bacterium | reverse complement strand
GGGCGCCTGTCGAGCAGCGCATCGGCCTGGCAGCCGGGCGTGCCCAGGTGCAGGTCGGAAATCCACACCGTGCGAAAGCGCAGCGATGCGGCGTCGGCCCCGATCTCTGTCGGGTCGTCGTCGGGTGGGGCCAAGAGGTCTTCGCGGCGCATGTTCCGCGGATGGTGGGCGCGCCGCGCGACGCCGGCGTACACGGCGACGTCAGACCGGTGACGCGATGTCTTCGCGCTCGGCGGCGGTCGTCGCGGCGGTGCAGGCGAGCAGGCGGGCCAGGATCTCCGGCACTTCAAACACTGCCCGGTTGTCGATGCGCGCGACCGCGGCGTGCAGCTCGGGCAGGCGGGCCAGCGTCTGGCCGACCGCGTCGCGCACGCTGCGCAGGCTGCGGTGCACGACACCCAGGCCCAGAGCCGTTCCCGAGACCAAGCCGGTTCCCAGGGCGTTCCTCAAGCGCCCGCCCGCCGTGCAGCCTGCGGCCGACGCCAGCGTGAAGGCGAGCGTGAAGGCGCAGCGGCATCGCCAGACAGCGGCCACCCAGCCCGGTGCCCGCGATTTGGGACAATCGCCCGACGATGACCTCGAACGATCTATCGGCGTACATGGCCCATGTCGGCGCCGCGGCCCGCGCCGCTGCCGCCGTGATGGCCGCAGCCAGCACCGCGGCCAAGAATGCCGCGCTGCGCGGCCTGGCGTCGCGGCTGCGCGCCGCCGGGCCCGAACTGCAATCGGCCAACATCCGCGACCTGCAGGCCGCGCGCAACGCGGGGCTCGACGCGCCTCTGATCGACCGCCTGAAGCTGACACCGGCGATCATCGCCACCGTCGCCGAGGGTTGCGAGCAGATCGCCGCGATGCCCGACCCGGTGGGCGAGATCAGCGGCGTCAAGCGCCAACCCAGCGGTATCAGCGTCGGCCAGATGCGCGTGCCGCTGGGGGTCTTCGGCATGATCTACGAGAGCCGACCGAACGTGACCATCGAGGCCGCGTCGCTGGCCATCAAGAGCGGCAACGCCTGCATCCTGCGTGGGGGCTCGGAGGCCCTGCATTCCAACCTGGCGCTGTGGAGGCTGGTGCAGGCCGCTCTGGTCGACGCCGCCCTGCCGGCCGACGCCGTGCAGCTCGTCGAGACCACCGACCGCGCGGCGGTCGGCCAGCTCATCACGATGCCGCAGCATGTCGACGTGATCATCCCGCGCGGCGGCAAGGGCCTGATCGCGCGCATCGCTGCCGAGTCGCGCGTGCCGGTGATCAAGCACCTGGACGGCAATTGCCATGTCTATGTCGATGCCGAGGTCGACATCGAGCTCGCCGTGCGCGTCACCGACAACGCCAAGACGCAGAAGGTCAGCCCGTGCAACGCGGCCGAATCACTGCTGGTGCATGCCGCCCAGGCGGCGGCCTTCCTGCCGCGCATCGGCGGCATCTTCGCTGCCAAGGGCGTGGAGATGCGCGCCTGCCCGCGCAGCCTGGCTCTGCTGCAGGGGTTGCCCGGCGCGCGGGTGCTGGCGGCCAGCGACGCCGACTGGGATACGGAGTACCTGGCGCCGATCATCAGCATCAAGGTCGTCGACAGCCTCGACGCGGCCATCGCCCACATCAACCGCCATGGCTCGCATCACACCGACGCGATCCTCAGCACCCGTCATGACAGCGCGATGCGCTTCCTGCGCGAGGTCGATTCAGCCAGCGTGATGGTCAACGCCAGCACGCGCTTTGCCGATGGCTTCGAATACGGCCTGGGCGCCGAGATCGGCATCAGCACCGACAAGCTGCATGCGCGCGGGCCGGTCGGGCTGGAAGGCCTGACGTCGCTGAAGTGGATCGTGCTGGGCCAGGGCGAAGTGCGGACTTGAGCGGCGGCCACTGATGGACCGCTGGATCGTCATGTCGAGCACGCAGTGGGCCGTGCTGGCCGCGGCCGCCGTGCTGGTGTTCTGGATGGTTGGCGCCTACAACCGCCTGGTCGCCTTGCGCAACGCGATCGGCGCGGCCTGGACGCAGATCGACGCGGCGCTGCACCACCGCGGTGAAGCCGTCGAGCCGCTGCTGGCCGCGTTGCGCGATCCGCTGACCGCTGAACAGGGGGCGATGGATGCCTGGCTCGCCGCCCACCGCCAGGCCGGCGCGGCAGCCGCAACGCTGGGCGCCCGGCCGGTCGCGTTGGCGGCTGCCGCGGCCTGGGTGGCTGCCGAGACGGCGCTGGCATCGGCTGCCAGCCGGGTCTTTGCGCTGCTCGAACAACAGGTGCAGGTCAGCCAGCGCAGCGATGTCGCCGGGCTGGTGGCACGCTGGCACGAGGGCCAGTCGCGGCTGGGTTTCGCGCGCCAGCTGTTCGACAGCGCCGCGGCCGACTACAACGCCGCCGCGGTGCAACTGCCGACCCGTTGGTTGTTGCGCGTCTTCGGCTTCGGCCGCGCCGGGCTGCTCGGCCCCTGAGCTGGGTGGGCACACCCGCCGCCGCTGGTTAGCGGTTCAGGGCCTTCAAGGCCTGCTTGATGCCATCGCTGACGCTGATGTCGGTGGGCAGCGCCTTCAGCGCGGCCTGCGCCTCGCGTTCGTTGTAGCCCAAGGCCTGCAAGGCCTGGGCGATGTCGTTCTGGCTATCGCTGGGCGCGGCGCTGGCCGGCAGCGACAGGTCGGCGCCGAGCTTGCCCTTGAGTTCGAGCAGCAGCCGTTCGGCCGTCTTCTTGCCGATGCCGGGAACCTTGACGAGGCGCGCGCTGTCCTGGCGGCTGACGGCCTGGGCCAGTTCGGCAACGCTCAGACCGGACAGCAGACCCAGCGCCGTGCGCGGCCCGACACCGCTGATCTTCACCAGCTCGCGAAAGGTCGCACGTTCTTCGGCGGTGAAAAAGCCGAAGAGGATCTGCGCGTCTTCGCGGACCACGAAGTGGGTCAGCAGCGTCACCGGCTCGCCGACGGCGGGCAGGTTGTAGAAGGTGCTCATCGGCACGTCCAGCTCGTAGCCGACGCCGCCGGCATCGACCAGGACCTGCGGCGGTGACTTGCCGGCCAGGGTGCCGCGCAACCGGCCGATCATCGGCCCGGGCTCAGGCGGTCTCGGCCAGCAGCTTCTCGACCAGGGCGTGCAGGTCGGCGAAGTCGGGCTCGCCGACGAAGCGCTTGACGATGCCGCCGCGCTTGTCGATGAGGAAGGTGGTGGGTGTCAGCTGCACGCCGGCGAAGGCGTTGGCGATGGCGCCGGTGTTGTCGATCACCACGCCGAACGGCAGCTGGCGCGACTGGGCGAAGTTGGCCACATAGGCCGGCGGGTCGTAGCTCATGGCCACCGCCAGGGTCTCGAAACCGCGGCCTTCGAACTTGCGGTGCGTGGCGATGAGCTGCGGCATTTCCTTGACGCAGGTCACGCAGCTGGTGGCCCAGAAATTGACCAGCAGGACCTTGCCGCGCAGCGCCGTCGTCGACTGCTTGGCCCCGTCGAGCAGGGTGTAGCTGAAATCGGGCGCGCGGTCGCGCGCGCTGCAGCCGCCGAGCCCGGCGGCCATGGCCCCCGCAGCCGACATTGCCAGCAGGGCGCGGCGGCGGGCAAGATCGGGCCTGATCAACAGGCGGCGTAGCTGAGGAGAAGACATGGTGAATCGACGCGAGTTTACGGCAGCAGGGATGACGGCGTGGCTGGCCGCCGCCCCTGCGCGGGCGGTAGATTTGACCGAAAGCGACGCCGCGAGTGGCGTGCGAGCCGCGCTGCAGCGCGGTGCCGAAGCGGCGGTGGCAGGGCTCGGGCGCACCGACGGATTCCTGGGCAACCCCAGTGTGCGCATCCCGTTGCCCGGGGCCTTGAACAGCGCCGCCAAGCTGCTGCGTGCTGCGGGCCAGGGACAGAAGGTCGACGAACTGGTGACGGCCATGAACCGCGCGGCGGAAGCCGCGGTGCCCGAGGCGCGGCCGCTGCTGGTCAATGCCGTCAAGGCGCTGAGCGTCGAGGACGCGCTGAAGATCGTCCGCGGCGGAGACACCTCCGTCACCGACTTCTTCGCCGGCAAGACCCGCACCCCGCTGGCAGAGAAGTTCCTGCCGATCGTGACCCGCGCCACCGAGAAGGTGCAGCTGGCCGAGCGCTATAACGCCGTAGCCGCCAAAGGCATGGGCCTGGGGCTGGTGAAAGGCGAGGATGCCAATGTCCAGCAGTACGTGACGGCCCGTGCGCTGGATGGGTTGTTCCGCATGATCGGCGAGGAGGAGAAGAAGATCCGCGCCGATCCGCTGAAGACCGGCAGTGCCATTCTCAAGAAGGTCTTCGGCGGCTGACATGGCAGGGTTGCACCTTGCCGCGCTCACGGTCAGCCGATCACACCCTGGCGGCGCAGTTCGGCACGCTGTTCGGCGCCGATACCGATTTCTTGCAGCACTTCGTCGGTGTGCTCGCCGAGCAGCGGTGGCGGGCGGCGCAGCTGCACCGGCGTGGCCGACATCTTGATCGGGCTGGCCACCAGCTCCAGCTGGTCGGCGTGCGGATGGTCGATGCGCACCGTCATCGCGCGGGCGCGGACCTGCGGGTCGGCGAAGACCTCCTCAAGGTCGTTGATCGGCCCGCAGGGCACTTTGGCGGCATCGAGCGCGGCCAGCCAGTCTGCACGGGTGCGCTGACGCAGGCAGTCAGCCAGCAGCGGCACGAGGGCGTCGCGATGACGCACCCGATCGGCGTTGTGGGCATAGCGCGGGTCTTGCGCGAGTTCGGACAGTCCGGCGACCCGGCAGAAGCGTTCGAACTGGCCGTCATTGCCCACCGCCAGGATCAGGTGGCCATCGGCCACTTCGAACACCTGGTAGGGCACGATGTTCTGGTGGGCGTTCCCGGCCCGCCGCGGCGCCTGGCCGGTGACCAGGTAGTTGGCGCCCAGGTTCGCCAGCATGGCCACCTGCGTATCGAGCAGGGCCATGTCGATGACCTGACCCTGCCCGGTGGCGTCGCGGTGACGCAGCGCTGCCAGGATGGCCACCGTGGCGTACATGCCGGTGAAGAGATCCGCAACCGCCACGCCGACCTTTTGCGGCCCTCCGCCCGGCAGGTCGTCGCGTTCGCCGGTGACGCTCATCAGGCCGCCCAGCCCTTGCACGGCGTAGTCGTATCCAGCGCGATCTCGGTACGGGCCAGTCTGGCCATAGCCGGTGATCGAGCAGTACACCAGCCGCGGGCGGCCGGCGCACAGCGCTGCGGCGTCGAGACCGTAGCGCGCCATATCGCCGACCTTGAAATTCTCGACCATCACGTCGCAGCCATCGGCCAGGGCGCGGATCAGCGACTGGCCGGCAGGCTGGGCGATGTCGATGGCCACCGAGCGCTTGTTGCGGTTGGTGCCCAGGAAGTAGGCCGCTTCGCTACCCTCACGGCCATCGGCCCGTTGCAGGAAGGGCGGGCCCCAGCCGCGGGTGTCGTCGCCGCTGCCGGGGCGTTCGATCTTGATCACCTCGGCCCCCAGGTCGGCCAGTGTCTGCGTGCACCAGGGGCCGGCGAGCACGCGCGACAGGTCGAGGACGCGCACGCCGGTCAGGGCCTCTGAGGGCAGCGGGGAAGCGTCGTTCATGTCCGGATTGTCTGGCAGCCCCCGGATAATCGGGTATGGCCCCAATCTTCCGTTCAAGCTGGGCTTGCGCCGGTGCCGCCTCGGTGCTGCTGGCTTGCTCGCCGACGCTGGATTGGCGTGAACTGCGCGCGGAGGGCACAGACGTCCAGGTTCTGCTGCCGTGCAAAGCGACCGTGCAGTCGCGCACCGTCCCGTTGGCTGGGACGCCCGTGCGTTGGGCGCTCCACGCGTGCAGCGCCGGCGGTCAGACCTGGGCGCTGGCATTTGCCGATGTCGCCGATCCGGCGCGGGTTGGCGCGGCACTGCGCGAACTTGGCGCCACCGCCGCAGCGAACATCAATGCCGCTCGAGGTGGGGCCCAGGCGGTCCAGGTGCCGGGCGCGACGCCGCAAGCGGACAGCGGACGGCAGCACCTGGTGGGGCGGCTGCCCGATGGTCAGGTGGTGCAGGAGCAGATCGTGGTCTTCGCGCATGGAACGCGGGTCTTCCAGGCCACGGTGGTTGGGAGTCAGCTGCCCGACGAGGCGGTCGAGATGTTTTTTGGGTCGCTGCGCGTGCGCCCGTGACCGGCCCTGCAGGCGGTCGTTCACGGGCTGGCAGTCATCTTCAGGGCCACCTACCGCGTTCAAACAGGGCCGATGGGCGAGTCGGATCAGGTCATCGGGCGCACGTCAAGCGCATGTCGACCGCCTGCGAACGGGCAAACAGGCTGCCGTGCATCGGCCAAGATCCTGCTCGAGGTCGCCTGGCGACGCGGCGGAACAACGCTGGTCTCGAAGATCGCGTCAACCTGCCGATAATCAAAACAGAGTTGTTTGTTTATGGCTTCCCTGCTGATCGTCGCCCACAGTCCACTCGCCAGCGCGTTGCAGGCGGTGGCCCAGCATGTCTACCCGGATTGCAGTCGGCTGGTCACCAGCATCGACGTGGAGGCTGGTGCGACCATCGAGGCCGTCGAAGCCCGCATCCGCGCGTTGCTGGTCGAACGCGCGCCTGCCGAAGTGCTGATCCTGGCTGACGTCTTCGGCGCCACGCCCTGCAACGCGGCGCTGGCGGCCGCCGACGGCGTGCGCACCCGGGTGGTCGCCGGCGTCAACGTGCCGATGCTGTGGCGCACCTTGTGCTACGCCGACGTCGCGCTGGACGACCTGGTCGCTCGTGCCGTCGCCGGCGCGACCCAGGGCGTGATGCAGGTCTCGGTGCCGCGACGACAGAACCAGCCTCCGTCGCCCAGCAGCCATGCTCAAGTCAAGCATCACCATCAGTAACAAGCTGGGGCTTCACGCCAGGGCGTCGGCCAAGTTGACCAAGCTGGCCGGTGGCTTTCGCAGCGACATCCACCTCAGCCGCAGTGGGCGGCGCGTGAACGCCAAAAGCATCATGGGCGTGATGATGCTGGCCGCGGGGATCGGCAGCGAGATCGAGATCGAGACTGAAGGCGACGACGAACACGACGCCATGGTGGCGTTGCGCGCTCTGGTGGAGGGCAAGTTCGGCGAAGGCGAGTGACCACCGGGCCGAAGGGGGCTACGCTACATTGCCTGTATGAGCATTCAGGTGTTCGGCATGGCGGTGTCGCGCGGCGTGGCTATCGGCCGCGCAGTGCTGGTGGCGTCCAGCCGCGTCGACGTGGCGCATTACTTCGTGGCTGCCGACAGCATCGATGGCGAGATCAACCGCCTGCGCCACGCCCGTGACGCCGTATCGGCCGAATTGTCGGCACTGAAGTGCGACATGCCTGCCGAGGCGCCGCACGAGTTGTCCGCGCTTCTCGATGTCCACGTTATGTTGTTGCACGATGACGCCCTGACCGAGGCCACCAAAGCCTGGATCCGAGACCGCCACTACAACGCCGAGTGGGCCTTGTCGGCGCAGCTCGAGGTCTTGGCGCGGCAGTTTGACGACATGGAAGACGCCTACCTGCGCGAGCGCAAGGCGGATGTCGAGCAGGTGGTGGAACGGATGCTTCGCCAACTGAGCAGCGATGCAGTCAGCGATGGCACAGCGCGTCCGCCGCTCGGATCGGCCGCGGGGGAGACTGCGACCGAGGATCCGCTGGTCCTCGTCGCCAACGACGTGGCACCCGCCGACATGATGCAGTTCAAGCGCAGCATCTTCACGGGGTTTGTCACCGACGTGGGCGGTCGGACTTCGCACACCGCGATCGTGGCCCGCAGCATGGACATCCCTGCGGTGGTGGGCGCCCGCGAAGCGAGTCGCCTGATTCGTCAGGACGATTGGCTGGTGATCGACGGCGACGCTGGTGTCGTGATCGTCAATCCCTCGCCGATCGTGCTCGAGGAATATCGCTTCCGGCAGCGGCAGAGTGAGTTGGAACGCGCGCGCCTGAACCGACTCCGCCACACGCCGGCGGTCACGCTCGACGGCGAAGCGGTCGAGTTGCTGGCCAACATCGAGTTGCCCGGCGATGCGCCAGCCGCGCTAGAGGCAGGCGCAGTGGGCGTGGGCTTGTTCCGCAGCGAGTTTCTCTTCATGAATCGCGGCGGAGATTTGCCTGACGAGGACGAGCAGTTCGAGGCCTACCGCGCAGCGGTGCTGGCCATGCAAGGGTTGCCGGTGACCATCCGCACCGTCGACATCGGCGCCGACAAGCCAATCGAGCGGATGACTTCCCAGGAGTATCGCCACGAGCATGGGCTCAACCCTGCGTTGGGGCTGCGCGCGATCCGCTGGAGCCTGGCCGAGCCAGGGATGTTTCGTCAACAGCTGCGCGCCATCCTGCGGGCCAGTGCCTTCGGGAAGGTCCGCATCCTCATCCCGATGGTGGCGCACCTGTCGGAGGTGCGATCGGTGCGTGAAGCCGTCACCAAGGCGAAGGCGCAGCTGGATGACGCAGGGCGCGCGTACGGTCGGGTCGAAGTGGGCGCGATGGTCGAGGTGCCCGCAGCGGCCGTGATGATCGACCGGCTCCTGGCCAGCTTCGACTTCGTGTCTGTCGGAACGAACGATCTGATCCAGTACACCCTGGCCATCGACCGTTCCGACGACGCCGTTGCGCATCTCTACGACCCCTGGCATCCCGCGGTGCTCGAGTTGTTGAACCACACCATCAGCCGGTCCAAGGCCGGGGGGCGCCACGTCAGTGTCTGCGGGGAGATGGCAGGTGACGCGGCATTCACGGAAGTATTGCTGGCGATGGGCTTGCGCAGCTTCTCGATGCACCCCGCACGCATCGCCTCGATCAAGCAGCGCGTGCTCAGGGCCGATACCCGTCAGCTGGCCAGCCTGCTGCCCGCGGTGTTGAGTTCGGACGATCCAGCGCGAACCGCGCGAGCGATGCTGGGAGATCGGGCCTCTCACTGAGGCTCAGGGGCATGGCTTGCGCCCGTTGAAACGCCTGTGCTACATTCGCAGGCTCGGTTGGGCGATTGATTCCACGGTGGCTGTGACGCAGTCGAGGATCGAAAGCAGTCTGTGAAAAGCCCTGTGGCTTGACAGACGTTTCGGAAAAATGCCAGAATCGATGTCTTTGCTGGTCACTGATCAGCGCGCCACAAGGCAAGCTCTTTAACAACATACAGCCGATAAGCGTGGGCGTTTGAAGGCGAGTGCCAAGAACAATGCGAGCAATCGCGGAGTTCAGGTCTCATGACCTTAAACGCTCATGGAAATTGAAGTGAAGTTCACTTCGATTCCTTTATGAGTAAATTCAAGATCGAACTGAAGAGTTTGATCCTGGCTCAGATTGAACGCTGGCGGCATGCCTTACACATGCAAGTC
>JANMAP010000364.1:0-26928 GCA_031359905.1 Burkholderiales bacterium | reverse complement strand
CAGTTACTGCAATGCGGCCACCATCTGCGAAGGGGTGTTCGAGTGCGTTTCCAGGCGCCAGTCCTGCGGCGCCATGCCGCGGTCGAAGGCCTTCTGTCCCTTGAGTGTGCACAAGTCGAGAACGCGAGCCCGTTGTGGTATCCGATATGGTATCCGCCGTCAGCGTATCGGCGAACAAGTTAGCGTTTGCTTTCGACTTCTACCAACTAGAAACTTGGTGCCGGCTGTCCGAATCGAACGGACGACCTTCCGCTTACAAGGCGGGTGCTCTACCAGCTGAGCTAAGCCGGCCGGACCATTTGAATTGTAGAAGCCGGCGTCATTTCACCCGCTTGAGCGCAGGCCGGTTGCCGGGCGGCCCGCTCGGCTCGGGTGGCTCGTCATCGCCGGGCGGTGGCGCATCGGCGGCCCCGGCGGCAGCGTCAGGCGAAACGGGATCCGACGTCGCCAGGCGCAAGCCGCGCACGACGCCGGTGGGCCGATCAGGGTGATCGTTGCTGGTCGGCTTCGCACCGGTGCCCGGCGCGTCGGTCGGCACCGGAAAGGCCATGCCCTGACCGTTCTCGCGGGCGTAGATCGCCACCACATGATCGACCGGCACGACGATCTCGCGCGCGCTGCCGCCGAAGCGGGCCTTGAATTCGATCGCCTCGTTGCCGAGCTTCAGCCCCGACGTGGCTTCGAAGCCGACGTTGAGCACGATCTCGTTGTTCTTGACGTACTCCATCGGCACCTGCACCTTGGCATCGACGAAGACGGCGATGTAAGGCGTGAAGCCGTTGTCGGTGCACCAGTCGTGCAGCGCCCGCAACAGATAGGGGCGCGTCGACGTGCCCTGGTTCTCGCCAAGAGAGGCGGTCGCCATCGTGCTCAGCCCGACCGAGCGGAGGCTGCGGAACCGGCTTCACCGGGCCGCGGGCGGCCCGCGCTGGAGGGGGAGCGGCGTCGGCCGCCCCGGCGGTAGATCATTTCCTCATGACTTTCTCGGACGGCGTCAGGGCCTCGATGTACGCCGGGCGCGAGAAGATGCGCTCGGCGTACTTCAGCAGAGGCACGGCATTCTTGCTCAGGTCGATGCCGTAGTAATCCAGGCGCCAGAGCAGCGGGGCGATGGCCACGTCGAGCATGCTGAAGTCGTCGCCCAGCATGTACTTGTTCTTCAGGAAGATCGGTGCCAGCTGGGTCAGCCGGTCGCGGATCTGGTCGCGCGCCTTTTCCAACAGCTTTTCGGTCGCCTTGACTCTGCGACTTTCGAGCAGGTTGACGTTGCTGAACAGTTCCTTCTCGAAGTTGAAGAGAAACAGCCGCACGCGGGCGCGGGCCACCGGGTCGCCGGGCATCAACTGCGGATGCGGAAAGCGCTCGTCGATGTACTCGTTGATGATGTGGCTCTCGTACAGGATGAGGTCGCGCTCCACCAGGATGGGCACCTCGTTGTACGGGTTCATCAACGCGATGTCTTCGGGCTTGGCGAAGATGTCGACGTCGCGGATCTCGAAGTCCATGCCCTTCTCGAACAGCACGAAGCGGCAGCGGTGCGAGTAGGGGCAGGTGGTTCCGGAGTAAAGCACCATCATGGTGGCTGGCCCTTGGTTCAGGTGGGGCCCTCGAAGGGCCCAGAAGAAATGAACAACGCAGCGGGCGCCTGGGGCTCCCGCTGCGCTTGGCCGCCGGGCCTGCGGCCCGACGTCGTGGAATCTACTACTTGATGTCTTTCCAGAACGAGGCGTTCAAGCGCCACGCGATGATCGTGAACAAGCCCAGGAAGATTAGCACCCAGACACCCAGGCGCACGCGGTTGGTCTGCTGCGGTTCGCCCATCCATTGCAGGAAGGCGACGAGGTCGGCAACCGAATTGTTGTAATCAGCCTGGCTCAGCAGGCCCGGCGTGATCGGCTCGAAGCCTTTGAAGACCTGGCTGACCCTGCCGGGTTCGTGCGCGTCCTTCTCTTCGACGAACACCGCCTTCTGCTGGCCCTGCAGTTCCCACAACGCGTGCGGCATGCCGACATTGGGGTAGACCAGATTGTTCCAGCCGGTGGCCTTGGTGTCGTCGCGGTAGTAGCTGCGCAGGTACGTGTAGATGTAATCGGCGCCGCTGCCCTTGGCGCCGTCGGCACGCGAGCGGGCGATCAGCGTCAGGTCGGGCGGCACGCCGCCGAACCAGTCCTTGGCTTCGTTCGGGTTCAGCGCCGTCTTCATCACGTCGCCGACCTTGGCACCGGTGAAGACCAGGTTGGCCTTGATCTGTTCTTCATCCAGCCCGATGTCGCGCAGGCGGTTGTAGCGCATGTACGCGGCCGAATGGCAGTTCAGGCAGTAATTGACGAACAGCTTGGCGCCATGTTGCAGCGCGGCCATGTCGGTGACGCGCTTGTCCGGGAACTTGTCCCAGGCGGGGCCTTCGCTGTTCGCCATGGCCGGGCCCAGCAGACACAGGCTGGCCCACAGACCGATGAGAATGTTCTTCATGTCAGGTTGCCTTGCGGCTCAGTGCGCGTGGAAGACCACGCGGTCGGGCACGGGCTTGAATTCGCCGATCCGGCTCCACCAGGGCATCAGCAAGAAAAAGCCGAAGTAGAACAGCGTGCCGATCTGCGACGCGAGCGTGCCGACGGACGACGGCGGCTTGACGCCCAGGTAGCCGAGCACCAGAAAGACGACGACGAACACGCCGTAAAGAATCTTGTGCCAGCCGGGACGGTAGCGGATCGACTTGACAGCGCTGCGGTCCAGCCAGGGCAGCCCGAACATGATCACCACCGCGCCACCCATCACCACCACGCCCCAGAACTTGGCGTCGAATGCCTTCAGGGCGACGACCGCCAGCGCGCCGATCACCAGCACCGCGATGCGCCACTTGGCCGCCAGGCCCCCCTTGAACACCGCCAGCACCGTGGCCATCGCCACCAGCACTGCGAACACCGTGGCCATCGGGTCGGTGACCGCGCGCAGCATCGAATAGTACGGCGTGAAGTACCAGACCGGTGCGATGTGCGCCGGCGTCTTCAACGGGTCGGCAGGAATGAAGTTGTTGAACTCCAGGAAGTAGCCGCCGAGTTCGGGGGACAGGAAGATCACCGCGCTGAAAATCAGCAGGAAGACGCTGACGCCCAGGATGTCGTGCACGGTGTAGTAAGGATGGAAGGGGATGCCGTCCAGCGGCTTGCCGCTGGCGTCCTTCTTGGCCTTGATCTCGACGCCGTCAGGATTGTTCGAACCCACTTCGTGCAGCGCGATGATGTGCGCGGCCACCAGGCCGAGCAGGACCAGCGGCACGGCGATGACGTGGAAACTGAAGAAGCGGTTCAGCGTCGCGTCGCCGACCACGTAATCGCCGCGGATCAGCAGCGACAGGTCGTTGCCGACGAAAGGAATGGCCGCAAATAGATTGATGATGACCTGCGCGCCCCAGTACGACATCTGGCCCCACGGCAGCAGATAGCCCATGAAGGCCTCGGCCATCAGGCACAGGAAGATCGCGCAGCCGAAGATCCAGATCAGTTCGCGCGGCTTGCGGTAGCTGCCGTAGATCATCCCGCGGAACATGTGCAGGTAGACGACGACGAAGAACGCGCTGGCGCCCGTGCTGTGCATGTAACGCACCAGCCAGCCCCAGGGCACGTCGCGCATGATGTATTCGACCGACTCGAAAGCCTTGGCCGCGTCGGGCTTGTAATGCATCACCAGGAAGATGCCGGTGACGATCTGAATCACCAGAACCAGCATCGCCAGCGAGCCGAAGAAGTACCAGAAGTTGAAGTTCTTCGGCGCGTAGTACTCGGACAGGTGTTCCTTGTACAGCTTGCTCGCAGGAAAGCGGTTGTCGACCCATGTCATCAACTGTTCGGCGAGCGGCGCGCCGGCAGGAGCTTGCTTGAATTCAGCCATCTCGACCTCGGGGTACGGCTTGGATTGAAAAGAGAACTCAGGCCTTCCTGTCGTCACCGATCAGCAGCACGGTGTCCGACAGGTACTTGTGCGGCGGGACTTCCAGGTTGTCCGGCGCCGGCTTGTTCTTGAAGACGCGCCCGGCCATGTCGAACGTCGAGCCGTGACAGGGACACAGGAAGCCGCCCTGCCAGTCGTCGGGCAGCGACGGCTGCGCGCCCGGGGTGAAGCGGTCTGACGGCGAACAACCCAGGTGCGAGCAGATGCCGACGCCGACGAAATACTCGGGCTTGATCGAACGCGCTTCGTTGCGGGCGTAGGGCGGGGTCAGTTCGTCCGGCTTGCGCTCGGATTTGGGATCGGCGACCAACGGGTCGTTCTTCTTCAGCGCTTCGACCTGATCGGCGGTGCGCCGCACAATCCACACCGGCTTGCCGCGCCACTCGACGGTGAGCTTCTCGCCGGGCTTGATGGCACTGATGTCGACCTGCACCGGCGCACCCGCCGCACGCGCGCGCTCTGACGGCGCGAAGGTGCTGATGAATGGCACTGCGGTGGCCGCGCCACCGATCGCGCCGGCACCGGCGGTGATGGCGATCCAAGTGCGCCGGCCCTGGTCGATGTTGCGATCGTTCGCGCCGTCGCTCATGGGGATCCTCTGCGGGCTGGGTTGGTTCGAGACAATCCGGAATTCTAGCGGAGGTGCCTTGCACAGGCAGCGGTCGGGCCAGCGGCGGGTCGCAGGTCTTGACGCCGCGGGGCGCGGGCCACTACCGTCGATCTTGGCTGGCACCGGTTGCGTGCGGCTTCCACCTGCCGCGCGCCGCGGTGTGCCATCGAAAGGACAGCATGAGTTTCGCATCCGAATTCAAGGAATTCGCCGTCAAGGGGAATGTCATCGATCTGGCGGTCGGGGTGATCATCGGCGGCGCCTTCGGCAAGATCGTCGATTCCCTCGTCGGCGACCTGATCATGCCGCTGGTCGGCAAGATCTTCGGCGGGCTGGACTTCAGCAACTACTTCATCCCGCTGGCCGGGCAGACCGCAACCACGCTGGCCGACGCCAAGAAGGCCGGGGCGGTGTTCGCTTACGGCAACTTCATCACCGTGGCGATCAACTTCATCATTCTGGCAATCATCATTTTCCTGATGATCCGGCAGGTGAACAGGATGAAGCGCAACCAGCCAGCGCCGCCGCCTGCCGCACCGGCGCCACCGCCCGAGGACGTGCTGCTGCTGCGCGAGATTCGCGACGCACTGAAGAAATAGGCCGCAGGCGAAATAGGCCGCAGCCGGCGAGCATTCGCTTGCCAAGCCAGCCGACGCGCGGGCACGGCGTGCCGCATACTTGAGCGGCCCCGTCTTGAGCGGCCCTGTGGCCCGCATGAAGCCGAATCCCGTCCACCGCCTGCCCGCGCCCCTCGAAGCCGCCGTTCAGACGCTCAAGCGCACGGCCCGCGGCGCGGTGGAGCGCACCATCGACAGCCTGGGGCTGGCGTCGCTGGCGGCGCACAGTGCGTACCAGCGTGACGGGCTGCTGGCCGCGCAGTTCGAACTCAACCGCAAGTCGGCGGTCTTCGCGCTGACCTTCAACGATGCCTTCGACGAACGCGTGATGCGCGAAGCCGGCGCCGCGGTGGCCAGGACCGCACCGACCGCCTGGGACGCGCTGAAGCTGGTCGACGACCACGAGGTCGAAAACCAGATCGCCGCCGAACGCTTCGGCATGGATGTCGCGCAGGCCTGCGAATGGGAGTTGCGCGAGTTCGACGCCTACGTCGCGACGCTGCTCGGGTATGCCGGCACCGAGAAGGAGCGCAACCCGATGCGCCCGGAAGTCATCGGCCACGCGATGATGCGCGGTGTCGACGCGGTGTCCGAGCGCGCCGACGTGCGCAAGCTGCTGGCCGCCGAGATCGGCCGTTCGCTCGGCGGCATGATGAGCGCGGCGTACGCCGACATGGTTGCCGAGATGCGCAACGCCGGCGTTCAGCCCGCGGGCATGAGCGTGCGCGCCGGCAGACCTCGCGGCGGTACAGGCGGCACCGGCGGCGCGGACACCGCGAGCCCGTCCAGCGGCATGGACACCTCGCGTTCCGGCGCGCCCAGCGGGACGGACAGCCAGCACGCCGGCAGGCGCACGGGCTTCAGCCCGTCCAGCCACAGCGGGATCGGCGGTGGCCGCGGCACGCCGCTGGGGCAGGTCGACCCGGCGCTGATGGCGCTCATCCGCCAGCTGGCCTACGTCAACCTGCCCGGCGGCAGCGGCAGCAGCGACGGCGGCGGCCATCCCGCAGACCGCGGCCGGGGCGACGTCGACGGCCCGCTGGCCAACCTGATCCACGCCCACCGCGACGAACTGCGGCAAGCCAGCACCGGATCGCTCGATCACATGGTGATTGACGTCATCGGCAGTCTGTTCGACCAGATCCTGTCCGACCCCAAGGTGCCCCCGCAGATGGCCCGGCAGATCGCCCGGCTGCAGCTGCCGGTGCTGCGCGCTGCGCTCGGCGACCCCTCGTTCTTCTCGTCGCGCCGCCACCCGGTGCGGCGCTTCGTCAACCGCATCGCCTCGCTGGGCGCCGGCTTCGAGGACTTCGGCGACGATGCCGCGCAGCGCTTCCTGGCCAAGGTGCGCGATCTGGTGCAGGAAGTCGTCGAGGGCGACTTCGACCAGATCGAGACCTACGACAGCAAGCTGGCCGCGCTGGAAGCCTTCATCGCCGAGCAGGAGCGCATCGCGGCGCAGGTCCCGGGCGCCGCCGCCGAACTGCTGTCGCAGAAAGAAGATGAGCTGCGCCTGCGCCAGCTCTACGCGCAGCGGCTGGACGACGAGTTGCGCGATCTCAACGGCCCCGACTTCGTGCGCGACTTCATCGCCCGCATCTGGAGCCAGGTGGTGCTGCGCGCAGTGGCGGCGGGCGGCGCCGACAGCGAGCAATCCAAGCGGCTGCGCCGCGCCGGTCGCGAACTGTTCATGAGCGTGCAGCCCAAGCCCACGCCCGAGCACCGCAAGGCCTTTCTGGCCGAACTGCCCAAGCTGATGCAACAGCTGACCGAAGGCATGGATCTGATCCGCTGGCCGCAGGACCAGCGCCAGGCCTTCTTCGGCAAGCTGATGCCGGCGCATGCCGAGGCGCTGCGCAACACCGGCGTACGGCAGCTCGACATCAACCTGCTGGCGCGGCAGGTCGAGGGGGCGCTCGACAAGCCGCTGCCCTCACGCGACGAGGTGCGCGCGATGCGCGCCCCGCTGCCGGTGCTGACCGACGAGGTCGAGCTGCCCAGCTTCAGTGCCGACGAAGCACGTCAGGTCGGTCTGGTGCAGGAATCGTCGATCAACTGGGCCGGGCCGGTCGACATCGACCTCAGCGGCGACGAGCCTGCTGCGCCGGCCGACGCCAGTCCCTTGCTGCCCGGGCTGCCGGCAACGGCCGACACGGCCGAACCGGCGGCCGAACTGGCCCGCGGCCGGACGTTGGCCGACCATGTCCAGATCGGCTTTGCCTACCAGATGCATCTCGAGGGGCGCTGGCAGAAGGTGCGCCTGTCGCATGTCAGCGCGGCGCGCAGCTTCTTTGTCTTCACGCACGGCAAGCGCCATCAGCAGACGGTGTCGATGACCCATCGCATGCTGCTGCGGCTGTGCGAAACCGGCCGCTTGCGCGCCTTCGAGAACGACTATCTGATCGAACGCGCCACGGCGCGAGCGCGGCGCCAGCTGGCCGGGCTCAACCCGGCCGGGCAAGCGGTCGCCCGGGCCTGACGGGCCGGGTATCGCCAACCCAACGGCAGCCCAACGGCGGGCCCGCGCGCCGCAGCGGCCCGCGAACGCCCGATCAGCCCGCGGCCACCAGCCGCCGCGCCATGCGGATCGCCGCCTGCAGGCTGGACGGGTCGGCGCGGCCCTGGCCGGCGATGTCGAAGGCCGTGCCGTGATCCGGGCTGGTGCGCACGAAGGGCAGGCCAAGCGTCACGTTGACCCCTTGCTCCACGCCCAGATACTTGACGGGAATCAGGCCGTGGTCGTGGGTCATCGCGACGACGATGTCGAACTCGCCGCGGCGAGCGCGCATGAACACCGTGTCGGGTGCATACGGCCCGCGCGCGTCGATGCCCTCGGCCACCGCGGCCTGCAGGGCCGGGCCGATGATGCGCAAGTCTTCGTCGCCGAACAGACCGCCTTCGCCGGCATGCGGGTTCAGGCCGGCCACCGCGATGCGCGGGCGGTCCTGGCACCAGGCGCGCGACTCGTTCTGGGCGATCTGCAGGGTCTCCAGCACCGAGTCGAAGGTCACCGCGTCGAGCGCCCGGCGCAATGACATGTGGATGGTCACCAGCACCACGCGCAGCTCATCGTTGGCCAGCATCATGCGCACCGGCAGCGGGGCGCAGCCGGCAGGGGCTGCCAGGGCCTGCAGCATCTCGGTGTGGCCCGGAAAGGGCAGCCCCGCAGCGGCCAGCGCTTCCTTGTGGATCGGCGCGGTGACGATGCCCGCAGCGTCGCCGGCCAGCACGCAGGCCACGGCGTATTCGATGCAGCGCGCTGCGGCAGCGCCGCAGCGGGCGTCGACCTGTCCCCAGGGCAGGGCAGACAGGCCGGCGGGCAGGTCGGGCACAGGCAGCACCGGCAGGCAACCCGGCGGCACGTCGGACAGATCGCCGGGGTGGTCGATCACCGCGGTCATCGCCGCACCGGCACGGCGCAACACCGCCGGGTCGCCGATCACCACGCAGCCCTCGGCCTGTCCGGCGGCAAAGGCACGCACGATGATCTCCGGGCCGATGCCCACCGCGTCGCCCATCGTCAGCAGCAACGGCAGCGACTGGACCCCGGTTGCCGTCATGCCGGGTTGTCGATGTCGATGAAGCGGTGCACGAGACCGAACCGCTCGGCCAGCGCCGCTGCGACGGCGGGCGCGCCATCGCGTTCGGTGGCGTGGTGGCCGCAGGCCAGGAAGGCCACGCCGGTCTCGCGTGCCAGGTGGGCTTGCGGCTCGGAGATCTCGCCGGTCAGGAACGCATCGGCGCCTGCCGCGATGGCGGCTTCGAAGTAGCCCTGCGCACCGCCGCTGCACCAGGCCACGCGGCGCAGCGGGCGCCCGTCACCCGGCAGCAGCGTGGGATGGCGGCCGAGTGCGGCGGCCGCGCCGGCAGCCAGCGAGACGGCGTCCGGCCAGGGTCCGGCCGGGCCGATGAAACCCAGGTCCTGATCGCCGAAACGGGCGTCGGCGCGCAGCGTCAGGCGGCGGCCGAGCTGGGCGTTGTTGCCGAGTTCGGCATGCGCATCCAGCGGCAGATGGAAGGCGAACAGGTTGATGTCGTGGGCCAGCAGCCGCGCCACGCGCTGGCGCAGCCAGCCGGTCAGCCGGCCATCCTGGCCGCGCCAGAACAGGCCGTGGTGAACCAGCAGCGTGTCGGCACCCGCAGCGATCGCCGCATCGATGAAGGCCAGGCTCGCCGTGACCCCGCTGACGACATGCCGCACCTCGGCGGCACCCTCGATCTGCAGACCGTTCGGCCCATAATCCTTGAACAGATCCGGCCGCAGCAGCGCCTGCAGGTGGGATTCGACTTCTCTTCGATCGGCCATGCCGCCGATTCTGCCGAACATGTGGCACCGAACCTGGCTCGTCTTCTCTCAGGCCGTGACCATCGCTGTCGCGGCGCTGTTCGTGATGCTGACGTTCAAGCCCGAGTGGCTACCCGGCCAGGCCGGCCGGCCCGGACTGGGCCGGCAGCTGCCGACGCTGATGCAGGCCGCTGCCCCGCCGCCTGGTGCCAGCAGCAGCAGCGGATTTGCCGCGGCCGCGCGCCGCGCCGCGCCGGCGGTCGTCAGCGTCACCGCCACCAAGCTGGCGCGCCGCAACCCGCATGCCGACGATCCACGTTTTCGCTTCTTTTTCGGCGACCGCGACCAGAACCCGCAGGCGCAAACCGGGCTGGGCTCGGGCGTGATCGTCTCGCCCGAAGGCTTCCTGCTGACCAACCACCATGTGGTCGAAGACGCCACCGACATCGAGGTCCAGCTCGCCGACGGACGGCAGGCCCCGGCAACGTTGGTCGGCAGCGACCCGGAGACCGACATCGCGGTGCTGAAGATCGCGCTCGACGCCCTGCCCGTCATCGCGCTGGGCGACGTGCGCGCACTGCAGGTCGGCGACGCCGTGCTGGCCATCGGCAACCCGTTCAACGTCGGCCAGACAGTGACCGCCGGCATCGTCAGCGCGCTCGACCGCGGGCGGCTGGGCAATTCGCCGCTGCAGAACTTCATCCAGACGGATGCGGCCATCAACCCCGGCAATTCGGGTGGCGCCCTGGTCGACGCGGCAGGCAATCTGGTGGGCATCAACACGGCCATCTTCTCGCGCAGCGGTGGCAGCCTGGGCATCGGCTTCGCGGTGCCAGCCGACACCGCGCGGCAGGTGATGGAGCAACTGGTGCAGGGCGGCAAGATCAGCCGCGGCTGGATCGGTGTCGAGCCGCGCGACCTGACGGCGGAGCTCGCCGACAGCCTGAACCTGCCCGTCAAGTCGGGCGCGCTGATCACCGGCGTGCTGCAGGACGGGCCGGCCGCGCGCGGCGGCTTGCGTCCCGGCGATGTCGTGGTCAAGGTCGGCGACAACGCGGTGGCCAACACCGCCGATCTGCTGTCTGCGGTGGCTTCGCTGTCGCCGGACAGCAAGGCCAGCCTGGGCGTGCAGCGCGGTGCGCAGGCGCTGCAGGTGCAGGTGGTGGTCGCCGACCGGGCCAAGAACCTGCAGCGCAGCGCGGCGCGCTGAAGGTCGCGGCAGCGGCGCGGATTACAGCAGCACCGCCAGCCGCTCGAGGATCAGCACCGCGAAGAAGCCCAGTGCTGCCAGCACGGTCCACTTGACGATGACCAGCCCGCGCTGGCGCCAGACCACCTGCCCGCTGCCGATGTACAGCGCAAAACACAGCAGACCGGCGACCAGCAGCAGCCCGAAGACGAGGCGGAAGACGAGCATGGCGGGCGGGATGCGGGAGGCGAAGCGACGCGAAGCGACACGAGGGGTCGTCTACCAGGCCGGCGCCAGTTCGGCGAAGCCCGGCGGGGCGTCGGCTTCGCTGTCGAAGCTGACGATCTCGAAGGCCGTCGGGTCGGCCAGCAGCTTGCGCAACAGCTTGTTGTTCAGCGCGTGGCCGCTCTTGTAGGCCACGTAGCTGGCGAGCAGCGGCTTGCCGGCGATGTGCAGGTCGCCGATGGCATCGAGGATCTTGTGCTTGACGAACTCGTCGTCGTAGCGCAGCCCGTCGCTGTTCAGCACGCGGTGGTCGTCGACGACGATGACGTTGTCCAGGCTGCCGCCCAGCCCCAGGCCGCGGCTGCGCATCATCTCGACGTCCTTGCTGAAGCCGAAGGTGCGGGCGCGCGCGATGTCGCGCTTGTAACGGCCCGAGCCGAAGTCGAATTCGACGCGCTGACCGGTGGCGTCGACCGCCGGATGGTTGAACTCGATCTCGAAACTCAGCTTGTAGCCGTGGTACGGCTCCAGCCGCGCCCACTTCAGGCCCGCGCCTTCGCCTTCGCGCAACTCGACCGTCTTCAGCAGCCGGATGAAGCGCTTGGGTGCGTCCTGCAGCGCGACCCCCGCGCTCTGCAGCAGGAACACGAAGCTGGCTGCGCTGCCGTCGAGGATCGGGACTTCCTCGGCCGAGATGTCGATGGCCAGGTTGTCCAGGCCGAGGCCGGCGCAGGCCGACATCAGGTGCTCGATGGTCTGCACCCGCGGCCCGTCGGCGCTGCCGCCAGGGCTGATGGTGCTGGCCATGCGCGTGTCGCTGACGGCAAAGGCCGAGACCGGGATGTCCACCGGCACCGGCAGGTCGACGCGGCGAAAGACGATGCCGCTGTCGGGCGGCGCCGGGCGCATCGTCAGCTCGACCTTCTGCCCGCTGTGCACGCCGACGCCGACCGAACGCGTCAGGGACTGGATGGTGCGCTGCTGGATCATGCGACCGATTGTCCCGCAAGCTGGGTCCGGGCCATGCCACCATCCGAAGCCGCGCGGGCTTTGTGGCCTAATCCGCGGTTCGTCAATTCAGCCCTCCGGAGCCATTCATGGCCGACAAGATCAGAACCGAAGCCGACCGCCGCGCCTCGCCCCGCCCCGTGGCGCCGAACGGCGTGACCGTCACCACCCGCCGCGGCCAGCGCGTCAGCCTGGAGCGTGGATCGCACACCCGCAGCAAGAAGCAACCCGGCAAGCGCGCCAAAAAGGGCGGCTGACGCCGCCGGTGCGGCGGCCAGCGGGCACCGCACTTTCGGATCAAGACGCAGGAGCGATCGCCAGCGCTCCCTTCGAGCGGTTTCCATGTTGCGAATCACCGAACTGCGCCTGCCGCTGGGCCACACCGATGCGGCGCTGAGCGCCGCCGTGCTCGACCGGCTCGGTGTCGCCGCCGCTGCGCTGGCATCGTGGGCGGTGTTCCGCCGCGCCTGGGACGCGCGCAAGAAGTCGGCGATCGTGCTGATCTACACGCTGGACGTCGCGCTGACCGGCGGCGACGCCGCCGAGGCCGCCCTGCTGGCCCGCCACAGCGGCGACGCGCACCTGCGGCGCGCCCCCGACACCCGCTACAAGCCGGTCGGCCACGCCCCGGCCGACTTCGCCACGCCCGCCCGGCCCCGGCCGGTGGTCGTCGGCTTCGGCCCCTGCGGCATCTTCGCCGCGCTGGTGCTGGCGCAGATGGGCCTGCGGCCCATCGTGCTGGAACGCGGCAAGCCGGTGCGCGAACGGACCAAGGACACCTGGGGCCTGTGGCGCCAGGGCCGGCTGGACCCGGAATCGAACGTGCAGTTCGGCGAAGGCGGCGCGGGCACCTTCAGCGACGGCAAGCTGTGGAGCCAGATCAGCGACCCGCGCCACCTGACGCGCAAGGTGCTGAGCGAATTCGTCAAGGCCGGCGCGCCCGAGGAAATTCTCTACATCGCCAAGCCGCACATCGGCACCTTCCGTCTGGTCGGCGTGGTCGAGAAGATGCGCGCCGAGATCGAAGCCCTCGGCGGTGAGGTCCGCTTCCGCCAGCAGGTGGTCGACCTGGCGATCGACGACGCGCCGGCGCACGGCGCTGCCCCAGCAGTGCGCCGCCTGCGCGGCCTGACACTCGCCAGCGGCGAGCAGATCAGCACCCACCACCTGGTGCTGGCGCTGGGCCACAGCGCGCGCGACAGCTTCGAGATGCTGCAACGGCGCGGCGTGTTCCTCGAAGCCAAGCCGTTCTCGATCGGCTTTCGCATCGAACACCCGCAGGGCCTGATCGACCGCGCGCGCTTCGGCCCGAACGCCGGGCACCCGATCCTCGGCGCGGCCGATTACAAGCTGGTGCACCACGCCAGCAACGGCCGCAGCGTCTACAGCTTCTGCATGTGCCCGGGCGGCACGGTGGTGGCGGCGACATCCGAAGCAGGCCGCGTCGTGACCAACGGCATGAGCCAGTACTCGCGCAACGAGCGCAACGCCAACGCCGGCATCGTCGTCGGCATCGCGCCGCAGGATTACCGCCAGGACGGCGCGGCCAGCGGGCCGGTCAACCCGCTCGACGGCGTGGCCTTCCAGCGGCAGTGGGAAAGTCGGGCCTTCGAACTCGGCGGCGGCGGCTACCAGGCGCCGGGACAGTTGCTCGGCGACTTCGTCCAACGCCAGCGCAGCCGCGATCTCGGCACGGTGCTGCCGTCGTACAAGCCCGGCGTGCAACTGACCGACCTGGCCGACCCAGCGCGGCCCAGCCTGCCGACCTACGCGCTGGACGCCATCCGCGAGGCCCTGCCGGCCTTCGACCGGCAGATCCCCGGTTTCGCGCTGCCCGACGCCGTGCTCACCGGCGTCGAGACGCGAACCTCGTCGCCGCTGCGCATCACCCGCGGCCGCGACCTGCAAAGCCTCAACGTGCAGGGCCTGTATCCGGCCGGCGAAGGCGCCGGGTATGCCGGCGGGATCATGTCCGCCGGGGTCGACGGCATCGAGGTCGCCGAGGCCCTGGGCCGCCAGTTGCTCGCCGTCGCGGCCAGCGCCTGAGCGGCACGCTGCTCAGGGCCGCATGGCCCGCACCAGGGCCAGCGCCTGCTGGCGCAACTCCAGCAGATCCAGCCCCGGGATTCGGTCGTCGTCGACGACCCGCCGGCCGTGCACGAACAGCGCGCGCAGCGTCGGCCGGCCGCCGCTGACCACCGGTGCCGCCGCCGGGTCGTGCAGGCCGAAGTGGCGCGGCTGGTCGAGCACCTGCACCGCCAGATCGGCCGCCTGGCCGACGGCAATGCGGCCGACACCGGTCAATCCCAGCAAGCGCGTGCCGCCTGCGGTGGCGATGTGCATCACGTCGTCGACGCTCATCGCCGCGGCGTTGCCGCCGGGCTGCGTGCTGCCGCGCTGCGGCCGTGTGCCGGCGCGCGGGTCGGCGCGGTGCAGTAGCCAGGCGGCATGGGCTTCGCTGGCCATGTCGGCGGCTTCGTTGGACGCCGCACCGTCGACCGCCAGACCGACCGGTACGCCGAGCGCCAGCGCCTCGGGAATGCGCGCGATGCCCGAGCCCAGCCTGGCGTTGCTTTGCGGACAGTGGGCGATGCCGGTGCCGGTGGCGGCGCACAGGCGCAGTTCATCGTCGTCGAGATGAACCATGTGCGCGAACCAGACATCCTCGCCAACCCAGCCGTGGTCGGCGACGAACTGCAGCGGCGTGCAGCCGTGCACATCGCGGGCCCAGCGCACGTCGTCGTGGCTTTCCGACAGGTGGCTGTGCAGGCGGATGCCCAGGCGCCGGGCCTGGCGCGCCATCTCGCGCAATTCGTCGGGGCTGCAGCTCCAGTTCGGCGTGGTCACCGCGCTGACCACCCGCCGCATGGCCACCGGCGACGGATCGTGGAAGCGCTGCACGTCGCGTTCGACGGCGGCCAGGAAGGCGTCGAGCGTTTCCGGCGCCGGCTGCGCCGGTGCGCGGGCCTCGGTCGGCGCGCGCACCTGGGTCTGGCCACCGCGGCACAGCACCAGGCGCAGGCCGAGCCGGGCAGCTTCGTCGAAGACCACCGCCGACGCGTCGTAGGACATGCCGGGGTCGTTCAGGTACTGGTGGTCGGCGACGGTGGTGCAGCCCGAAAGCATCAGCTCGACCAGGCCGATGCGCGCCGCGATGCGCAGGGCCTGCTCGTGGTCGAAGTAGCGGCGGTAGGGCGCCGGCACCGCCGCCAGCCAGGCCGCCAGCGGCAGGTCGATGCCGGCCGGGATGCCCTTGAGCAGGCTCTGGAACAGGTGGTGGTGGGTGTTGACCCAGCCCGGATGGACGACGCAATCGCGGGCGTCGAGCACGGCTTCGCCGGGCTCGGGGTCGAGCCGGCCCAGGGCCTGGATCAGGCCGCCGCGCAGGCGGATGTCGGTGCCGGCCGGCAGCCGCGCGGCCGCACCGCGATCGCCAGTCAGCACAGCGCTGGCGCCCTGGATCAGCAGGTCAGGCATGGCTCGCTTCGCCCGAATCAGTCATGGCTCGCTTCACTCTCGTGCCACCCGCCGAGCGCCCAGCGCGACAGCATCGCCATCGCCGCGAACAGCGCCACGCCGGTGACCGTGATCAGCAGCAGCGCGGCGAACATGCGCGGGATGTTCAGCTGGTAGCCGGCCTGCAGGATCTGGTACGCCAGCCCGGTGCCGGTGCCGCCAGTGCCGGCGACGAATTCGGCGACCACCGCGCCGATCAGCGCCAGCCCGCTGCTGATGCGCAGGCCGCCGAAGAAGTACGGCAGCGCTGACGGAATGCGCAGTCGCAACAGGGTCTGCAGGCGGCTGGCGCGCTGCAGCTTGAAGTAGCTGAGCAGACCGGCATTCACGCTGCGCAGGCCCAGCGTGGTGTTGGCGATGATCGGAAACAGCGCCACCAGCGTGGCGCAGATCACCAGCGACGTCGTCGGGTCCTTGACCCAGATGATGATCAGCGGCGCGATGGCCACGATCGGCGTCACCTGCAGCAGCACGGCGTAGGGGAACAGCGCGGTTTCGACGACCCGGCTCTGCACGAAGGCAAAGGCGATCAGCACGCCGAGCAGCGCCGCGCAGGCGAAGGCCAGCAGGGTGATCTTGAGCGTCACCCACAGCGCGTGGAACAGCAGACCGGCGTCTTCGACCAGCACCTGCGCCACCCGCCACGGGCTGGGCACCAAGAACACCGGCACCTCGAAATAGACCACCGACCCCTGCCACAGCGCCAGCAGCAGCACCGCCAGCGCGGCGGGCCAGAAGATCTTCGGCCACCAGGTGTCATTCACCGCCGGCGCGCTTTAGGTCAGCGCCCGGTCGGCGTGGTCGACACTGGCGGCCAGCAGGCTGTCCTGCAGGCGCTTGGCATACTGGCTGAAGGCCGTCGAGACGCGGAAGTCAGGGCCGCGCGGGTAAGGCTCGTCGATCGCCACCTCGTCGACCACGCGGCCCGGCCGCGCGGCCATCACCAGCACGCGCGTCGACAGGTAGACCGCTTCGTAAATGCTGTGGGTGACGAAGATCACCGTCAGATGCTGGTCTTGCCACAGGCCGAGCAGGTCGCTGTCGAGCCGGTTGCGGGTGATCTCGTCGAGCGCACCGAAGGGTTCGTCCATCAGCAGCAGCGTCGGCTCGGTGACCAGCCCGCGGGCGATCGATACGCGCATCTGCATGCCGCCCGACAGTTCGCGCGGCAGGCTGCGTTCGAACTTCTCCAGCCCGACCAGGCGCAGGGCAGCGCGCACGCGCGGCGTGCTCTGCGCCGGCGGCAGGCCGGCCAGGTCCAGCGGCAGGCGCACGTTGGTCAGCACGCTGGCCCAGGGCATGAGGGTGGCTTCCTGGAAGACGAAGCTCAGGCCCTGGCTGCTGGCACGCACCTTCCCCACCGCTTGGCCCCACAACAACACGCGGCCGTCGCTGGGATCGAGCAAGCCGGCGACCATCTTCAACAGCGTGCTCTTGCCGCAGCCCGACGGGCCCAGCAGGGTCACGAACTCGCCTGCGTGCACGGTCAGGTCGACCGGCAACAGGGCCTGCGTGCCGTTGGGGTAGATCTTTCCGGCCGCCAGCACCTCGACCGCGGGCGCGGGCTGCGCCCGATCGATATCGCCACCGTCGCGCGCGGCAGCCAATGACGGCGGCAGTGATGGAGACGGCGGCTGCTCGGCCATCAAGGCAGGACCTGGATGTCCTTCACGAACTGCGTGGTGTAGGTCTTCTTCAGGTCGACCTTGGCCGGATCGAGCAGCTTCATCTGGACCATCATGTCGTAGGTCTTCTTCATGCGCTCGTCGGTGATGACGCCGACGCCCAGCTTGGCCGCGTCGCCGCCGAAGACCATGCCGGACGTGTTCATCAGCCGGATGCCGACGGCGATCCTGTCGTCGGTCATCGTCGGGTTGTCCTTCTTGATCAGCGCGTTGGCGGGCCCCGGGTCGCCCTGCAGATAGCTCTTCCAGCCTTGCATGCTGGCCTTGACGAACGCACCCACCGCCTTGGGCTTTTCGCGCAGCGTTTTGTCCATGCAGACAACGGTGGTCGAATACGGCGGCCAGCCGAAATCCGACAGCAGGAAGACCTTGGGCTTGAACCTGGCCTCCTTCTCGATGGCGTAAGGCTCGCTCGACAGGTAGCCCTGCTGGACGACGTTCTTGTCGGCGACGAAGGGCTGGATGTTGAAGGTGTAGGGCCGCAGCTGGCTGTCGTCGAGCTTGTACGTCGACTTCAGCCAGGGCCAGAAGCTGGTGTTGCTGGCGCTGGAGATCAGCAGGGTCTTGCCCTTCAGGTCCTCGAGCTTGTCGACCACGCCCGGGTGGGCGATCAAAACCGCTGCATCCTTCTGGAACGCCGCCGCCACCGTGACGGCGGCGATGCCCTGCTCCCAGGCCTTCAAGGTCTGCACGTCGAAACCCATCAGGCAGTCGGCCTGCCCGGCGGCGAGCAGCTGCATGCCATTGACCTGCGGCCCGCCCATCTTGATCGTGACGTCCAGCCCCGCCTTCCGGTACAGGCCGGTGGCCAGCGCCTGGTAGAAGCCGCCGTGCTCGGCCTGGGCGTACCAGTTGGTCAGGAAGGTGAATTTCTCCTGGGCCTGCGCCAAGGTGGCGCTGGCCAGGGCCGCGGCGGCCAGGGACCACTGCATCAGGGAGCGGGTGCTGCGGGGTGTCATCGGATCTCCGGCGCGTCATCGGTGGGGCCAAGCCACGACGCGTTCGGCGGGCCGAGGCCGTGCCCGAACACCATGCCATGGCGCCGGCGCATTGTAGGAATTCAGCGCTGGCGGCGCGGCCGCCCGCAGGCGTCGCCAAGACATCGGAAAGAACGTGGCCCGCGATGCGGAAAGAAGGGCACAAAGAAAAAGCCCCGGCCTGCAAGAGGCCGGGGCCGCGGCGATCCACCCAGCCCGGCGCCAGCCGTGGGGCGGGGCGACGCTTGCGGATCAGGGCATCATCGTCGCCGCGGCCTTGATGGCCTGGCGGATGCGGCCGTAGGTGCCGCAGCGGCACATGTTCTCGATCGCGTCGATGTCGGCATCGCTCGGGTTCCTGGTCCGCTGCAGCAGGTCAACGGCGGCCATGATCTGCCCGGGCTGGCAGAAGCCGCACTGCGGCACGTCGATGTCCATCCAGGCCTGCTGCACCGGATGCAGCGTGCTGCCGTTGGCCAGGCCCTCGATCGTCGTGACGTTCTTGCCCTGCACCTCGGAAACCTTGGTCGCGCAGGTGGTCCTGGCCTTGCCGTTGACCAGACAGGTGCAGGCCTTGCACACGTCGACGCCGCAGCCGTACTTGGGGCCGGTGATGCCGAGCTTGTCGCGCAGCACCCAAAGCAGGGCCATGCCGGCCGGCGCGTCGACCGAGACCGCCCGGCCGTTGACACTGAAGTTGTAGATAGGCATGTTGATGACTCCTTAGGCGGCGGCGACGGCGGGGGGCGGCAGCTGGCCGGGTGCCACGGGCGTGAACACCGGCTGCGCGTTCAGCGGGAAGTTGCGTGGCTTGCGGCCGGTGGCGCGGGCATAGGCATTGGCGATGGCGCCCGACGGGGCCGACATGCCGACCTCGCCGATGCCGCCGATCGGGTCGCCGACGTTGGGCATGACGATGACCTGCACGTCCTTCGGGAAGTCCTTCTGCTTGCAGAACCGGTAGTGGTTGTAGCTGCCCTCGCGCGGCAGGCCGGCTTCGATGTTGATGCCGGTCTGCAGCACCAGCGAGATCGCTTCAGCCAGGCCGCCGTTCATCTGCTGCTCGATGCCCGACGGGTTGATGGGCTTGCCGACGTCGATGACGATGGTCGCGCGCGTGACCTTGCAGTTGTCGGGATCGCGGCAGTCGAGCTCGACGATGCACGCAGTGAACGAGCGTGATTCCATGTGCACGCCGACGCCCTGGGCGAAGCCGAGCGGCATCGCCTTGCCCCACTGCGCTGCGCCGGCGCAGCGCTGCAGCACGGCCTTGGCGCGGTCCTTGCGCAGGAATTCGAGGCGGAACGCCACCGGGTCCTTGCCCAACGCTTTGGCCGCTTCGTCGACCATGATCTCCTCGACCGTGCGCGCCGGCTGGATGTGCACCGAGCGGTAGGACACGGTGTTCATGTCCAGGTCGATCGGCCAGACCTGCTTGGAATTGGCGCCGAAGTTGTACGGCGACGCGACCATCGTCTTGAAGTAGCCGTACTCGGACGCCAGCACGCCCGGTGGGTTGTTGCTGCTCATCGGGTTCGACACCGACTGCGCGCTCTCGTAGTCGCCGAAGCCGTGGCGCGTGTCGTTGCGCACGATGCCCACGCCCTGCTGGAAGCTCAGCACGTTGCCCGGGGCCAGCAGGCTGGTCGGGTTGATCGTCATGCGCACCTTGTGGACCTGTGGCGGACGGAAGCGCGTGTGCTTCAGATCGTCGCTGCGGTGGTACATCAGCTTGCAGACGCGGCCCGTGGCCTTGGAGATGTACGACGCGCACTGCACCGCGTCCCAGAACAGCCGGCGGCCGAAGGCGCCGCCGGGCGGGACGACGTGCGTCGTCACCTGGCTCTGGTCGAGGAAGCCCAGATCCTTGGCCGTTGCGCCGTTGGCGGCGATCGGGCATTGCAGGCCGGACCACACTTCCGCGCGGTCGGGCTGGGTGGCGTCGACGATCGCGCATTCCACCTCGAGCGGCGCCGCCGACGCGGGCTTCCATGTGAATTCGGCGTCGAGCGCGATGGTGCCGACAGGCGCCGGCAGCAGCGGCGGGATCGCGGCGCGGCACAGGTCGAAGATCGATGCCGTCGTCGCGCCGGCCAGCGGCCCGTTGCCCCAGGTGATGTCGAGCGCGCGGCAGGCGTCATAGGCCTCGCCGAAGGTCTGGGCCATCACCGCCACGCCCACCTGGCGCGGTGTCAGGTCGCCGCCGGGCGGGATGACGACCACCGCCACCACGCCGGGCATGGCCTCGACCGCGGCGCGGTTGTTGACGCTGACCACGGTGCCGCGGATCTGCGACGGCATGCGCATCATCGTCGGCACGGCGCCGGGGACGTTGAGGTCCATCGTGAACTTCTTGCGGCCCGTCACGATGTCGAGCGCATCGAGCTTGCCCATGCGCTTGCCCTGCACCTTCCACTGGGCAGGGTCGCTGGACGCGCCGATCTGCGGCGGCAGGCCGGCGTTGGCGCGCGCCTTGGCCACCAATTGTTTGATGAAGGGCTCGAAGATGCGCACCGAGCAGGAACCGCCGGTGATCTGGTTGGCGACCATGGTCCGCGTCGCGTCGGCCGATGTGACGCGGACCTGCGACAAGGGCACGCCGGCTTCCTCGGCGATCATCTGCGCCAGCGCGGTGGCGATGCCGGTCCCCTGCTCGCAGCGCGGCATGTCCAGCGTGTAGATGCCGCCGGCGTAGGTCAACTGGGTCAGCGGCACCGTCGGTGCGGCCGCCTGGAAGATGACGTCGCCGACATCTTCGTAATCGACCGAGTCGGGCGGCGTCAGCGGCAGCGGCGCCGCTTCGACCAACGCCGGGGCCAAGGCCAGGCCGGCCGTTGTCGTGATCACCGGTGCCGACACAGCGATGCCTAGCACGCTGCGCCGATTGACCGCCAGCGGCGGCGGCACGGTCTGCGGAACGCCAGCGTCGGCCAGCGTCGTGTTCGAGTCGTCCATCCGTTGTCTCCTTGAGGTGACTAAAGGGGCAATGCCCGAGCCGGATGGTGAAGGCCTAACACGATGCGCGATCGCGCGGTTGTCGCGCCGCCGACAACTCTGACGACGAGGGAATACCACCATTCGGCAGTCGGTCCCCGCCTGCGTACACAGGCGGTGCGGGCGGCTTTGCGCGACGCGCTGGCAGCCTCGCCGACCGCGGCGGTTCGAATGACGGATGAAACAAGGAGCGACGATGGTGACGCTGTACAACACGCTTCGCGACAGCCTGTGGGCCGAGGCGCTGACCCCCGAGCAGTTCGAGCGTGTGCGCTCGCAGACCCGCGAACGACGCGTGCCGGCCGACGGCAGCGTGGTGCGCATCGACGAGCCGGCCGATCAATGGATCGGCGTCATCGACGGCCTGGTGAAGATCTGCGTGTCGCTGCCCGGCGGCGGCATGTCGACGCTGGTCGGTGTGCCGTCGAGCGGCTGGTTCGGCGAGGGCACGTTGTTGCAGCACGGCACCTGGCGCTTCGATGGCGTCGCGGTGCGCGACACACGCATCGCCTGCATGCCGCGCGAGACCTTCGAATGGCTGCAGCGCACCAGCCTGCCCTTCAACCGTTTCCTGGTGACACACATCAACGCCCGGCTGAGCCAGGTCATCGGGCTGGTCGCCTACGACCGGCTGCTCGGCCCGCAGGCGCGCGTGGCCCGCTGCCTGGCGGGCATGTTCGACACCCGGCTTTATCCGCGCATCGACAAGGTGGTCAAGCTCAACCAGAGGGAAGTCGGCCTGCTGGCGGGCGTTTCGCGTCAGCGGGCGAACGCCGCGCTGCACCAGCTCGAGCAGGAAGGGCTGCTGAAGATCGAGTTCGGCGGGCTGACGGTGCTCGACCTCGACGGCCTGCGCTCGTACGCCTGCGACCGCAAGCCGCGCGCCGGACTGGCATCGGTGGCAACGCCCACGGGCCAACGGCAGACGGCCGGCGACGCGCTGCAGATGGCGCCTTGAGCCCGCCCCCACCGAGGCGCCCAGCGAAATGAAAACGGCCCCGGCCTGAGACAGACCGGGGCCAAGACATCAGCCGCCACGCCGCGCCGGGGGGTGCGGGGCGCAGTGCGGCCGAGGCGGTCAAGGCATCATCGTTGCGGCCGCCTTGATCGCCTGACGAATGCGGCCGTAGGTGCCGCAGCGGCACATGTTCTCGATGGCGTCGATCTGGGCGTCGCTCGGGGTCTTGGTCTGGCGCAGCAGATCCACCGCGGCCATGATCTGGCCGGGCTGACAGAAGCCGCACTGCGGCACGTCGATGTCCAGCCAGGCCTGCTGCACCGGATGCAGCGTGTCGCCGTTGGCCAGACCTTCGATGGTGGTGACTTTCTTGCCGCGCACCGATGAGACCTTGGTGACGCAGGTTTGCACCGCCCTGCCGTTGACCAGGCAGGTGCAGGCCTTGCAGACGTTCAGGCCGCAGCCGTACTTCGGGCCGGTGATGCCGAGCTTGTCGCGCAACACCCAGATCAGCGCCAGGTCATCGGGTGCATCGACGTTGACCGCGGTGCCGTTGACGGTGAAATTTTGATTGGGCATGAGGAACTCCTGATCAGGTGAAGGCCGGAACGGCGGGCAACTGGCCGGCCGGGGTCGGCGTGAAGACGGGCTGCGCGTTGAGCGGGAAGTTGCGCGGCTTGATGCCGGTGGCGCGCGCGTAGGCGTTGGCAATCGCGCCCGACGGCGCCGTCATGCCGACCTCGCCCATCCCCGACGCCGCCTCGCCGACGTTGGGCATGACGATGATCTGCACGTCCTTCGGGAAATCGGCCATCTTGGTGAACACGTACTGCTTGTAGCTGCCTTCCTGCGGCAGGCCGTCCTTGATGTTGATACCGGTCTTCAGCACCAGCGCGATCGCCTCGGCGATCCCGCCGTTGCATTGCTGCTCGATGCCCGACGGGTTGATCGGATTGCCGGCGTCGATCGCCATCGTCACCTTGGTGACCTTGCAGTTGGCCGGATCGCGGGCGTCGAGCTCGACGATGCAGGCGCTGAACGACCGCGATTCCATGTGCACGCCGACTCCCTGCGCGAAGCCCGCCGGCATGGCCTTGCCCCAGTTCGCGGCACCGGCCACGCGCTGCAGCACGGCCTTGGCGCGCTCCAGGCGCAGGAATTCCATGCGGAACTGCACCGGGTCACGGCCCAGCTTGGCGGCGATCTCGTCGGTGATGATTTCCTCGACCGTCCGCGCCGGGTGGATGTGCACCGAGCGGTACGACACGGTGTTCATCTCCAGCGCCACCGGGAACAGCTGCTTGGCGCTGGCGCCGTAGTTGTACGGCGACGCGACCATGGTCTTGAAGAAGAACTCCTCGTAGTTCATGTTGCCGTAGTTCTGGGTCATCCCAGGGGGCAACGAACCGCCCAACGCGGTGCCGATCTCGCCGTAACCGTGGCGGGCGTCCAGGCGCACGATGCCGATGCTCTGCTGGTAGCTCAGGACGTTGCCGGGCGTCAGCACGGTCGGTGCGTTCAGCGTCGCCCGCACCATGTGGACCTGCGGCGGGCGCATGCGCGTGTGGCGGATGTCGTCGCTGCGGTGGTACATGAGCTTGCAGATCAGGCCGGTCTTCTTGGAGATCTGCGCGGCGATCTGCACCGGGTCCCAGAACAGCCGGCGGCCGAAGGCGCCACCGCTGGGAATCACGTGCGCCTTGACGGCTTCGGGCGGCAACCCGAGGTCCAGCGCGATCGCCTGCGTGGTGACGATCGGGCTTTGCAGCCCGGCCCAGATCTCGCAGCTGCCGGGCTGGGTCGCATCGACGATGGCGCACTCGACTTCCAGCGGGCAGGCCGTCGCCGCCTTCCAGGTGAATTCAGCGTCGATCGACAGCGTCCCCGGCGGGGCCGGGACGAGTGGCGGAATCGCCGCGCGAAGCTTGTCCTTGATCGTCGCGTCGTTCTCGCCGGCCAGCGGGCCATTGCCCCAGGTGATGTCCAGGGCATTGCAGGCGTCCCAACACTGGCCGAAGGTTTCGGCCATCACCGCCACGCCGGGCGGGATGCCGACGACGGTGCCGCCGCCGGGAATCTTCTCGACGGCGATCACGCCGGGCATGGCCAGGACCTGCGCACGGTTGTTGATGCTGACGACCGTGCCGCGGATCGTCGACGGCATGCGGCACATCGTCGGCACGGCGCCCGGCACGTTCTGGTCCATCGTGAACTTCTTCTTGCCGGTCACGATGTCGCGGGCGTCGAGCTTACCGAAGCGCTTGCCGAGGACCTTGAACTGCGCCGGGTCCTTCGGGGTGCCGGACTGCGGCGGCAGGCCGGCCTTGGCGCGTGCAGCGGCAACCATCGCCGGCAGGACCGGAACGAACGCTCGCACCGAGCATGAGCCGCCGGTGATCTGGTTGTACATCAGCTCGGGCTGGGCGTCGGCCGAGGTCACCTTGACCATCGACAGCGGCACGCCGGCTTCCTCGGCAATCATCATCGCCACGGCCGTCGCGATTCCGGTGCCCTGCTCCAGGCGCGGCAACTCCATCGTGTATACGCCGTCCGGCCCGATCGACAGGCGCACCAGCGGCATCGTCGGGGCGCCGAACTGCACCAGCGAATCGCCGACGTCGTAGTTGTCGACGCTGTCCGGCGGGGTCAGCGGCAGCGGCGCCGCCTTGGCGTCGGACGTCACCGCCAGGTTGGCAGCCAGGCCGGCACCGCCGGTGAGCACCGGCGCGGAGCCGGCCATGGCCAACAAGTCGCGTCGACTCACGCCGCGCGACGGCGGGGCCTGTTTGACGTCCTTGACGTCGGCGTCCGGAACTGTCGTGGAACTGGGCTGGCGCATCTGAGTCTCCTTTTTTGATGACCGTCCGGGAATGCTGCCGACGAGCCCGCCGCCACGTTGTCGCTGGCACGACAACTCTGACAAGGGTTTCCAGGTGCATCCAAACGCGCTGGCGTCCGTAGCGTGATCGAGGAGACAACAAAATGACACTCGAAGACATGCTCAGGCAAAGCCTGTGGGCCAAGACCCTGACCGAGGACGAACTGCGCCAGGTGGTTCGCGAATCGCACGAGCGGCGGGTCGCCGCGGGGGGCTACGCCATGCGCTGTGGCGACCCGGCGGACCACTGGATCGGCGTGATCGACGGGCTGATCAAGATGTCTGTGTCGCAGCCGGACGGGCGCGTCTCGACGTTCACCGGCGTGACCGGCGGCGGCTGGGCCGGCGAAGGCACGCTGCTGAAGACCGGGCGCTGGCGCTACGACGGCGTGGCGGTGCGTGAAACGCGGCTCGCCTGCGTACCGCGTTACACCTTCGAACGATTGGTATCAACCAAGATCGAGTTCAACCGCTTCCTGCTGGCCCACCTGAACGCCCGGCTGAGCCTGTTCGTCGGCCTGGTCGAATACGACCGCCTGCTCGGCCCCGACGCGCGCGTGGCACGCTGCCTGGCCAGCCTGTTCGATCCCGACCTGTACCCGCGCGCCGGCAGCTTCGTGCAGCTCAGCCAGGATGAGATCGGCCTGCTCGCGGCGGTGTCGCGCCAGCGCGCCAACAAGGCGCTGCACGAACTCGAGCGCGCCGGCCTGCTGCGCGTCGACTTCGGCGGCGTGACCGTGCTCGACCTGTCCGGACTGCGCCGCTTTCGCGGCGCGGCCGAGGAGCGCGCCGAACGCGCCGAACGCGGCGCCGGTGCCGTGGCCGAGCTGTAGCGCGGCCGCCCGGGACCCCGAGATCTCCGACCCAGCCTCAGCCGGCGCGCGCCAGCGCGCTGCGCCGCTGGCGCACCGCCTGCGCCAGGCGTTGCAGCATCGGCTCGGTCTGCGCCCAGCCGAGGCACGCATCGGTGATCGACACCCCGCGCTGCAGCGCCTGCCCGGGCCGCAGGTCCTGCCGGCCTTCCTCGAGGTGGCTTTCGATCATCACCCCGACGATGTGGCGATCGCCGGCGGCGATGCGCCCGGCGATGTCCAGCGTGATGTCGATCTGGCGACGGTGCTGCTTGGCGCTGTTGGCGTGCGACACGTCGATCATCACCTGCTCGCGCAGCCCGAGCTTGCCCAGCGCGGCGCAGGCCGCCGCCACATGCGCGGCGTCGTAATTCGGTTGCCGGCCACCGCGCAGGATGATGTGGCAGTCGGCATTGCCGCGGGTCTCGAAGATCGCCGCCTGGCCCATCTTGGTCATGCCCATGAAGGCGTGCGGCGCGGCGGCGGCGACGATGGCGTCGGCCGCGACCTGGATGCCGCCGTCGGTGCCGTTCTTGAAGCCGACCGGGCAGCTCAGGCCCGACGCCAGCTGGCGGTGGCTCTGGCTTTCGGTGGTCCGCGCGCCGATCGCGCCCCAGGCAACCAGATCGCTGATGAACTGCGGGCTCAGCAGATCGAGGAACTCGGTGCCCACCGGCAGCCCGGACTCGACGATCTCCAGCAGCAGCCGGCGGGCCATCGCGAGCCCCTGGTTGATGGCGAAGCTGCCGTCCAGATGCGGGTCGTTGATGTAGCCCTTCCAGCCGACGGTGGTGCGCGGCTTCTCGAAGTAGGTGCGCATCACGATCACCAGCGCATCGGCCTGGGCCTTGAGCAGCGCCGCGTAGTCCAGCGCCTGGTCATGGTCGTGGATCGAGCAGGGGCCGACGACCACCACCAGCCGGTCGTCGTGCCCGCGCAACACGCGGGCGATGGCCTCGCGGCTGCGCTCGACCACCGCCAGCGTGGCGTCGGAGCCGGGCAGCGATTCCATCAGCAGCGCCGGCGTGGTCAACGGACGCACTGCCTCGATGCGCGTGTCGTCGATGCGCGTGGTGTCGCGTGTCGATTGGCGCTGGCCGACTTCGCGGTCGTGCAGGGGGTCGTCGAAGGGCTGCATGCGGCATTGTCGGTCCGCCCGCGGATGAACGCGCCGTTCAGGGCGG
>JANMAP010000217.1:0-2604 GCA_031359905.1 Burkholderiales bacterium | reverse complement strand
CGACGAGCAGCGCACCCCCACGGCCAAGGCCTGAACGGAGACCGACCATGGAATTCTTCAGGATCCACCGCGACATCCCGTTCATGCGCCACGCGCTGGTATTGAACGTCGTGTCCTTCATCACCTTCGCGCTGGCCGTCTTCTTTCTCTTCAGCCGCGGCCTGCACCTGTCGATCGAATTCACCGGCGGCACGCTGCTGGAAGTGCAATACGCGCAGACGGCGGACATCAACCGCACCCGCGGCATCGTCGAGAAGATGGGCTTCGGCGAAGTCCAGGTGCAGAACTTCGGCACGTCGCGCGATGTGCTGATCCGCCTGCCGGTGCGTGGCGACATCAAGCAGACCGAAGTGGCCGATCGCGTCTTCGCCGCACTGTGCACGGCCGAGCAGGGCCAGGTCGGTACCAAGCAGTACCTGTCGCCGGAAGGACAGCAGGTCTCGCGGCCCAGCTGCACGGTGGCCGGCGGCACCGAGCCGCTGCAGCGCAAGCGCAGCGAAGCGGTGGGCGCATCGGTCGGTGCCGAGCTGTACGAGAACGGCGCCTGGGCGCTGCTCGTCACGGTGCTGGGCATCATGGCCTACTTGGCGATGCGCTTCGAGTGGAAGTTCGCCGTCGCCGGCATCATCGCCAACCTGCACGACGTGGTCATCATCCTGGGCTTCTTCGCCTTCTTCCAGTGGGAATTCTCGCTGGCCGTGCTGGCCGCCATCCTGGCCGTGCTGGGCTACTCGGTGAACGAGTCGGTGGTCATCTTCGACCGCATCCGCGAGACCTTCCGCAAGTTCCGCAAGCTCACCACCCACCAGGTCATCGACCACGCCATCACCAGCACCACCAGCCGGACCATCATCACCCACGGCTGCACGCAGATGATGGTGCTGTCGATGCTGATCTTCGGCGGGCCGACGCTGCACTACTTCGCCGTGGCGCTGACCATCGGCATCCTGTTCGGCATCTACTCGTCGATCTTCGTCGCCGCCGGCATCGCCATGTGGCTGGGCGTCAAGCGCGAAGACCTGATCAAGGCAGGGGCCAAGGAAAGCGATCCCAACGATCCCAACGCTGGAGCGGTGGTGTAGAGTGATCCGAACCAGTCCACATCAAGCACCGACCACCTGACATGGCCACCAGCGCCAGCCCGGACTCGCTCGCTGCCCAGGCCCGGCGCCGGTACACCGAGGAGCTGGTCAAGGGGCTGGTGGGGGTCGTCCAGTCGGCGATCGAAGGCGCGCGCACCCTCTTCGACAAGCCCAGCGAGCACGACGCGTTCCAGCGCCGCCGCGATCTGATGCAGGGCCTGACCATCGGCGCCCAGGCCTGGCACCGCGGCATCGTGCACGGGCTGCGGGCTGCGATGGCCGGGGGTGCCGCGTCGGCGACGCGACCGAGCGATCTGCCGCCACCCGGTGGCTCGCGCGAGGCCCTGACGCTGGTGTCCGACGACACCATCGAACTCGAAATCGTCACCTCGCGCCTGGCCCTGGCGATCATGGACCGCGCGTCGTGGGAATTCGCCGACCTGCGCTCGCGCGTGGCCCACCTTGAAGGCCGCGCCGAGCTCGACCCGCACGATCTGCTGCGCGCGCATGTGCTGGCGCGCATCGTCGTCGACGCCTGGCGCAGCGTCGGGCTGAACCTGGACGGCTGGCGCGAACTCCAGCCGGTGCTGCACGAGGAATTCGCGCTGCTGGTCGAAGAGGCCTATCACGAGGTCAACCGCTGGCTGGTGGACAGCCGGGTCTTGCCCGACGTCGATCTGCGCCCGTTCATCCGCCGCTCGCGGACCCACCCGAATGCGCCGCTGGGCTGGCAGGCCGGCGTCGACAGTCGCACGGGCGGGCTGGGGCCGGGGCCGGCGTCGGCGTACAGCAGCGGCACGTACGCGCCGGGCCCGACGTCCTTTCCGGGGTCGGATCGCGGCGAAGTCGGCGATGAGACGCGACTGATGACGCGTGCCACGCCGCTGGCCCGCAGCCGCGAGCACGCCGAAGCCGTGCTCGGCCGCCTGAACCGGCTGATCGGCCGCCATGTGCCCGAGTTCTCGGTGTCGACGCGCCTGCAGGGGGGCGACCAGGCCACGCGTGCCGCGGCGCTGTCGCCCGGGCTGGCGCGGGCCATCGACACCGCACAGCAGGGCATCCGCCAACGCCTGGCGCCGGCCACCCAGCGCGGTGAGCCGCTGGTCACCACGCCGGTGATGCTCGACGAGTTGCACCAGCGCAAGCAGGTGCTGAAGAAGGCCGCGGCGTCGCCGGAAGAGCGGGCGACCATCGAGATCGTGGCCCTGCTGTTCCAGAGCATCCTGACCGAAGACCGCATCCCGGCCAGCGTGCGGGTGTGGTTCGCGCGGCTGCAGATGCCGGTGCTGCGGGTGGCGGTGTCCGAACCCGACTTCTTCGCCACCATCGACCACCCGGCGCGGCGCCTGATCGACCGCATGGGCGCCTGCGTGATGGGCTTCGAGAGCTCGGCCGCGGCCATCGCCGGCGCGCTCGAAGGCGAGATCAAGCGCGTCGTGCAGGTCGTCGAGGCCTATCCGGACACCGGCCGGCGCGTTTTCCAGACCGTTCTGACCGAGTTCGAACGCTTCCTCGAGAACTA
>JANMAP010000324.1:0-4189 GCA_031359905.1 Burkholderiales bacterium | reverse complement strand
TGTAGTCGCGACGGACTTTGATGACGCGCTGCTGCGGCGCCGTGGGGGTGTCGCTGGATGGGGGGGCCGTGACGGGCAAGGCATTCATCTTGGATGTCGATGATGCACGGACTGCGCCACCCGCCCAGGGTCGGCGGTTAGGATGGTGGAACACCTCGTGCATAGGCCATCAGCATGGATCTGACCCCCCGCGTCCGGCCGGCATTTGCGGCCGCACGCGCTGACTGGGAGCGAAGCGACTGTGGATTTGACCCCGCGTGAAAAGGACAAGCTGTTGATCTTCACCGCGTCGCTGCTGGCCGAAAGGCGCCTGGCACGCGGACTGCAGCTCAACGTGCCCGAAGCCACGGCCTTGATCACCGCAGCGATTCTCGAAGGCGCACGCGACGGCAAGACCGTGGCCCAGTTGATGAGCGAAGGCAAGACCGTGCTGCGCCGCGACCAGGTGATGGAAGGCGTGCCCGAGATGCTGGCCGACATCCAGGTCGAGGCGACCTTCCCCGACGGCACCAAGCTGGTCACCGTGCACCAACCGATCGCCTGACCGGAGACCGCAGATGACGCCCGGCGAACTCTTCACCGATGGCCCCGACCATGTGCTCAACCCCGGCCGGCCGACGCTGAGCCTGCGGGTCAGCAACACGGGCGACCGGCCGATCCAGGTCGGATCGCACTACCACTTCGCCGAAACCAACGCGGCGCTGCACTTCGACCGCCAGGCGGCCAAGGGCATGCGCCTGCACATCGCCAGCGGCACCGCCGTGCGCTTCGAGCCCGGCCAGGAACGCACGGTGACGCTGGTGGCCTACGCCGGCACCGGCCGCCCTGTGCAGATCTGGGGCTTTCGCGGTCTCGTCAACGGGCCGCTGACATGAGCCCCCGAGCTCAGCAACGCGTTGCATCGCGGCCCCCCAAGGTGGCGCACGCCGCCAAGGGCCGCGAGGCGTCCCCTGCGGCGCCGGGGACGGCCCGGCGGCCGGCATGATGACCACCATCCACCGCCGCGCCTATGCCGAGATGTACGGCCCGACGGTCGGCGACCGCCTGCGCCTGGCCGACACCGGGCTCGTCGCCGAGGTCGAGCAGGACCTGACGCTGCGCGCCGGCGAGGGCCGTCGAGGACCCGACGGACAAGCCGTCGGGTACGGTGAAGAGGTCAAGTTCGGCGGCGGCAAGACCATCCGCGACGGCATGGGCCAGAGCCAGACGGTCAACGGGCCCGGCCACCACGAAGCCTGCGACTGCGTGATCACCAACGCGCTCATCATCGACCACTGGGGCATCGTCAAGGCCGATATCGGCATCAAGGGCTGCCGCATCGCGGCCATCGGCAAGGCCGGCAACCCCGACGTGCAGCCGGGTGTCGACATCGTCATCGGGCCGGGCACCGAGATCATCGCCGGCGAAGGAATGATCGTCACCGCCGGCGGCATCGACAGCCACATCCACTTCATCTGCCCGCAGCAGATCGACGAAGCGCTGTGCAGCGGCGTGACGACGATGCTCGGCGGCGGCACCGGGCCGGCCACCGGCACCTACGCCACCACCTGCACGCCCGGCCCGGAAAACCTGCACCGCATGCTGCAGGCGGCCGAAGCGTTCCCGATGAACCTCGGCTTCCTCGGCAAGGGCAACGCCAGCCGGCCCGAAGCGCTGAGCCAGCAGATCGCCGCTGGCGCCATCGGCCTGAAGCTGCACGAAGACTGGGGCACCACGCCGGCGGCGATCGACAACTGCCTGACGATGGCCGAGGTCACCGACACGCAGGTCAGCATCCATTCGGACACGTTGAACGAAAGCGGCTTCGTCGAAGACACCATCGCCGCGACCCGCGGCCGCACGCTGTGCGCCTTCCACACCGAAGGCGCCGGCGGCGGCCACGCGCCGGACATCCTGCGCGTCGTCGGCGAGGCCAATTTCCTGCCCTCGTCGACCAACCCGACGATGCCCTACACCGTCAACACGGTCGACGAGCATCTGGACATGCTGATGGTCTGCCACCACCTCGACGCGGCCATCGCCGAAGACCTGGCCTTCGCCGAAAGCCGCATCCGCCGCGAGACCATCGCTGCCGAGGACGTGCTGCACGACCTGGGCGCGATCAGCATGATGAGCAGCGACAGCCAGGCCATGGGCCGCGTCGGCGAGGTCATCATCCGCACCTGGCAGACGGCGCACAAGATGAAGGGCCAGCGCGGTGCGCTGCCCGGCGACCCGTCACGCCACGACAACGGGCGCATCAAGCGCTACATCGCCAAGTACACGATCAACCCGGCGATCGCCAATGGCATCGCGCACGAGGTCGGCAGCGTCGAGGTCGGCAAGTGGGCCGACCTGGTGGTCTGGCGGCCGGCGTACTTCGGCGTCAAGCCCAGCCTGGTGCTCAAAGGCGGCTTCATCGCCAGCGCACTGATGGGCGACGCCAATGCCAGCATCCCGACGCCGCAGCCGGTGCACTACCGGCCGATGTTCGGCAGCTTCGGGCGGGCCTTGTGGGCCACCTCGCTGACCTTCGTCAGCCACAGCGCGCTGGACGGCGACATCGGCGGCGAACTCGATCTCCGCAAGCGCCTGTCGGCGGTGCGCGGTTGCCGCAAGATCAAGAAGCAGGACATGGTCCACAACGCCTATCTGCCGAAGATGGAGATCGACGCGCAGACCTACAGCGTGCGCGCCGACGGCCAGTTGCTGACCTGCGACCCGGCCACCGTGCTGCCGATGGCGCAGCGCTATTTCCTGTTCTGAGAGAGTCTGACCATGCTGCTCGCCAACAAGCTGTTCCCGCAGGGCCGCGGCCTGGCCCCCGTGCTCGTCAAGCGTGCGGCGACGGTCGAGCTCGACTGGGACACGCGCTGCAAGAGCCGCTTCGACGCGACCGATTCGGCCGGCCGCCAGATCGGCTTCTTCCTGCCGCGCGGCACGGTGGTCCGCGGCGGTGACGTCGCGGTGATCGAAGACGGTTCGCTGCTGCGCGTGGTGGCCGCGCCGCAGGCGGTGCTGATCGTGCGCGCCCGTCCCGAGCACGACGTCGACCTGCTGCGCGCGGCGTATCACCTGGGCAACCGCCATGTCGCGCTGGAGATGTGCAGCGATCACTTGAAGCTCGAAGCCGACCCGGTGCTGGCAGCGATGCTGCGCGTCAACCGCATGCAGGTCGACGAGGCCGTCGTGGCCTTCGAGCCCGAGGTCGGGGCCTACGCGAAGACCGCGGCGCACGGACAGCATGCGCAGGGAGAGCACGGGCACGACCATGCGCATGCGCATGGGCATGACCATGCGCACGACGATCATGGCGTCGACCCGCATCGGGCCGGCGCGCCCCATGTCCACGGCCCGGGCTGCGGCCACGATCACGGGGCGCACGAACACTGACGCATGAGCGCGCCGGCGGCGTCGTTGCTGCGCCTGATGTGGCTGGCCTCGCCAGCGCTGCCGGTCGGCGGCTTCAGCTACTCCGAAGGGCTCGAAGCCGCGGTCGATGCCGGTCTGGTTCTCGACGAGTTGCAGACCGGCGATTGGCTGCTGGCGCAACTGTCGATCGGCCTGGCGCGATCCGACCTGCCGCTGGTGGCGCAAGCCTTCACGGCCTGGCACGGCGCCAGCAACGGCGCCGACCCACAGCGCCTGAAAGATCTCAACGCCTGGGTGCAGCAGACGCGCGAAAGTGCCGAACTGCGCCAGCAGACCGAGCAGATGGGCCGCTCGCTGCTCGACTGGTTGCGCAATGGCGAGTCGGCAGACGACGCTCGACTGGCGCTGGCGTCAGCGCTGTCCCCTGCACCGTGCTGGCCCGTCGTCTTTGCACTGGCGGGTGTGCTGGCCAACGCCCGCCGCAGCGACACCCTGCTGGCCTTCGCTTGGGGCTGGGCCGAGAACCAGGCCCAGGCGGCGATGAAGGCCGTGCCGCTGGGCCAGGCCGCGGCCCAGCGCATCTTGACGCGGCTGGCCAGCGCCATTCCCGACGCCGTGGCCACCGCCGAAGCGCTGCCCGACGACGAACGCCAGGCCTTCGCGCCGCTGCTGGCCATCCTGTCGGCGCGCCACGAGATCCAGTACTCGCGGCTGTTCCGTTCCTGAGCAGCGGCGCTGCGAGCGACCCGCTCGGGCATCATCCGGCGCATGAACACCAAGATGCACAACGTGCCCGGCCGCAGCAAGCCCTTGCCGCCGCTGCGCGTCGGCGTCGGCG
>JANMAP010000222.1:0-11823 GCA_031359905.1 Burkholderiales bacterium | reverse complement strand
ATCGCCTGGAGCTTCGAGCCGCGCGCCCCGCCGGGCATCGAGGCCAGCAGGCCGCGCGTGTAGGGATGGCGCGGATCGCGGAACAGCTCGCGCACCGGCGCTTCCTCGACGATCCGTCCCGCGTACATGACCGCCACGCGGTCGGCCATCTCCGCGACGACGCCGCGGTCGTGGGTGATCAGCAGCACGCCCATGCCGTGCTCGCGTTGCAGCTTGCGCACGAGGTCGAGAATCTGCGCCTGGATGGTGACGTCGAGCGCCGTCGTCGGCTCGTCGGCGATCAGCAGGCGCGGTTCGCAGGCCAGCGCCATGGCGATCATCGCGCGCTGGCGCATGCCGCCGGACAGCTTGTGCGGATGGTCGTGAAAACGCTGTTCGGGCGCCGGGATGCGCACCTTGTGCAGCATCTGCAGCGCGCGCGCCTCGGCCTCGGCGCGGCTGATCGGGCGGTGGCGCAGCAGGCCTTCGACAATCTGCGCGCCGATGGTGTGCGCCGGGTTGAGCGACGACATCGGTTCCTGGAAGATCATCGCCATGCCGTTGCCGCGCAGGTCCTGCAGTTCGCGCTGCGGCAGGGTCACCAGTTCGCGGCCTTCGAAGCGGATCGAGCCCGCGGCGATGCGCCCGGCGGGCCGGGCCACCAGGCCCATGATGGACAGCGAGGTGACGCTCTTGCCGCAACCCGATTCGCCGACGATGGCCAGCGTGCGCCCGGCATCGACGCGGAAACTGACGCCGTCGACGGCAGCGAATTCGCCATCGTCGGTGGCGAAGGTGGTGCGCAGGTCGTCGACTTCGAGCAGGGCCATGGTGACAGCGGGTGGGCGTTGGCAGCAGTCCTCAACGATGCACGAACCGCGCCCGGCTGCGCCGCCCCGCGCGCAGCGTCACTCGACCTTGCCGATGCGGCGCACGGCCTCGGTCATCAACTTCGCGTCCTGGTCCCAGTAGGTCTGGAACTCGGGCGCGTCGAGGTATTCGATCGGGCTGCCGGCGCGGTTGATGGTGGCCACCACGGCCGGGTCGACCGCCGCCTTGCGGGCCGCGGCGCGCAGCCGCTGGACGATGGGCTCGGGCGTGCCCGCGGGCACGAACAGCGCCGACCACTGGGCGAACAAGGCCGGGACGCCGGCCTGCTTCAGGCTCGGCACGTCGGGCAGCGCCGCCAGCGGCTTGTCGCCCCAATGGGCCAGCGCGCGCAGCTTGCCGGACTTGATCTGCTGGACGACCGTCGACGGCCCGCTGGCCACCGCGTCGACCTGCCCGGCGAGCAGTGCCAGCACGGCCGGCCCGGCCCCGGTGTACGGGATGTGCACCATGCGGAAGCCCGCGCTGGCCTTGAGCATCTCCATCGGCACGTGCATGGTGCCGTAGTTGCCCGAGCTGCCGTAGTTCAGCGCGCCCGGTCTGGCTTTCGCCGCGGCGACGAACTCGGCCAGGGTCTTCCACGGCGCGTCGGCACGCACCACCAGCACGGTCGGGTCGGCGGTGAAGCGCGCGATCGGCGTGAACTGCTTGAGCGTGAAGGCCGGCTTGCGGCCGAGGATGGTGTCGGCCTCGGGCAGGATGGAAATCGACGACAGGCTGAGCAGCACGGTGTAGCCGTCGGCCGGCGCGCGCGCCGCGGCGGTCATGCCCAGGCCGCCGCCCGCGCCGACCTTGTTCTCGACGATCACCGTCTGCTTGAGTTCCCTGCTCAGCGCTTCGGCCACCGGTCGGGCCACCGTGTCGGCCACGCCGCCGGGCGGGAAGGGCACGATCATGGTGATCGGCTTGTCGGGCCAGCTGCCCTGGGCCAGCGCGCTGCCGGCAGTGGTGAACACCGCCAGCAGCGTGAATGCTGCCAAGGCTGCGGAACGGGCCCGGGTCATGCCGCAGTGTCCTGAACGAAGCGGTTGCGCAGTTCGCCGATGCCGTCGATGGCGATGCGCACCACGTCGCCGTGGCGCAGCCAGCGCGGCGGCTTCAGCCCCATGCCGACACCGGCCGGCGTGCCGGTGGCGATGACGTCGCCGGGGTACAGCGTGATGCCGCGCGAGCAGGTCTCGATCAACGTCGGCAGGTCGAAGATCAGGTCGGTGGTCGGCGCGTCCTGGCGCAGTTCGTCGTTGACCCAGCAGCGCACGCGCGTCCGCGTGCCGTCGAGCTCGTCGGCGGTGACGATCCACGGCCCCATCGGGCAGAAGGTGTCGAAGCTCTTGCCCAGGTCCCACTGGCCGTGGCGCATCTGCACGTCGCGCGCGGTCACGTCGTTGACGATCGTGTAGCCGAAGACATGGCCCATCGCGTCGGCGCGCGTGATATTGCGCCCGCCGCGGCCGATGACGATGGCCAGTTCGGCCTCGTAGTCGATCTGCTCCGACACCGCGCCCGGCAGGCGCACCTCGGCGTCGGGCCCGACCACGCATTCGGGCACCTTGGTGAACACGATGGGCCAGGCGTCGACGGTCTGCGCGTTGTCCTTGAACACGCTGCCCTGCAGTTCCTGGGCATGCGCGTGGTAGTTGCGGCCGACGCAGAACAGGTTGCGGCGGGGCAGCGGGATCGGTGCTTCGAGCAGCACGCCGGCCAACGCCACCCGCTCGCCGGTGGCCACCGGCAGGCGCCCGGTGGCGGCAGCGCGTTCGATCAGCGGCAGGGCGCCCCGCGCGGCCTGGGCCAGATCGATCTCGTAAGAGGTCAGCCACAATCCGTCGGCGCTGACCTGACCGACCTGTCGGCGGCCCTGGTGGGTGTAGCTGGCGATGCGCAATCCGGTCTCCTCGATTTCGCGGGGTCCACCGGGAGCTCACCGGCGTTCTGGCCCAAATGCTACCATTCCGGCCCAGAATCCCACCACCGCACGCCCCACTCCTGCCTGCCCATGGACGCTGCCGCCGCCTTGCGCGACACCATCCTCGAGAACCTGAAGTCGCGCACCTGGCGCGCCGGGCACCGCATCCCGACCGAGCGCGAACTCGGCGCGCAATTCGGCATCAGCCGCTCGACCGTGCGCCGCGTGCTGCAGGATTTCAAGCGCAAGCGGTTGATCACCCAGACCGTCGGCAGCGGCACCTATGTCGCCGAAGCCGTGCACGACGCGCTGGCCAGCCTGCAGGCGCTGAGCAACGGCCATGCGGCCGGGCTGGCCATCAGCCCGGCCGAACTGATGAGCGCGCGGCTGGTGCTCGAGCCGGCGCTGATCGAGATGGTCATCGGCAACGCCACCGCCGCCGACTTCGCGCGGATGGACGATTGCAACACCCGCGCCGAAGCCGCGACGACGCTGGAAGAATTCGAGCACTGGGACGGCGCGCTGCACGAAGCCATCGCCGACGCGGCGCACAACGGCTTCATCGCCAGCGTCTTCCGCCTCGTCAACGACGTGCGCTCGCAGGCCGAATGGGGCGTGCTGAAGCGGCGCAGCGCGACACCCGAGCGGCGCCTGGAATACCAGCAGGAACACCGCGCGCTGGTGGCCGCGCTGAAGGAACGCGACGCGGCACGGGCCCGCGCGCTGTGCCTGGCGCACCTGCTGCACGTGCGGACGAACATGTTGGGGTATTAAGCCCCCCCCCCCGGGAGCGCCTGCGGCGCTTCCCCCCCAGGGGGGCCGAGCCCGGACGAGGATCAGTCCCTGCGGACTGATCCTCGCCTGCGAGGGCCGGCCGGCATGCTTGCCGGCTGGCGACGCTGGCGGCCCGGCGGAGCCGGTTCCGCGGCGTCTGCGTGGTCGCGGGGGTCACGGTGGTCGCGTTGGTCGCGGCGGTTGCAGTGATCCCGTGCCGTCGTACCGGTTACTGCAGCGGTCCGCGCCGTCGCAGGGTCGACGGGACGTCGAGGCGTTCTGTGAGGAGTGCTTTGCGGCGGGGACTGATTGACCCCGGTGCGGGGCGCCGCTACATTGGGCGGCTTCAGATACCACTGCGTACCAATCAAGCCCAACAGGGCTCGGAGACACCGATGATCGACAGCCTTGGCGCAACGCGCCGCTGCCCGACCGGCACCCGGCGCCGCCGGTGGCCGGGCACCGCCGTCGGCGCTTTGTTCGCCGCGCTGGTGGTTGCCGCCGTGCCGGCCCGCGCCCAGGACTACCCGAACAAGCCGGTGCGCATCATCGTGCCCTTCGCGCCTGGCGGCTCGGCCGATGTCTTCGGCCGCTTCATCGCCCAGCGCCTGCAGGACAGCCTGGGCCAGAACTTCGTCATCGACAACCGGCCGGGTGCGGGGTCGGTGATCGGCACCGACGCGGTGGCCAAGTCCGCGCCCGACGGCTACACGCTGCTGTTGATGAGCAACACGCACACCGTCAACGAATCGCTGATCCCGAACAAGCCGTTCCAGCTGATGCGCGACTTCGTGCCGGTGGCGCCAATCAACTATTCCGACCTGGTGCTGGTGGCCAAGGGCAGCCTGCCGGCCAAGACGCTGGCCGAACTGATCAAGGACGCCAAGGCCAGACCGGGCGCGATGAGCTATGCGTCGTCGGGCCCGGGAACGCCGTACCACATGGCCGGCGAGCTGTTCAAGCACCTGGCCGGCATCGACGTCGTGCATGTGCCCTACAAGGGCAGCGCCGGCGCGCGCACCGACGTGCTCGGCGGTCAGCTCGAAATGATGTTCGACGCCATCCCGACGATGAGCGAGCACATCAAGAGCGGCAAAGTCAAGGCACTGGCGACCACCGGCAAGACCCGCTCGGCGGTGTTGCCCGACGTGCCGACGATGGCCGAGGCCGGCGTCGTGGGCTACGAAGCGACGATCTGGCTCGGCGTGATGGCGCCCAAGGGCACGCCCGCGGCGGTGGTCAACAAGCTCAACGCCGAGATCGGCAAGATCACGTCCAACCCCGAGGTGCGCAAGGCCTGGGCGGTGCAGGGCACGACGGCGCTGACGATGGGCGTCGACGAATTCGGCCGCTACACCAGCGACGACATCGTCAAGGTCTCCGGCGCCAAGGCCGAGTAGGTCGCCTGCGACCGTGGCCGCCGCCGCACCCGCCGCCGACTCCGGCTTCACGCTGCGCGTGAATGGCCGAGAGCGTGTCGTCGTCGCGGCGGCGAAGACGCCGCTGCTGGCGGTGTTGCGCGAATCGCTGGGCTTGGTCGGCACGCGCTTCGGCTGCGGCACCAACCAGTGCGGGGCCTGCCATGTCCTGCTTGATGGGCGCTCCGTCGCTGCCTGCGACACGCCGCTGTGGGCCGCAGTGGGTCATGAAGTGACGACGGTCGAAGGCCTGCCCGAGCGCCTGCGCCAGGCCTTCGTCGCCGAACAGGCCGGCCAGTGCGGCTATTGCAGTTCAGGCCTGCTGATCGCCGCTGCGGCCTTGCTGGCACGCACCCCACAGCCCAGCGACAGCCAGGTCCGCGAGGCACTCGACGGCCACCTGTGCCGCTGCGGCGCGCACAACCGCATCGTGCGCGCCGTGCAACGCGCCGGCGGCGCTGCCGCGACGCATGCGCCAGGCACCGCGCCGAACCGCGATCTCCCCGAAGATATCGCCTTCACGGCGGCGAACCGTGTGGGTACTGAGGTCACCGTCGAAGCAGACCGATGCGGGGGCACCGAGAACTCCCCCGCGGCTGATGGCCGCATGGGCACCGAAGTCACCTTCGTGCCCGACGGCCGCGTGAGCACCGAAGTGACCTTCGCGGCCGACGGCCGCGTTCGGGTGCGCACCGGCAAAGTCGAGATCGGCCAGGGCCTGCACACCGCGCTGGCGCAGATCGTCGCCGACGAACTCGGGGTCGGCGTGGAACTGGTCGACATGCTGCCCGTCGACACCGACCACAGCCCCGACCAGGGCGTGACGTCGGGCAGCCTGTCGATCCAGGACGCGGGCGCCGCGTTGCGCCGCGCTTGTGCCGAGTTGCGCCGCGCCCGTGCCGGGTTGCGCCCGGGGGCCGCGCGTCCGGTGGCCGTGGCAGCGCTGGTCGGGCAGTCGTTGCCGCGTGCCGACCTGGCGGACAAGTTCGCCGGCCGGCCGCGCTTCATTCACGACCTGGTCCTGCCAGGTCTGCTGCACGGCCGCGTGCTGCACCCGCCGCAGGCCGAAGCGCAGGTGCTGCACAGCGACGAAGCAGCGCTGCGCGGGCTGCCCGGCGTGCAACTGGTGCACCGCGACGGCCGGCTGTTCGGGGTGGTCGCCGACAGCGCTGCGGCGGCCGACGCGGCTTTCGAGCAACTGACCCATGCTGTGCACTGGCAAGCGGCCACGGCGCCGCCCGACGACGCGGCAGCGGCCTTGCGCCAGGCGCCGGCCACCACCCGCATGGTCGTCGAACGCGGCGCGGCGGTGGCGCCGGCGCTGCGCCACCGGGCCCGCTACAGCAAGCCCTGGATCGCCCACGCGTCGATCGCCACGTCGTGCGCGCTGGCGCGCTGGTCCGGCGGCCGGCTCGAGGTCTGGTCGCACAGCCAGGGCATCTTCAACCTGCGGCGCGACCTCGCACTGGCCTTCGGCGTGGACGCCGGCGCCGTGCGCGTGGTGCATGTCGAAGGCGCCGGCTGCTACGGCCACAACGGCGCCGACGACGTGGCCTTCGACGCCGCCTGGCTCGCGCGCCAGGTGCCCGGCCGCCCGCTGCGCGTGCTGTGGAGCCGCGCCGACGAATTGAGCCACGCGCCGTTCGGCCCGGCGATGACGGTCGAGATCGAAGCCGGCCTGGACGGTGATGGCCGCATCGCACAGTGGCAGCACGCCGTCTGGAGCCCGGGCCACAGCCGCCGCCCCGGCCGCAGCAGCACGCCGGCGCTGCTCGGCAGCTGGCAGGTGGCCGATGCGGCCGCGGTGCCGGCGTCGATCGACATGCCGCTGGCCAGCGGCGGCGGCGCCGAGCGCAACGCGATTCCCGGCTACGACATCGCCGCCGTTCGCGTGCTCTGTCACAGCGTGCAGAGCACCCGGCGCAGTTCGGCGCTGCGCGCGCTGGGCGCCTTCGCCAACGTCTTCGCCGCCGAAAGTTTTGTCGACGAACTGGCGCTGGCCAGCGGGCAGGACCGGCTGGCCTTTCGACGCCGCCACCTGCAGCACGACGCGCGCGCGCTGGCCGTGCTCGATGCCACGGCGGCGCGCGCCGGCTGGGCCACGCGCCAGCGCAGCGACGGCATCGGCCAGGGCCTGGCGGTGGCGCGCTACAAGGGCACGGGTGCGTGGTGCGCGGTGGTCGCCGAGGTCGAAGCCGGGGCCACGCTGCGCGTGCGCCGTCTGACCATCGCCGTCGACGTCGGCCTGGCCGTCAACCCCGACGGCGTGATCGCGCAGATCGAAGGCGGCGCGATCCAGGCCACCAGCTGGGCGCTGCTCGAATCAGCCGCGCCGGCGCACGCGTCGTGGGCCGACTACCCGATCCTGCGTTTCAGCCAGGTGCCGCCGGTCGACGTGCTGGTACTGCCGTCGACCGCGCCGTCGCTGGGTGCTGGCGAAGCCGCCATCGGCCCGACCGCGGCGGCAATCGCCAACGCCTTGTTTGATGCCCTGGGCGTGCGCGTGCGCGACCTGCCCCTGACCCCCGAACGCATCGTCAGCGCGATGCAGGACTGAAGCCGATGACGACGACGCTCCACTTCCTCTGCGCCGGTGCCGCCCAAGGCCTGGTCAAGGCCCTGCAGGCGCCCTTCAAGACCGCGACCGGCGCCGACCTGCAAGGCCGCTTCGGCGCGGTCGGCGCCATGAAGGAAGCGCTGCAGGCCGGCGAGCCCTGTGACCTGATGGTGCTGACCGCCGCGATGATCGACGCGCTGGTGGCCAGCGGCGACCTGCGCGCCGGCGGCCGCACCGCGCTCGGCCGCGTGCGCACGGGGGTGGCCGTGCGCCAGGGCCAAGCGCAGCCCGACGTGTCGACGCCCGAGGCGTTGAAGGCCGCGCTGCTGGCCGCCGACGGCATCTATTTCCCGGACCCGCTGCGCGCCACCGCCGGCATCCATTTCGCCAACGTGATGCAGCAGCTCGGCATCCACGATGCGCTGCAGCCGCGCTTTCGCACCTACCCGGCGGGGGCGATCGCCATGCGCGAGCTGGCCGCCAACCCGGCGCCGCGGCTGATCGGCTGCACCCAGGTCAGCGAGATCCTTTACACCGACGGCGTGGCGCTGTGCGGCGCGCTGCCGGAACGCTTCGAGCTGGCGACGGTCTACACCGCGGCAGTCAGCGCACGGGCGACTCAACCGGATCTCGCCGCGGCCTTCATCGCCCTGCTGACCGGCGCCGCATCGGCCGCCCTGCGCCAGGCCGGCGGCTTCGAAGATGGAAGGACACCCGAATGAAAAGACGCACCCTGATCACGGCGCTGCCCGCCGCGCTGGCCTGGCCGGCGGTCCACGCGCAGGCTTTTCCGTCGCGCGCGCTGCGCTACATCGTCCCGGTGTCCGCCGGTGGCGGCAGCGACCTGGTCGGCCGCACCGTCACCGAACGCTGGACCAGGACGCTGGGCCAGGGCTTCGTGGTCGAGAACATCGGCGGCGGCGGCGGCGCCATCGCCTGCCAGACCACGGCCAAGGCCGCGCCCGACGGCTACACGTTGATGCAGGGCTATGTCGCCACGCACGGCACCAGCCCGGCCACCCGCAGCAAGCTGCCCTACGACCCGATCAAGGACTTCACGCCGGTGGGCATGATCGGCGCGACGCCCAACGTGCTGGTCGTCAACGCCACGCTGCCGGTCAAGACCGTCAAGGAATTCGTCGCCTACCTGAAAGCCAACCCGGCCAAGGTCAGCTACGGCTCGGCCGGGCAGGGATCGCTGACGCACCTGTCGATGGAGCTGTTCAAGCAGGCCAGCGGCACCTTCATGGTCCACCTGCCGTACCGCGGCATCGCGCCGGCTTTCACCGACTTGCTCGGCGCGCAGACCCAGGCCATGTTCCCCGGCCTGGCGGCGGCGCTGCCGCACATCCGCTCGGGCCGCGTGCGGCCGTTGGCGGTCACGGGCATCGCGCGCCATCCGGTGCTGAAGGACGTGCCGACGATGATCGAAGCCGGCTACAAGGGTTTCGATGCCGTGCAGTGGTACGGCGTGGTCGGCCCGGCCGGCCTGCCGCCCGCGGTGCTGAAGACGCTCAACGAAACGCTGAACCAGGCGCTGGCCGCCGGCGACCTGCGCGACAAGCTGGCCGCCGAAGCGGTCGAACCTCAACCCATGAGTCCCGACGCCTTCGCCAGCTTCATCCGCGCCGACATCGCGCGCTGGACGGCGATCGCCCGCGACCGCAAGATCGACCTCGACGCATGAACAGGATCCCCCCCGTAGCGCCTTCGGCGCTCCCCCCCAGGGGGGTCGAGCCCGGACAGGCCGGGTCCAGTGAACCTGGCTTGCCGGGCGAGAAGCCGAGCCGCGAGGCTCGGCGCGGTCTGCAAGACACGCCAGCGGCCCGGCGGAGCCGGTTCCGCGGCGTCTGCTTGGTCGCGTGCTCTGGCGTGGCTGCGCTGGTGTCGTTCTTGGTCTGCGGTCCGAGCCTGGCGCAGGACTATCCGAGCCGGCCGATCCGCATCGTCGTGCCGTTCTCGCCGGGCGGTGCGGTCGACGGGCCGACGCGGGTGGTCGCGCAGGAACTCGGCAAGCGGCTGAAGCAGCAGGTGATCGTCGACAACCGGCCGGGCGCCGGGGCGACGATCGGCAGCGGCGAGGTCGCCAAGGCCGCGCCCGACGGCTACACGCTGCTGCTGGCGTCGCAGACCAACGCCATCAGCGCCACCCTGTACCCCAAGCTGCCGTTCGCGCCGATCGACGACTTCGTTGGCATCAGCCTGCTCGGCCGCGAGCCCGGCGTGCTGGTGGTGCACCCGGGCACGCCGCTGAAGAGCGTGGCCGACGTCGTCGCCGCCGCCAAGGCCAGGCCGGGCGAGCTGAACTACGCCAGCTCGGGCAACGGCAGCGGCCAGCATCTGTTCATGGCCCAGTTCGCCAGCATGGCCGGGATCAAGCTGACGCACGTGCCTTACCGCGGCAGCGGCCAGGCGACCACCGACCTGCTGGCCGGCACCGTCCCGATGGCCATGCCGGGAACGGCGGGCATGGTCTCGCACATCAAGGCCGGCAAGCTGCGCCCGCTGGCCACCAGCGGCAGCACGCGCAGCCCGCAGCTGCCCGACGTGCCGACGCTGGCCGAAAGCGGCCTGACCGGCTATGCCGCGTATGTCTGGATGGGTCTGCTGGCGCCCAAGGGCACGCCGGCGGCGATCATCGACCGCCTGCACCGCGAGTTGAAGGCGGTGATGGTGCTGCCCGAGGTCAAGGCCTTCTTCAGCGAGGCCGGCATCGAGATCGTCGGCTCCAGCCCGGCCGAGATGGACAGCTACTTCCGCGACGAACGCGACCACTGGGCGCGCGTGATCAAGGACAGCGGCGCCAAGATTGATTGACCCCCCCCGAAGCGCCTGCGGCGCTCCCCCCAGGGGGGCGCCCCCAGCGGCCCGGCAAAGCCGGTTCCGCGGCGGCCGCTTGAAAGCTCTCGTGACACCTCAGCGAAGACAGGATTCCCGATGACCCAAGTCACCGGCCAGGCACACTGGACCACCAAGAAAACCGCCGACGGCGACGTGAAGCTCTTCCTGTGGGAGAAGTTCGTCGGCAGCCCCGACGGCAAGCCCGCGGTGCTGTTCGTGCACGGCTCGTCGATGGCCAGCCAGCCGACCTTCGACCTCAGCGTGCCCGGCCGCCCCGACAGCAGCGTGATGGACTGGTTCGCCGAACGCGGCTTCGTCTGCTGGTGCGTCGACATGGAAGGCTACGGCCGCAGCGACAAGTCGCGCGACATCTTCTGCGACATCGCCAACGGCGCCGCCGACCTGGCCGCCGCCACCGACTACATCAAGGCAGCACGCGGCATCGACAGTTTCCTGACCTACGGCATCAGCAGCGGCGCGCTGCGCGCAGCGCTGTTCGCGCAGAACCACCCCGGGCGTGTCCAGCGCCTGGCGCTGGACGCCTTCGTCTGGACCGGCGACGGCGCGCCGACGCTGGAACAACGCCGCAAGAAGCTGCCCGAGTTCCTGGCCACCAAGCGCCGGCCGATCGACCGCGCGTTCGTGCGCAGCATCTTCTCGCGCGACCACGCCGACTGCGCCGACGCCAACACCGTCGAGGCCTTCGCCGACGCCATCCTGGCGCTCGACGACAGCATGCCCAACGGCACCTACATCGACATGTGCAGCAGGCTGCCGGTGGTCGACCCGCTGAAGATCACCGTGCCGACCATCGTGCTGCGCGGCCAGTTCGACGGCATCGCCGGCATCGACGACCTGCTCGCATTCTTCAAGTTGCTTCCCCACCCGGACAAGCAGTTCAGCGTGCTCAACGGCATCAGCCACGCCAGCTTCCAGCAGAAGAACTACAAGATGGTCTACCAGATCCTGCACGCCTACTTCACGCAGCCGGCGCCGGCCTACACCGACTATTCGGCACACTGATCGCCCGAGCGCGGCCCCGCGCAGGCCACGCCCCACCCCGCCCGGCGCGGGCGGGCAGCGTCCCACTCACCACCGCCAGGAGACAAGCCATGCCACTGCTGCCCCGCCGCCAGGCCCTGCAATCCGCCGCCGCGATGACCGTCGGCGCCGCCGTGTCGACGATCACCGCGGGCTGCGCCAGCACCGGTGGGGGCATGGCCAAGACGCCGTTCAGCGTTCCCGACACCCATGTGCCGATCGCCGGCAGCGACATGCTGTTCCCGGTTCGCCGCGTCTATTGCATCGGCCGCAACTACCGGGCGCATTCGATCGAGATGGGTTCGAACCCCGACCGCGAGCCACCCTTCTTCTTCCAGAAGCCGATCGACGCGATCCAGAACGTGGCCCCGGGCACGGTCGCCGACCATCCCTATCCGTCGCTGACCAAGAACTACCAC
>JANMAP010000080.1:0-4425 GCA_031359905.1 Burkholderiales bacterium | reverse complement strand
CGGGCACCAGGATGCTGCTGGCCCAGCCGTTCCTGGCCGACACCGCGAAGGCACTGGAAGACCGCGGCGTCGAACGCCTGGCCGCGCCCTTCCCGCTCGGCGCCGAAGGCACCACGGCCTGGCTGCGCGCCGCTGCCGAGGCCTTCGATGTCAGCCCCGAACGCTTCGAGCAGGCCGTCGCGCCCAAGCGCGAACGCGCCGAGCGTTCGCTGGCCCGCCACCGCGCGCAGCTGGCCGACAAGCGCATCTTCTTCTTCCCCGATTCGCAGCTCGAAGTGCCGCTGGCGCGCTTCCTGTCACGCGAACTCGGCATGCGACTCACCGAAGTCGGCTCGCCCTATCTGCACCGCCAGCATCTGGCCGCCGAACTGGCGCTGCTGCCGGCCGGCACGCAACTGTCCGAAGGCCAGGATGTCGAGCGCCAGCTCGACCGCTGCCGCGCGGCGCGGCCCGACATCGTCGTCTGCGGCCTGGGGCTCGCCAACCCGCTGGAAAGCGAAGGCTTCACGACCAAGTGGGCGATCGAACTGGTCTTCACGCCGATCCAGGGCTACGACCAGGCCGCCGATCTGGCCGAGTTGTTCACGCGCCCGCTGACCCGCCGCATGAAACTCGTCGCGTAGGACCACCCAGACCATGCAGTTGACGCTCTGGACCTACGAAGGCCCGCCGCACGTCGGCGCGATGCGCATCGCCACCGCGCTGACCGACGTGCATTACGTGCTGCACGCGCCGCAGGGCGACACCTACGCCGACCTGCTGTTCACGATGATCGAGCGGCTGCAGAAGCGCCCGCCGGTGACCTACACCACCTTCCAGGCCCGCGACCTGGGCAGCGACACCGCGCAGCTCTTCAAGACCGCCGCCGCGCAAGCCTACGAGCGTTTCAAGCCGGCGGCGATGATGGTCGGCGCGTCGTGCACGGCCGAGCTGATCCAGGACGACCCGGGCGGGCTGGCCAAGGCGCTGGCCCTGCCGATCCCGGTCGTCGCGCTCGAGCTGCCGTCATACCAGCGCAAGGAAAACTACGGCGCCAGCGAGACGCTGTACCAGATGGTGCGGGCACTGGCGGGGCCCGCGGCGGCGGCACACGCCACCGCCCGTCAGGGCGTCTTGCCGCCGGGCACGACCCGTGCGCCGCGGGCCGCTGACGCAACGCCCAGCTGCAACGTGCTCGGCCCGACAGCGCTGGGCTTCCGTCACCGCGACGACACGCGCGAAATCGTCGGCCTGCTCGAACAGCTCGGCATCGAGGTCCGCGTGGTCGCGCCGCTGGGCGCCAGCGCCGCCGACCTGGCGCGGCTGGGCGAGGCCGACTTCAACGTCGTGCTCTACCCCGAGACCGCGGCGCAGACCGCCGGCTGGCTGCAGCGCAGCTTCGGCCAGCCCTACACACGCACGGTGCCGATCGGCGTCGGCGCGACGAAGGCCTTCATCGCCGAGGTGCGGCGCCTGGCCGGCCTGCCCGAGGACGCGCCGCTGCCCGACGCGCTGTCGCGCAGCACCTGGTACGCGCGCTCGGTCGACTCGACCTACCTGACCGGCAAGCGCGTGTTCGTGTTCGGCGACGCGACACACGCCATCGCTGCGGCCAGGGTGGCACAGCAGGAATTCGGCTTCACCGTCGTCGGCCTGGGCACCTACAGCCGCGAGTTCGCACGCGAGGTGCGCGAGGCGGCCAAGCAGTACGGCATCGACGCCCTGATCACCGACGACTACCTGGAAGTCGAGGCCAAGGTCGCCGAACTGCAGGTCGAGCTGGTGCTCGGCACGCAGATGGAACGGCACATCGCCAAGCGCCTGGGCGTGCCCTGCGCGGTGATCTCGGCGCCGGTGCATGTGCAGGATTTCCCGGCCCGGCATTCGCCGCAGATGGGCTTCGAAGGCGCCAACGTGCTCTTCGACACCTGGGTCCACCCGCTGATGATGGGCCTGGAAGAACACCTGCTGACGATGTTCCGCGGCGACTTCGAGTTCCACGATGGCGCCGCCGCGTCGCACCTCGGGCGCAGCGGCGGCCCGCAGGCCGTGCCGGCGGCCATCGCCACACCCACGGCCGCCGCCGAGCCTGAACTGACCGCCCAGCCGCTGCCTGTGCCCGCCGCAGCGGCCGCCGGCAGCAACGTCATCGCCATCGCCGCGTGGGCCCCCGACGCGACCAAGGAACTGCAGAAGATTCCGTTCTTCGTGCGCGGCAAAGCCCGCCGCAACACCGAACGCTTTGCCGCCGAACGCGGACTGGCGACCATCACCGTGGACACCCTGTATGACGCCAAAGCCCACTTCGGTCGCTGACACCACGGCGGCCAGCGTGCCGCTGCATCTGGTCATCGTGACCATGGACACGCATCTGGCCAGCGCCACCGAACGGGCCCGCACGCAGTTGCGCCGCGACTTCCCCGGCCTGACGCTGAGCCTGCACGCGGCCAGCGAATTCGCCGGCAACGACGCGGCCATCGCGCGCGTCAAGGCCGACATCGCCCGCGCCGACATCGTCGTCGCCGGGATGTTGTTCCTCGAAGACCACTACCTGCCGATCCTCGACGACCTGCGCGCGCGCCGCGACCACTGCGACGCGATGGTCTGCATGGCCTCGGCCGCCGAGGTCGTCAAGTTGACCCGCCTGGGCAACTTCGACATGGACAAGCCGGCCAGCGGGCCGATGGCGCTGCTGAAGAAGCTGCGCGGCAAGAAGGACCCGAAAGCCACCGGCGGCGCCGCGCAGATGAAGATGCTGCGCCGGCTGCCGCAGATGCTGCGCTTCATCCCCGGCACCGCGCAGGACGTGCGCGCCTATTTCCTGACCCTGCAGTATTGGCTCGGCGGCTCCGACGAGAACATGCTGAATCTGGTGCGCCACGTCGTCGACCGTGGCGCCAACGGCCCGCGCCGCGTGCTGCGCGGCCTGATCAAGGTGCAGGCGCCGCTGGATTACCCGGAAGTCGGCGTCTACCACCCGCGCCTGCCCGGCCGGCTGGCGCATGAGGCCACGCAGTTGCCCGCGCCGCAGGGCGTCGCGGTGCGCGGCACGGTCGGCGTGTTGGTGCTGCGTTCATACCTGCTGGCCAACAACGCCGGCCATTACGACGGCGTGATCGCCGCACTCGAAGCGCGGGGCCTGCGCGTGGTCACGGCCTTTGCCGCCGGGCTGGATTCCCGCCCGGCGATCGAGAAGTTCTTCATCCGCGACGGCCGCACCGATGTCGACGCGGTGGTCTCGCTGACCGGCTTCTCGCTGGTCGGCGGCCCGGCCTACAACGATGCCCAGGCGGCCGAGGACATCCTGGCGCAACTCGACGTGCCCTACGTCGCTGCGCACCCGGTGGAGTTCCAGACCCTCGACGGCTGGGGCGGCAACGACCGCGGGCTGCTGCCGGTGGAGAGCACCATCATGGTCGCCATCCCCGAACTCGACGGTGCCACCAGCCCGATCGTCTTCGGCGGCCGGCCCGGCGCGGCCGGTGTCACCTGCACCGGCTGCCACCACGCCTGCACCTTCAGCGCTGGCGACAGCGCTGCCGACATGCACAGCTGCCCCGAGCGCGCGACGATGCTGGCCGCCCGCGTCGACAAGCTGGTGGCACTCAAGCGCAGCCAGCGCGCAGAGCGCCGGGTGGCGGTGGTCCTCTTCAACTTCCCGCCGAACGCCGGCAACATCGGCAGCGCCGCCTACCTGTCGGTGTTCGAATCGCTGTTCAACACCCTGGCCGGCATGCAGACCCAGGGCTACACGGTCGACATGCCCGCCAGCATCGATGCGCTGCGCGACGCGGTGCTGCACGGCAATGCCGCGCAGCACGGCGCCGACGCCAACGTGCACGTGCTGATCAGCGCCGACGATCATGTCAAGCGCGAACGCTGGCTGGCCGAGATCGAATCGCAGTGGGGCCCGGCCCCGGGCCGCCAGTTGAGCAACGGCAGCCACATCCTGGTCCTCGGCCGGCGCTTCGGCAACGTGCTCGTCAGCGTGCAGCCGTCGTTCGGCTACGAAGGCGACCCGATGCGCCTGCTGTTCGAAAAGGGCCTGGCCCCGACGCACGCCTTCTCGGCCTTCTACCGCTACCTGCGCGAGGACTTCAAGGCCCACGCCGTGCTGCATTTCGGCACCCACGGCGCGCTCGAATTCATGCCCGGCAAGCAGAGCGGCATGTCGGGCAACTGCTGGCCCGACCGGCTGATCGGCGACCTGCCGAACGTCTACCTGTACGCGTCGAACAACCCCAGCGAAGGGGCCATCGCCAAGCGCCGCTCCGGCGCCACGCTGATCAGCTACCTGACGCCGCCGATCGCCCAGGCCGGGCTGTACAAGGGCCTGAACGATCTCAAGTCGTCGATCGACCGCTGGCGCGCCATCGAGCCGCAGGCCGCCGAGCGCGGCGAACTCGCCGTGCTGCTGCAGTCGCAGGCCGCCGAACTCGAACTGGC
>JANMAP010000068.1:0-8463 GCA_031359905.1 Burkholderiales bacterium | reverse complement strand
GCCCGTGCCCGGCCTTCGGGCGAGCCCGTCCCGACCGCCCGGCAGGCAGACGCACCCGTTACGTCCACATCGGCAACCGCAGCGGGTGCCGTCGCGATGAGCGACGCGCGCGATGCGATGAGCGCCGCGCGCATGCCGACGACCGACCCAGGCCGTCCGACGGGCGACGCTGGCGTCGCGTCGTCGCGCGCCGAGGTCGCGGCGACGCCGGCCGCATCGTCCGTATCAACCGCGTCCGGCAAGCGGCTCACGGTCGAGGTCAGCAACGGTGTCGGCCGCACGGGGCTGGCCAAGGCGGTTGCGCAGGGCCTGCAGCAGGCCGGTGTCCCGACGCACCGGATCACCAACCACGCCAGCTTTCTTGTCCGCAACACCGAGATCCAGTACCGCAGCCCCGCCGACGAGCGCGCGGCGGCCGCCCTGGCCAGGAACTTCTCGATGGCGGTGGCCATCGTTTACAACCCCGGCCTGCGCGCCGACATGAACCTGCGCGTGCTGCTCGGTCAGGACGCCCTGGACACGGCGGCGGTCGTTCGCCCGCGAGGCACGGACCTGGCGTCGAGATCCTGACGGTCGGACCGTCCCCCGTCAGATCGCCGGCAGCGGTTCGCGGCGGGTCGACGCCAGGTCGCCGAGCGGGCGGCTGTCCACTGCGATCGAGCGCCGCGGGCCGAGCAGGTTCGCAAGCTCTGCACCGGACAGCACCTCGCGGTCGAGCAGGCCCGCGGCCAGCGCATCGAGTCGGCAGCGGTTCGACGCCAGCAGCTGCTGGGTTCGCGCCTGCGCCTGTTCCAGCAGCGCGCGGGCTTCCTTCAACACGGCGGCCTGGATGTCGGGGCCCAGCAGGCGCTCGGGAACACCGGCCACGCTGAGCAGTCCGAACGCCTGCGAGAAACCCAGCGAACCGACCATGTTGATGGCCAGTTCCGAAGCGCGTTTCAGGTCGTCGGAGGCGCCGCTGGAGACGCTGTCGAGCACCAGCAGCTCGGCCTCGCGACCGCCCAGCATCATCGCCAGCCGGCTGGTCAGCTCGGCCTGCTTGTACAGCGGGTCTTCGGTCTCGCGCGTGATGTGCGTGACGCCCAGTGCCTGGCCGCGCGGCTCGATGGTGACGCGCTCGACGGCGCCGACGCCGAGCACGTGGCCGACGAGCGCATGGCCGGCCTCGTGATACGCCAGGCGCTGGCGCGTGTCCTCGCTCAGCAGGTCCTTGACCGGCGAGACCTCGCCGCCCAGGTGATGCGTCTCGATCGCGCGCAGCAGATGCTCGTGCGTGACGCGATCGGCCTGCATCTCGGCGGCCTGCGACGCGGCCTTGTTGACCGTGTTGGCGATCTCGGCCGGCGACATGCCGGCGGCCAGGCGCGCCAGCACGGCACTGTCGATGGCGTCGTCGTGCGCGACCTTGCCGATGTAGAGGTCGAACAGCTGGCGGCGCTCGGGGAGCGTCGGCAACGACAGACGCACCAGCATGTCGAAGCGGCCCGGGCGGCGCATCGCCTCGTCGATGTTGTCCTCGTGGTTCGTGGCCGCGACGACGACGACGTTGTCCATCGCCTCGAAGCCGTCCATCTCGACGAGCACGCGGTTGATGATGCGGTTGAGCTCGGACTCGGCGCCGTTGCCCTGCCCGCCGCGCGATCGGCGGCCGATGCCGTCGACCTCGTCGATGAACAGCACGCAAGGCGCCTTCTGGCGCGCCAGCTTGAACAGCGCCTTGACCTTGGCGACGCCGGCGCCGTAGTAGGTGGCCGTGAAGTACGAGCCGTCGACGGCGATGAAATTGGCCTTGCATTCGCCGGCCAGGGCACGCGCCAGCAGGGTCTTGCCAGTCCCCGGCGGGCCGACAAGCAGCACGCCGCGCGGCGCGCTGGCCCCCACCTTGCTGTATTGCGCTGGATCGCGCATGAAGGCCTTCACGCGGTTCAGCGCCGCCTTGGCTTCGTCGTTGCCGACGGCGTCGGCGAAGCGCGTGTCGGGGCGCACCGACAAGCCCGTGGCCGCGCCGCCGATGCCCGTTTGCAGCCGGGTGACGAAGAACATCGCCAGAACGATCAGGCCCACCAGGATCAACGGCGACAGCAGACCGTAGATGGCGTCCAGCCAGCGGCGGCTTGCGGTTCGCGAGTCCACGTCGACACGCACCAGCGCAAAGCCGTCGGCCGCACTCTTCTCGTCGATCTTGTCGAGCATCGTGCCGGCGCAACCGACCACGGCGCAGTTCGGCACCACGGTGCTGGCCTTCTGACCATTCTTCAAGGTGTAGAGCACCAGCCCGGGCTGCGCCGTGGGCAGACCGACCGCGGCCACCTGACGGGCATCGATGGCCCGGCGGAACTCGGAGGCGTCCTTGTGCTGCTCGAGCCAGGCGTCGGGGGTCGTCTCGAAGTGGAGGGCCTCGGCGCTCTTGCGCGAGTTGGCTTCGTCCGTGGCCTGGCCACTGAGCACCATGAAGCCGATGAGCACCAGTCCCGTCGCGAGCAGACCGGCCGTCGCCCGCGGCCTCGCGCGGACGCGCCGGATGAGCTTCTTCAGATGGTCCATGGTGGAATGTCGCTGGTCGCGAGTGCAAGAGTGCGAGTGGCCTTCACGCCGTTGTATCGGCCTGCCGCAACGTCACTTGAGCCGAGACCGGTCGCGGGCGCGGGCGTTGCCCTTGCGCTGGTTCCACCCGGGATGGATCCCCGGCAGGGTTCCCGGCCGCCTCGCTGAATGACTTGAATCAGACTTCAAGCAGTCTTCAAACCAGAAGACTTCAGGCGGAATTCAGGCGGACCGTCTGGGGTGGCTGATGGGACTCGAACCCACGACGACCAGAATCACAATCTGGGACTCTACCAACTGAGCTACAGCCACCACCGAACCGCAAAGTATAGCGGCCGGGCCCTGCGACCGACCGATCAGCGCGATGCGCCCGATGCCGCGTCGGCGCTGGCGAAGACCGACGATGCCGGCTTGATCTCGACCTTGTAGCGGCGCTTGAGTGCAGCTTCGTAAGCCTGCACCTCGGCACGCGTCACCAGTTGCGCCAACTGCGCCCGCATGGGCGCGTCGCCGCCCGGCACCGCTTCGCGCGGCAAGACCTTGACGATGCGCAGCACCGCATAACCCTGCTCGCCGAGATCGACACCGGACGTCGCCGGGAGCTTGCCGGCATCGACGCGCAGCGCTGCATCCACGATCGCCCGCGGCAGGCCCTGGGGCTGACCGCGCGACACGGTCAGCGCGGGCCCGGGCAGCGCCTCGTCGGGTGATTTCTGCAGCGCGGCCAGGCGCGCCGCACCGTCTTTGCGCGCGCGTGCTGCAGCCTGCTCGGCGACGAGCTTGTCGAGGACCGCCGCCTTGACCTCGGCCAGCGGCAGCGTGCGCGCCGGCAGGTGCTGGACCACGCGCGCGGCCACCAGCTGGTTGGGCCCGACCTCGACGGCATCGGTGTTGCGCTGGTTGCGCAGGGTTTCGCTGGCGAACACCGCGTCGAGCAGCTTGCCCGATGCCAGCGGCCCGCTGCTGCCCACCGCCGGCTGGCGCTGCACGGTGGCCGTCTTCTTGTCGAGCTTGAGCTTGTCGATCACCGGCTGCAGGCTGTCGGACTGTTCGTACACCGTGTTGGTGAACTGCTCCGCCGCCGCCGGGTACTTCTTCTGGGCCGCTGCTTTGCGCAGCTCGGCTTCGATGACGGCACGCACCTGCTCGAACGGCTTCTTGTCGCCGCCGCGCACCGCCACCAGGTTGATGATGTGAAAGCCGAAGTCGCTTTCGACGATGCCGCTGGTCTCGCCGGGCGCCAGCTTGAAGGCCGCATCCTCGAACGGCTTGACCATCGCGCCGCGGCCGAAGAAGTCGAGATCGCCGCCCTGCGCTGCCGATCCCGGATCGTCGGAGTTCTTCTTCGCCAGCTCGGCAAACGCCGCCGGGGTCTTGCGCACTTCGGCCAGCAAGCCTTCGGCCTTGGCGCGGGCCTTGTCGCGTTCGGCGGCGGGCATGGCCTTGTCGGCTTTGATCAGGATGTGCCGCGCGCGCCGCTCTTCGGGGGTCGTGAAACGTGCGGCGTTGTCGGCGTAGAAGCGGCGCAACTCGTCGTCGGTCAGCGTCACGCCTTTGGCGATGACGTCCAGGTCGAGCACCACGTACTCGATGCGGGCCTGCTCGGTGGTGCGGAAGTCGCCCTCGTGGGCCTTGTAGTAAGCCTCGATATCGGCGTCGCTCGGCTGCACCTGCGCGCGGTAGCTGGCCGGGTCGAAACGCTGCAGCTGGATCTCGCGGCGCTGCAGCAGCGCGTCGAGCGCAGTGTCGGCGATCTGCGTCGGCACCAGCGCGGTGGTGCCGACGCCGGCCAGCACCTGCTGCGTCGCCAGATCGTCGCGCAGGCGCTGCACGAACAGCTCCGAGCTCATGCCCTGGGTGGCCAGCAGTTCGCGGTTGACGCTGCCGTCGGGGTTGCGCAGCCCGGCGAACTGCGGGTCACTCTGAAAGATGCGTTGCAGGCGGGCGTCGCCTGGCGCCAGATGCTGGTCGCGTGCCGCCGCCTGGATCGCCCTGGCGCGCAGCAACTGGTCCAGCGTGTCGCGGCGCGCCTGCGGGCTGTCGAAGAGCCGGGGGTCGGCCTGCGGCGCCTGACGCCGGGCCTGCTCGACGACGCGCTGGTGCGCGCGTTCCCAGTCGTCCTGCGTCACCGACTGGCCGTCGACCTTGGCCACCATGGTATTGCCGCCGCCACTGAAGCGCCGGTAGCCGTCGACCCCGAAGAAGACGAACGACGGGATGATCAGCAACAGCATGAAGCCGAGCGTCAGGCGGGTGTGCGAGCGAACGAAATCGAACATCGATGCGAACCTTGGGCCGCTACGGGGCGGCCAAGCGAAACCCGGCGAGCGGCGGTGAGAGAGATGAAAGCGGGGCCAGCGGTGCGCTCGGTTCGAGCGGGGCGTCGACCGCCCGGCGCGCGGGGGCCTGGTCGGGGGCTCGGTCGCTGCAAACGGGGTGGTGGGTGCTGACGGGTTCGAACCGCCGACCTACGCCTTGTAAGGGCGCCGCTCTACCGGCTGAGCTAAGCACCCGGGGAGATCACTTGCCGCCGTTCAGGGCGTCTTTGAGCGCCTTGCCGGGACGGAACTTGGGAACCTTCGACGCCTTGATCTTGATCGCCGTGCCGGTGCGCGGGTTGCGCCCGGTGCGCGCCTTGCGCTTGTTGACGGCGAAGGTGCCGAACCCGGTGATCGTGACGCTGTCGCCCTTCTTGAGCGAAGTCCTGACCGCGCCGATGACCGCTTCCAACGAACGGCCGGCGGCGGCCTTGGAAATGTCGGCCTGGCGGGCGATGACTTCGATCAGTTCACTCTTGTTCACGCTACTACCCCCTCCCGAGTGGGATCGGTTTCGGATGTGGACACGGATCTCGATCCGCCTTCGGTGCCTTCTGTTGCCAGAGTCTGCAGCGTGTCGAGGGGGCTCTTTCGAGACGGCCCGCACGCCTGTGCAGCGCCCAGCAGAGCGCGGATTCTAGGCCCAATACACGGCCTGCCGAGGGCGCATCCAGGCCCCGCAATGCAGCGTGATTCCACGCTTGACAAGCCCACTGTGCAGTCCTACCGGCGCTCAGCGCGGCGTGGCTACGGCAGCCGCCAGCGCCCGCCCGAGATCGCCGGTGCTAGCGCGCCCGCCGAGGTCGGGCGTGCGCGGTGCCGCCGGATCGGCGAGCACCTGTTCGATCGCCGCCAGCACCGCGTCGTGCGCATCGCGGTGGCCCAGGAAGTCCAGCATCATCGCCACCGACCAGCACTGGCCGATCGGGTTGGCGATGCCGCGACCGGCGATGTCCGGCGCCGAGCCGTGCACCGGTTCGAACAGGCTCGGCCATTGCCGCGTCGGGTTCAGGTTGGCCGACGGCGCGATGCCGATGGTGCCGGTGCAGGCCGGTCCGAGATCGGACAGGATGTCGCCGAACAGGTTGCTGGCCACGACGACGTCGAAGGACTGCGGGCGCTGCACGAAGAACGCCGTCAGGATGTCGATGTGCTGGCGCTCGACGGTCACGTCCGGGTAGTGCCGGGCCATCGCGTCGACGCGCTCGTCCCAGTACGGCATGGTGATGGCGATGCCGTTGCTCTTGGTCGCCGATGTCAGCCGCTTGCGCGGCCGCGACTGGGCCAACTCGAAGGCGAACTTCAACACCCGGTCGACGCCGACGCGCGACATCACCGTGTTCTGCATCACCACCTCGCGGTCGGTGCCTTCGTACATCCGTCCGCCGATGCTCGAGTACTCGCCCTCGGTGTTCTCGCGCACGATCCACATGTCGATCTCGCCAGGCTTGAGCGCCAGGCCTTCGCGGTTGACCAGCGGGCTGCGGATGCCCGGCATCAGACGCGCGGGCCGCAGGTTGACGTACTGGTCGAACTCGCGCCTGAACTTCAGCAGCGATCCCCACAGCGAGACATGGTCGGGCACCGTCGCTGGCCAGCCGACGGCGCCGAACAGGATCGCGTGGTGGCCGCCGATGCGGTCCTTCCAGTCGTCCGGCATCATCTGACCGTGCCGTGCGTGGTAGGCGCAGTTGGCGAAGTCGAAGGCATCGACCTGCAGCGCAATGCCGAAGCGGCGTGCAGCGGCGTCGAGCACGCGCAGGCCTTCGGGCATCACTTCGGCGCCGATGCCGTCGCCGGGGATGGCGGCAATGCGGTGGGTGGTCATGGGGCTCTCCTGATGAAACGCACGCGGCGTGCCGCGCATTGTCGATCCGCGGCCGGCCGGTTGCCAGTCAGGCTTCGCGCAGCACCAGGCCGACACCGATGGCGCTGAGCGCCAGCCCCGCCAGCACCGTGCCCGACAGGCGTTCGCCGAACAGCAGCCAAGCCATCATCGCGGTACACGGTGGCACCAAGTACATCAGACTGGTGACGGCGGTGGCGGCACCGCGCTGCAGCAGCAGGTAGAACAGCGAACTGCCGCCCAGCGTCAGCACCAGCACCGACCAGGCGATCGCGCCGAAGAGTTCGGGGTGCGGGTCCCAGCGACCGTTTTCGATCACCGCCAGCGGCAGGGTCACGGCCAGCGCGGCCAGCAGCTGCACGGTGTTGGCGGTGCGCACGTCGCAGGGGGTGACCCAGCGCTTCTGGTACAGGGTGCCGGCGGTGATGCTGAACAGGGCCACGGCGGCGGTGGCCACGGTGGCCAGCGAGGCCTCGCCGATGCCCAGCTTCTGCCAGACCACCAGCACCAGGCCGGCCAGGCCGAGCATCAGGCCGAGCCATTGGCGCGGCGTCGCGCCGTGGCCTTCGCGGCGGCTGAGCCACAGCGCCGTCAGCACCGGTTGCAGGCCGACGATCAACGCCGCCAGGCCGGCGCCCAGGCCATGCTTGACGGCGATCCACACGCCGCCGAGATAGCCCGCGTGCATCAGCACACCGGTCACCGCCAGATGCCCCCATTGACCACGGCTGGCCGGCCAGGCCGCACGTGACAACCCGATCCAGGCAGCGAAGGCGAGCGCCGACAACGCATAGCGCAGGCTCAGAAAACCCAGCGGCGGCGCATGCGGCATGCCGAACCGCCCCACGACGAAGCCGGTGGCCCAGACGACGACGAAGACACCCGGCATGGCGCGCAGCCATGGGCTGCCGGCGGGCGCGGCATTCATCGGGCCTTGGCCCGGATTTCCGGGATGGCCTTGCGCAGGTAATAGACCATCGACCAGATCGTCAGCACCGCCGCGATGTACATCAGCAGCGTGCCCCAAAGATGGGTGTCGATCACGCCGAACAACCGCCCGTCGTAGAGCAGGAACGGAATGGCAACCATCTGCGACACCGTCTTCAGCTTGCCCAGCATGTGCACCGCGACGCTGCGCGACGCGCCGATCTGGGCCATCCATTCGCGCAGCGCCGAGATGGCGATCTCGCGCCCGATGATGACCAGGGCGACCAGCGACTCGACGCGGCCGTGTTCGAGCAGCACCAGCAGCGACGCGCAGATCAGGATCTTGTCGGCCACCGGGTCGAGGAAGGCACCAAAGGCCGAGGCCTGGTCGAGCTTGCGAGCCAGCCAGCCGTCGAGCCAGTCAGTCAGCGCGAACAGCACGAACAGCGTGGTCGCCGTCAGGTTGCGCTCGGCGTCGTCCAGCGGCAGGTGGTAGACCCCGACGATCAGCGGAATGGCGGCGATTCGCGCCCAGGTCAGCAGCGTCGGGATGGTGAGGAACATCGACCGATTGTGCCGAAGCGGCGTGGCCGGCCGGCCGGCGTCAGTCGATGTCAAGCGTGCGCGGCTTGAAGCGCAAGTCGTCGTCGAACAGGAAGACCACGACGAACTTCCTGGGCCTGGGCCGGCGCGACATGTCGCCGTACGGCGCCGCGCGGCGCACCGCGGCGATGGCCAGCGGAATCGCTTCCTTGACAGCGCGCGGCTCGCGCAGCACGTTGATCTGCTTGACGCTGCCGTCGCGGTTGAGCTCGATCTCCAACACCG
>JANMAP010000051.1:0-2866 GCA_031359905.1 Burkholderiales bacterium | reverse complement strand
TTTGGCGAACAGGTCGCCGAATCCACCGCGCACGAATTGCTCGACCATGCGCTCGCGCGTGGCGTCAGCTTCATCGACACGGCCGAGATGTACTCGGTACCGACGCGGCGCGAGACCTACGGCGCCACCGAAACCATCCTCGGCGACTGGTTCGCCAAGCGGCCGGGCGTGCGCCAGCGCGTGGTGCTGGCGACCAAGGCCGCCGGCCCGTCGCGCAACATGGACTGGGTCCACGGTGGCAGCACCGACCTGACGCCGGCGCAGATCGCCGCGGCCTGCAACGGCAGCCTGAAGCGACTGCAGACCGACGTCATCGACCTGTACCAGATCCACTGGCCGAACCGCAACGCGCCGATCTTCGGCGGCCTGTACTTCGACCCGGCCCAGGACCGGCCGCAGACCCCGATCCACGACCAGCTCGACGCGCTGGCCCGCCTGGTGCAGGCCGGCAAGGTGCGCTACATCGGGCTGAGCAACGAATCGCCGTGGGGCGTGTGCGAGTTCCTGCGCGTCGCCGAACAGCACGGCCTGCCGCGCATCGTCAGCGTGCAGAACCCGTATGCGCTGGTCAACCGCAGCGTCGACAACGGCCTGGACGAAACGTTGCACCGCACCGGCGTCGGCCTGCTGGCCTATTCGCCGCTGGGCTTCGGCAGCCTGACCGGCAAGTACGACGCGACCGGCTTCGACGAACAGCAGCCCGGGCTGGGCCGCCTGGCGCGCTTTGCCAGCATGCGCCAGCAGCGCTGGGCGCGCCCGGCGACGCTGGAGGCCGCACGCCTGTACAACGCGCTGGCCCGCGATCACGGCCTGACACCGACCCAACTGGCCTTGGCGTTCTGCTACCGCAGCTGGCGGGTGGCCTCGACCATCATCGGTGTGACGTCCATCGGGCAACTCGACGAGGACATCGCTGCCTGGGATGTCCAGCTGTCGCCGGAACTTCTGACAGCGATCGACGCGATCCGCCAGCGGCACCGCGATCCGGCCCAGTGATGTGACGGGATGTCAGGCGGCTGCGGCCGCCTGATTTCGGCGGCGACAATCGTGATTCGGCGTTTCGCCGAGCACCAGCCACCCCATCCATGGCCCACCTCATCGTCCACGGCGGCACGCCACTCGCCGGCCGCATCGTGCCGTCGGCGAACAAGAACGCCGTGCTGCCCATCCTCTGCGCGACGCTGCTGACGCGCGAACCGGTGCGCCTGCTCGGCATCCCCGAGATCACCGACGTGCGCAAGATCCTCGACATCTACCGCATGCTCGGCAGCCAGGTCAGCGTCGACTATGCCGGCGGGGTGCTCGAGGTGCAGCACCGCGACACCCTGTTCGACCCGCAGCGCCACCACCTGCCCGAGGAAATGCGCTCCAGCGTGATGCTGGTGCCGCCGCTGCTGGCGCGCTTCGGCGTGGCGCGCATCGAGAACGACGTGCAAGGCTGCACACTGGGCGTGCGCGAGATCGACCCGCACGTCGAAGTGATGGAGCGCTTCGGCTGCCATGTCGAACGCAGCCGCGAACACCTGCTGATCCAGGTGGGTTCTGCAGGGTCGGGCGGCTTGAAGGCCAACCACCATTGGCTGGACTACGCCAGCGTCACGACCACCGAGAACTTCGTGCTCTGCGCCGCGCTGGCCCATGGCACCAGCACGCTGATGAACGCCGCCAGCGAACCGCACGTGCAGGAGTTCTGCCATTTCATGACCCTGCTGGGCGCGCAGATCGAAGGCATCGGCACCAGCCGGCTGACGGTGCACGGCGTGGCGGCGCTGGGCCGGTCCGAAGGCGTCGAGTTCCGCTTCGCCGAGGACTTCCACGAGGCGGTGACGTTCATGGCCCTGGGCGCGATCACCGGCGGCAACGTCGTCGTGAAGAACTCGGCGCCCGAGCAGTTCCCGCTGATCGACCGCACCTTTGCCAAGTTCGGCGTGCAGGTGGTGCACGAAGGCGGCTGGAGCCACACCGTGGTCGACGGCCCGCTGCGCGTCAAGGAGCCGTTCACCCGGAACATCCTGCAGAAGATCGAGGCCGCGCCCTGGCCGTACCTGCCGGTCGACCTGCTGCCGATCTTCGTCGCGCTGGGCGTCAGGGCCGAGGGCAGCGTGATGTACTGGAACAAGGTCTACGAAGGTGCGATGGGCTGGACCAGCGAGCTGTCGAAATTCGGCGCGCATGCCTTCCAGAGCGACCCTCACCGCATCATCACCTTCGGCGGCAAGCCGCTGGCCCCTGCCGAGGTCGAGAGCCCGTACATCATCCGCGTGGCCATCGCCTTGCTGATGCTGGCGGCCAGCATCCCGGGCCGCAGCGTGATCCGCAACGCCACGCCGGTGCGCCGCGCGCACCCGCACTTCGCCGAGAACATCCGCAGGCTCGGCGCGCAGATCGAGTGGGTGGAAGGGGATTGATGGATCCCCCCCGGCGCGGCTTCGCCGCTTCCCCCCTAGGGGGGCGCCGCTGGCGGTCCGGCAAAGCCGGTTCCGCGGCGGCTACGTGATCGCGATTCAATCTCCTGTAGACATGGCAAAGAAGATATGGCCAAGAAGGACAGGCACGTCAGCGAGACGCCGGCGACGCAGCGGCTGCGGCAGGCCGGGGTCGTGTTCACCGAGCATCCGTACGACTACGTCGAGCATGGCGGCACGGCCGAGTCCGCGCGGCAGATTGGCGTGCCCGAGCACGAGGTCGTCAAGACCCTGGTGATGCAGGACGACAAGGCGCAGCCGCTCCGGGGGGGATCCATCAATCCCCTTCAACCCATTCGATCTGCGCCCCCAGCTTGCGGATGTTCTCGGCGAAATGCGGGTGCGCGCGGCGCACCGGCGTGGCGGTCTTGATCACGCTGCGGCCCGGGATGCTGGCCGCC
>JANMAP010000046.1:0-12173 GCA_031359905.1 Burkholderiales bacterium | reverse complement strand
CGGCTCGGCACCCGCGAGGTGCGGGGCAAGCAGGCGTCGATCCCACGCGGCGCCCGGGCACCATGGTGCGCGGCGCACGGGCGGACGATCACTGGATCAGCAGCGGCATTCGAGCCCAATTCGAGCCCAATTGGGGCGCTCGTCTGTGGCGCTCGTGAGTGGCGCTCGCCGGTGCCGCCCGTCTGCGCCGCTGGTCTGCGCCGCTGGTCTGCGCCGCTCGTCCGCGCCGTCAATCCGCGCCGACAATCGACACGGTTGTCCACGCGATGACTCCGCGCCATTCATCTTCGCCACCCGTTCGCACGGCGCGCGCGGCTCGGTCGGACTGAAGGCGCTGCCCGGGGGCGGCGGGCTCAGGAAAGCCGGCGTGATTCACATCCGGCGCGCGGGCGTCGTATGGAGCGGGTGAAGGGAATCGAACCCTCGTATGAAGCTTGGGAAGCTGCCGTTCTACCATTGAACTACACCCGCGGCGGGCACGATTCTAGCCGTGCAGCCCTGCCCGCCGGCCTGTCCACACCTCCTGGAGACATCGATGCAATCAAGCGCGAAGGCAAACGCGAAGGCGCGCAGACGCCTGATCCTGGCCCTCTGCGCGATTGGCGCATTCGGCTCCTTCGGCCCGCTCAGCCCCTTCGGCCTTCCCTTGGCAAGCGCGCAGCCGCGCACGACCACACCCATGGCGCGTCTGCGGGTCAAGGTCTTCCCCGGCGCGCAGAACCTGGCCTTGTTCGCGGCGCAACAGCAAGGCCTGTTTGCCGCCCAGGACCTCGACATCGATCTGCAGTTCACGCAGAACTCGCTGGAACTGCGCAACGGCCTGGCAGCGGGCGACTTCGAGATCGCCCACGCCGCCGTCGACAACGCGGTGGCGATGCGCGAAACCGGCGGGCACGACATCGTCATCGTGATGGGCGGCGACAACAGCATGAACGAGCTTGTCGTACAGCCCGACATCACCAGCCCGGCGCAGCTGCGCGGACGCACGCTGATCGTCGACGCACCGAACACCGCCTACGCGCTGCAGGCCCGCAAGATCCTGCTGCTGGCCGGGCTGAAGGCCGGCGACTATCAGGTCAAGGTCGTCGGCGGCACCTTCCAGCGCATCAATGCGATGAAGGACGATCCGGCCAACGCCGCGTCGACGCTGAACCCGCCGTTCTCGATCCAGGCCCGTCAGGCCGGGCTGCGCAGCCTGGGCCGGGTGGTCGACCTGATCGGGCCGTACCAGGCTTCGGGCGCGTTTGCGATGCGCGGCTGGGCGCTGGCCCATGGCGACATCCTGCAGCGCTACATCACGGCCTGCGTGCAGGGGCTGCGCTGGGCCAGCGCGCCGGCGCATCGCGATGCGGTCACCGCGCTGCTGGCCAGCCGGCTGAATCTGCCACCGGCGCTGGCCGCCGACACCTACGCCGCGCTGGTCGACCCGCGTTACGGCGTCACACCCGACGCGCGCTTCGACCGCGAGGGCTTCGCCACGGTGCTGGCGCTGCGCGCCGAGCTGGAAGCCGGCGGCGGCAGCAGCCCGCCGCAGGACCGCTATGTCGACCTGCGCTGGTACGACGCGGCGATCAAGACTCTGGGTCGATGACCGCGGCGGACCATCCGCAGCCGCCGCGCGGCGCGCGCATCCGCAGCTTCGTGCTGCGCGCCGGGCGCATGGGGCCGGGGCAGCAGCGCGCGCTGGTCGACCTCGGCCCGCGCTTCGTCGTTCCGTTCCAGGCCACGCCGCTGGACCTCGATCGCGCGTTCGGCCGCCGCGCGCCGCAGGTGCTGGAGATCGGCTTCGGCATGGGCGACGCCACCGCGCAGATCGCCGCCGCGCTGCCCGGCGTCGACTTCCTGGCGGTCGAGGTGCACGCGCCCGGTGTCGGGGCTTTGCTCAAGCGCATCGGCGAACAGCAACTCGCCAACCTGCGCCTGGTGCAACACGATGCGGTCGAAGTGCTCGAGCAGATGCTGCGGCCGCAATCGCTGGCCGGCATCCACATCTTCTTTCCCGATCCCTGGCACAAGAAGCGACACCACAAGCGGCGCCTGATCCAGCCGGCCTTCGTCGCCCGGCTGGTCAGCCGGCTGGCGCCCGACGGCTACCTGCACTGCGCGACCGACTGGCAGGACTACGCCGAGCAGATGCTGCAGGTGCTGTCGGCCGAGCCCGGGTTGGCGAACACGGCGCAGACCACCGACGGCTACGCCATCCGCCCGGCCTACCGGCCGCAGACCAAGTTCGAGGCGCGCGGGTTGAAGCTCGGCCACGGCGTCTGGGACCTGGTCTTCCGGCGCCGGGCCGACGCTGGCGCCGCCGCGGCAACGGTCAGTCGACCCAGTTGACGGCGCCCGTCCACCACGTCAGCAGCACCACCACACCGAATGCGATGCGGTACCAGGCAAAGGGCACGAAGCTGTGGGTCGAGATGTAGCGCAGCAGCCAGCGCACGCAGAAGAAGGCCGAGACAAACGAGGTCACCATGCCCACGGCCCACAGTCCCAGGTCGTCAGCCGACAGCAGCGCGCGTTCCTTGTACAGCGAGTACAGCCCGGCCACGCCGAGGGTCGGAATGGCCAGGAAGAAGGTGAACTCGGTGGCCGCCTGGCGCGACAGACCGAAGAGCATGCCGCCGATGATGGTCGCGCCCGAGCGGCTCGTGCCGGGCACCAGCGCCAGGCATTGCGCCAGGCCCACCTTCAGCGCGTCCAGCGGTGTCATCTCGTCGACGCTGGCCACGCGCACCCGGTGGCTGCGCCGCTCGGCCCACAGGATCACGAAGGCGCCGAGGATGAAGGTGGTGGCCACCGTCGGCGCGTTGAACAGATGCGCCTTCAGCCACTTGCCGAAGACCAGGCCGATCAGCGCCAGCGGTACGAAGGCGATGGCCACGTTGGCGAGCAGGCGGCGCGCCTGCGGGTCGTGGCGCGCCCCGCCCAGCACCTTGGCGATGCGCGCGCGGTACTCCCAGATCACCGCCAGGATCGCTGCCGACTGGATGACGATCTCGAACAGCTTGCTCTTTTCGCCGGTGAAGTTCAGCAGCGAGCCGGCCAGGATCAGGTGCCCGGTGGACGAGACCGGCAGGAACTCGGTCAGCCCTTCGACCACGCCCATCACGGCGGCCTTGATCAGCAGCAAGGGGTCCACGCGGCGGGCCTTTCAGAGATGCCCGGGTGTGGGCGGCGGCGGATGATAGGCGGCTGGATGGAGTGCCGCGCTTCGCGTCGCCTTGACCGGCCCACGCCCCCAGACTAGAATTACTGACCAGTCAGTCATTAAGATGCCGATCTCCCCCTCCTCCTCTCCCCTGCCCCCAGCCGCGGCCACCGCGCACGCCAGCCCCCGCCAGCGACGCAAGGAAACACGCCCGCAGGAACTGCTCGACGCCGCGCTCGAGCTGTTCGTCGAGAAGGGTTTCGCCGGCACGCGCACGGATGACGTGGCGCAGCGCGCCGGCGTCAGCAAGGGCACGGTGTACCTGTACTACCCGAGCAAGGAAGAACTGTTCAAGGCCGTGGTGCGGCACAACGTCGTCAGCCTGATCAGCGAAGGCCAGGAGTTGGTCGCGCAGTTCGACGGCAGCAGCTCGGAACTGCTGGCCTGCCTGATGCACACCTGGTGGGACCGTGTCGGCAGCACGCCGGCCGCCGGCATCCACAAGATCGTCATCGCCGAGGCCCGCAACTTTCCCGAGCTGGCGCAGTTCTACAGCGACGAGGTCATCGTGCCGGCTGACCGCCTGTTCTGCAGCGCCGTGCAGCGGGGCATCGACCGGCACGAGTTCCGCGCCATGCCGGTCCACGAGGTGGCCCATGCCCTGATCGCGCCGTTGATCTTCATGGCCATGCACCGCCACTCGATCGGCGCGTGCCCGATCCGCGGCGGTCGGCCGGTCGATTCGATGGCCCTGCTGACGACGCATCTCGATCTGGTGCTGTGCGGCCTCGAAGTCCGTGGCCGGACACCCAAGGCAGCGCCGCCACCGGTCGGCGCCGGGCGCAGCGCGAGGGTCCGCCGGTGATCATCCGCCGCAGGCTGCGCTGGGGCCTGGCGGCGGCGCTGGTGCTGATCGTCGCCGTCGCCGCCACCTGGTGGATGCGCGGTCGCGGCGGGCCGGCGGTGCCGGCGGCACGCGGGGCTGCGACAGCCGCTTCGGCCGCCCAGCCCGCGGTGCAACTGGCGGCGAGTGACATCGCCATCGCCGCGCCGGGCGAACTGGTCAGCACGCTGGTGGTGTCCGGCGGGCTGAAGGCCGTCGACAGCGCGGTGATCAAGGCGCGGGTCGCCGCCGAGGTGAAAGCGCTGTCGGTGCGCGAGGGTGACCGCGTCGCCGCTGGCCAGCTCATCGGCCGGCTGGACGCCACCGAATTCGAATGGCGCTGGCGCCAGGCCGAAGAGCAGGCGCAGGCCGCGCAGGCCCAGCTCGACATCGCCCAGCGCACGCTGGACAACAACAAGGCGCTGGTCGACCAGGGCTTCATCTCGAGGACCGCGCTGGACACCTCGGTGAGCAGCGCCAACGGGGCGCGCGCGTCGCTGCAGGCCGCGCGGGCCACCGCCGAGCTGGCCAAGAAGGCGGTGCGCGACAGCGAGATCCGCGCGCCCATCGCCGGGCTGGTCGCGCAGCGTCTGGTCCAGCCGGGCGAACGCGTGCCGGTCGACGCCCGGCTGGTCGAGATCGTCGACCTGTCGCGCATCGAACTCGAAGCCGCCGTCGCGCCCGACGAGGTCACCGCGCTGCGCGTCGGCCAGCCGGCCCGCGTGCAGATCGACGGGCTGTCCGACAGCCTGCCGGCGCAGGTCGCGCGCATCAGCCCGAGCGCGCAGCCCGGCACGCGTGCGGTGATGGCCTACCTGCGGCTGCAGCCGCATCCCGCGCTGCGCCAGGGCCTGTTCGCCCGCGGCAGTGTCGACCTCGAACGCCGCCGCACGCTGCTGCTGCCGGCCACCGCGGTCCGCTTCGACCAGGCCCGGCCCTACGTGCTGGCGGTCGAGAACGGCCAGGCGCAGCGGCGCGACGTGCGCCTGGGCGGCCGCGGCGAGGTCGACATCGGCGGGCGCAGTGAGGCGGCGGTCGAGATCCTCGACGGCCTGGCCGCCGGCACGCCGGTGCTGCGCGGCAGTGTCGGCGCGCTGCGCAGCGGCACGCGGGTCGAACTCCCGGCCGGCGGGGGCCCGGCGGGAACGGCCAGCGGGGCCGCCGCTGGCGGGGCGCGTGGCGTGCTCGCCGACACGACGGTCCGGCCCTAGGGCCGAAAGACCGAGACACCCGCATCCCCCGCCATGTGGTTCACCCGCGTCTCGATCCACAACCCGGTGATGGCCGTCATGGCCATGCTGGCCTTCGTCGTGCTCGGGCTGTTCAGCTACCAGCGTCTGTCGGTCGACCAGTTCCCGAACATCGACGTGCCGACGGTCGTCGTCAGCATGGACTATCCCGGCGCCAGCCCGGAGATCGTCGAGAGCGAGGTCACCAAGAAGATCGAGGAGGCGGTCAACACGGTCGCCGGCATCAGTTCGCTGTCCTCGCGGTCGTACGAAGGCGTCTCGGTGGTGATCATCGAGTTCAATCTCGATGTCGACGGGCGCAAGGCGGCCGAGGACGTGCGCGAGAAGGTGGCCCTGATCCGGCCGCTGCTGCGCGACGAGGTCAAGGAGCCGCGCATCTCGCGCTTCGACCCGGCCAGCCAGCCGGTGTTCAACGTCGCCGTGCTGGCGGCCGATGCGGCCGCCCCCGCCGGCGGCCGGGGGTCGACGGTCACGACGCCCCAGGAACTCACTACCTTCGCCCGCCAGGTGCTGCAAAAGCGGCTGGAAAACGTGCGCGGCGTCGGCGCCGTCAGCGTGGTCGGCGGCATCGCGCGCCAGGTGCAGATCAACCTGCGCCCGGCGGCGATGGAAGCGCTGGGGGTCAGCGTCGACAACGTCGCTGCGGCGCTGAAGAGCGAGAACCAGGAACTGCCGCTGGGCGCCATCCGTTCGCTGGAACAGGAGCGCGTGGTGCAGATCAACGCCCGGCTGAAGACGCCGCGCGACTTCCGCGACATCGTCGTCGCGCGCCGCGGTGCGGCCGGCGGCAGCGGAGCGAATGCCAGCGCGTCGATCAAGCTCTGGCAGGTGGCCGATGTCGTCGACGGCCCGCAGGAAGTCGAGAGCCTGGCGCTCTACAACGGCCAGCGCACGGTGCTGCTGTCGGTGCAGAAGAGCCAGGGCGAAAACACCATCGCAGTGGTCGACGGGCTGAAGAAGGCGCTGGCCGAATCGGCGGCGGTGACGCCGGCGAACATCAAGACCGAGATCAACCGCGACAACTCGCGCTCGATCCGGGTGTCGGTGGCCAACGTGCAGCGCACCTTGATCGAAGGCGCGCTGCTGACCATCACCATCGTCTTCCTGTTCCTGAATTCCTGGCGCAGCACCGTCATCACCGGGCTGACGCTGCCGATCGCGCTGATCGGCACGTTCCTGTTCATGTACGTCTTCGGCTTCACCATCAACACCATCACGCTGATGGCGCTGAGCCTGTGCGTGGGCCTGCTGATCGACGACGCCATCGTCGTGCGCGAGAACATCGTGCGCCATGTGCAGATGGGCAAGAGCGCGCGCCAGGCGGCACTCGACGGCACCAGCGAGATCGGCCTGGCGGTGCTGGCCACCACGCTGTCGATCGTCGCGGTGTTCCTGCCGATCGGCTTCATGGGCGGCATCGTCGGCAAGTTCTTCCACGAGTTCGGCATCACCATCGTCGCCGCGGTACTGATCAGCATGTTCGTCAGCTTCACGCTCGACCCGATGCTGTCCAGCGTCTGGCACGACCCGGCCGCCCTGCGGACGGGCCCTGATGATTCGCCGCAGGCCCACGGAGGAAGCACCGGCGCGCCGCGCGACTGGTACGACAAGAGCATCGGCCGCGTCACCGGCTGGTTCGACGACCTGACGCAGTTCCTGTCGCGCACCTACCAGGGCGCGCTGGCGTGGTCGCTGCACCACCGGCTGAAGACGCTGGGCCTGGCGCTCGCCACCTTCGTCGTCGCCATCGGGCTGACCGGCCTGCTGGGCAAGGAATTCGTTCCCAAGGCCGACTTCAGCGAGACCCAGATCAACTTCTACACCCCGGTCGGCTCGGCACTCGAAGTCACTGAAGCCCGCGCGGTGCAGATCGACGCCGCGCTGCACCGCCTGCCCGAGGTGCGCTACACCGTCACGACCATCAACAGCGGCTTTGCTGCCGGCAAGATCTACGGCTCGGTCTATGTCCGTCTGGTCGACCGCAAGGACCGCCAGCGCAGCGTCGTCGACATGGCCACGCCGATGCGCGACGCGCTGGCGCGCATCCCGGGCATCACCGTCACCAACATCGGCACCACCGATCTGGGCGGCGGCAAGAGCCTGCAGTTCTCGATCCAGGGCGCCGACCTCGGCGAGCTCGAACGCCTGGCCGACCAGGCGATGGCCCGGCTGCGCGAGATCCCCGGGCTGGTCGACCTCGACAGCACGCTCAAGCCCGACAAGCCGACCATCGCCATCGACGTCAAGCGCGACGCCGCGGCCGACCTGGGGCTCAACGTCTCGACGGTGGCCAACACGCTGCGCACGCTGATCGCCGGGCAGACCGCCGGCAACTGGCGCGCCGAGGACGGCGAGAACTACGACGTGCGCCTGCGCATGGCCCCCGAAGCGCGCGACAGCGCCGCTGACCTGAACCAGCTCCCGCTGGTGCTGACGGGTGCGGACGGCAGCCCGCGCAGCGTGCGCCTGTCTCAGGTGGCCGACGTGAGGAGCGGCACCGGGCCGAACCAGATCAATCGCCGCGACCTGAACCGCGAGATCAACATCGACGCCAACGCGCTGGGCCGCAGCTCGGGCGAGGTCTCGGCCGACATCCGCACGGCGCTCGACGAGATCGCCTGGCCGCCGGGATACCGCTATGCCTTCGGCGGTTCGACCAAGAACATGACCGACTCGTTCGCCTATGCGGCCGGCGCGCTGGCCCTGGCCATCGTCTTCATCTACATGATCCTGGCCAGCCAATTCAGGAGCTTCCTGCAGCCGCTGGCGCTGATGAGCTCGCTGCCGCTGACGCTGATCGGCGTGGTCGGCGCGCTGCTCGCGTTCCGCTCGTCGCTGAACATGTTCTCGATCATCGGCATCGTGATGCTGATGGGCCTGGTGACGAAGAACGCGATCCTGCTGATCGACTTCGCGATCCGTGCCCGCGAAGACCATGTCGACGCCGCAGGCCGTGTGGTGCCAGGGCTGGCGCGCAACGCGGCGCTGCTCGAAGCCGCGCGCGTGCGCCTGCGGCCGATCCTGATGACGACGCTGGCGATGATCTTCGGCATGGTGCCGCTGGCCTTTGCGCTGAGCGAAGGCTCGGAGCAGCGCGCGCCGATGGGCCAGGCGGTGATCGGCGGCGTCATCACCTCGTCGCTGCTGACGCTGGTGGTCGTGCCCGTCGTCTACTGCTACCTCGACGACCTGGGCGCGTGGCTTCGGCGACGCTGGCACGGCGGCGGCGCGGCCGCACCGGCTGCCGCGACGTCTGCTGCAACGTCTGCTGCAACGTCTGCTGCCGGCGATTGAGCGCCACCTAAACTTCGCCACTCTTCTCGCACCCCACGCTCGCCTCCATCCCGCCACCGCTGACACCGCCAAACGCCAAACGCCATGAATACCGAGCTTGCCCGCTTCAACATGATCGAGCAGCAGATCCGCCCCTGGGAGGTGCTCGACCCGGCCGTGCTGTCGCTGCTGGCCATCCTGCGCCGCGAGGACTTCGTGCCCCCGTCGCTGCGCGCGCTGGCCTTCGTCGACAGCCAGGTGCCGCTGCTCGACGGCGCCCCGGCGGGCAAAGGCTACGAGGGCGCCGTGTCCGCCGGCGCGTGCATGCTCGAACCCAAGGTCGAAGCCCGGCTGCTGCAGGAACTGCAGTTGCAGCGCCACGAGAAGGTGCTGGAGATCGGTGCCGGATCGGGATTCATGGCCGCACTGATGGCCCACCGCGCGCAGCAGGTCTGGACGCTGGAATGCCGGCCGGCGCTGGCCGACATGGCGCGCGACAACCTGCGCGCCGCGGGGCTGGCCAATGTCGAGGTCGTCGAGGTCACCGCCGAGCAGGGCGCGCGCGGCCTGCCGGCCGAGGCGCCGTTCGACGCCATCGCGTTGTCGGGCTCGGTGGCCGAGGTGCCGCGGGTTCTGCTCGAACAGCTCAAGCCGGGCGGCCGGCTGGTGGCGGTGGTCGGCCAGCTGCCGATCATGCGGGCGCGGCTGTTCACCCGCGTCGGCGATGCTGCGTGGTCGGATGTCGACCTGTTCGACACCGTCGCCCCGCGGCTCGACGGCTTCGGCGAGCCGACGCGCTTTCGTTTCTGAACGACCCGCGACCGACACACTCATCGATACACCCACCGACACATCCACCGATGCCCCGAAGAATGCGACCGGCGATGCAGGCAGCGATGCAGGCAGCAATGCCGACGCTGCACCTCACCTGCGCCACGCCTGCACCCGCCTGCGCTCACCTGCGCCCTGTACCCAGCCGGGCGCAGCCGCCCGTCGGCCGCGGCGGTTGTTCGGGACCGCTCCCGGCGCATCCCGTCGCATGTCGGCTGCAACGCCGCCGGGCTGGCGCCTATAACTCCGCCGCGCCGGCGCGCCGCCGACCGGCACTCGTTTCGTCATCGCTCTGACGCGACCGGCGGCCCGCGGCCGCCAGCCGAGCTCGAGCACACACAAGGAACCCGCATGTCTTTCAAGCTGACCCGCCGCTCGTCGTGGCCCCAGGCGGCATTGGCCGCCGCCGGCGTGCTGTGCATGTTCCTGCCCGGGCTGGCCCGCGCGCAGAGCCTGCAGGAACTGTACGAGGCCGCGCGCGCCTACGACGCCACCTACCTGGCGGCGCGCTCGCTGGCCCAGTCGGCCGAATACCGCGTCGAGCAGACCGAGTCCCTGGTGCGGCCCCGGTTGGACGCCGGCGTGTCGGCCACCGGCCTGCAGACCGACCTGCCGAGCCTGGGCACCAAGTCGAGCACCACGGTGCAGGGCACGCTGACCGGCCGCTACCCGCTGTTCAACCAGGTCAACCGGGCGTCGGTCGACCAGGCCCGCAAGTCGCTCGAATCCGCCCAGGCCGAGCTGGAGACCGCCGAACAGGATCTGATCTTGCGCGTGGCCCAGGCCTACTTCGACGTTCTCGGCGCGCAGGACACGCTGGCCACCACGCGTGCCAACAAGGCCGGCACGTCCGAGCAGCTGGCATCGGCCAAGCGCAACTTCGAGGTCGGCACCGCGACGATCACCGACACGCGTGAAGCCCAGGCCAAGTTCGACCTCGGCACGGCGTCGGAGATCGCCGCCGAGAACGACCTGCGCGCTAAGCGCATCGCCCTCGATCAGCTCGTCGGCCGCGCCGGCGTCGTCCCCAAGCCGCTGTTGGTGCCGGTGGTGCTGCCCTCGACATCGCCCGACAACCCCGAGGAATGGGTGACGCTGGCCGACGCCCAGCATCCCAGCGTGCGCCGCGCGCGTGTCGCGCTCGACGTGGCCAGCCTGGAGATCAACAAGGCGCGCGCCGGCAACCTGCCGACGGTCGACGCGGTGGCCACACTGGGCAGCGGCGACGCGCGCGGCAGCGCCGTCAACCTGACCGGCACGACGACCAGCGCGACCATCGGCGTGCAGCTGAACTGGTCGCTGTACAACGGCGGGGCGGTCAGCAACCGCATCAAGGAAACCCTGCTGCTCGAAGAGAAGTCGCGCAATGACCTGGAGGCCGCCCGCCGCAGCGTGGCCCAGGACACGCGGGTCAGGTTCTTCAACGTCCAGTCGGGGCTGTCGCAGGTCAAGGCACTGGAAGCCGCCGAGGCCTCGTCGAAGCTGGCGCTGGAAGCCACGCAACTGGGCTACCGCGTCGGCGTGCGCGTCAACCTCGATGTGCTGAACTCGCAGACGCAACTCTTTAGCACCCAGCGCGACCTGGCCAGGGCGCGCTACGACGTGCTGGTCGGCGGGCTGCGCCTGCGCCAGGCCGCCGGCCAACTGGCCCCCGCCGACGTGCAGGCGCTGACCACGCTGCTGGCCAAGTAGCCGACCAAGCAGGCCGGGGCAGGACCGACGGGCCGGGCAGCGCCGCGGCAAACCTTCTTCACGCAGCGATCACGCAACGGCCATGCATCGGCCACGCCGCTGCGCGACACTGCGGCGCATGGAGCGATCACCATGACCCGCAGCGATCTCCACAGCGCCCTTGCCGCGCACCGCTTCGGCCTCGGCGAGCCGGACCTGCAGGCGCCAGGCGACGATGCGCGCGGCTGGCTCCTGGCGCAGATCGGCCCGGCCGATGCGCAGCGGGGTTCGTCGCTGGCCAGCGGTGTCGAAGGACTGAAACGCTTCGCCGAATTCCAGCGCGCGCAGCGCCAGCGCCGCGAACCGGCGCCCGCCATGGCCGCCGGCGGCGGCGCGCCGCCACCGTCCGTCGAGCTGGCCTTCGGCGACCACTTCCGCAGCCTGGTGCAGGCCGACGTGCGCGCGCGGCTGTCGACGGCCGCCGTCAGCACCCGCCCGTTCAACGAACGGCTGGCGCTGTTCTGGGCCAACCACTTCACCGTCTCGATGGCCAAGGCCAGCGCGCGCGGCCTCGTCGGCGCCTTCGAGCGCGAGGCCATCCGGCCGAACATCGGCGGCTCGTTCGAAGACCTGCTGAAGGCCGCCGTGCACCACGCCGGCCTGCTGCGCTATCTGGACAACGACCAGTCGGCCGGGCCGCAGTCGCGCGTCGTGCGCCGCCTGGCGCAGCGCCCGCGGGCCGACGGCGAACCCGGCCCGCGGCTGACCGGGCTGAACGAGAACCTGGCCCGCGAGGTGCTGGAACTGCACACGCTGGGCGCGCCCTCGGGTGCGGCGTCGGGCATCGCCGGCAGCTACGGCCAGGCCGATGTCACCGAATTCGCGCGGGTGCTGACGGGCTGGCGCGTGCCGCTGCGCGAACTGGTCGACAACCCCGACGCGGCCGCCGGCGGGGCCACGCGTTTCGATCCCGCCTGGCACGACCCGGGCATGAAGACCGTGCTCGGCCGCCGCTACCCCGAAGGCCCCGAGGCCCTGGACGCCGTGCTGCACGACCTGGCCGTGCACCCGAGCACGGCACGCTTCGTCGCCCGCAAGCTGGCGCGCCATTTCGTCG
>JANMAP010000017.1:0-1830 GCA_031359905.1 Burkholderiales bacterium | reverse complement strand
CCTGCTGTCACGCCTGACAACGCGCGAGGCGCAGGTCCTCGAGCGCATCGTCGCCGGCCGCCTGAACAAGCAGATCGCCGACGATCTGGGCATCAGCATCAAGACGGTCGAGGCGCATCGCGCCAACATCATGGAAAAGCTGAACGCCAACACGGTGGCCGATCTTCTGAAGATCGCCCTCGGGGCACAACAGCGGGCGTGAGCCCGTTGTTTTTGGTGAGCCGGATGTTGGGCGCCCCGCCGCCCTGGCCCCAGGAGCCCGTCGACGTGACGACGGGGTTCGGCCGATGACTGCGGAGCTGGTCGACGGCGTGGCGTTGTCGCGGCAGATTCGCGCCGACGTGGGGGCTCGCGCATCCGCGCTGGCGACACGGGGGCGTCGGCCGGGCTTGGCCGTGATCCTCGTCGGCGACGACGCGGCCAGCGCGGTCTACGTGCGCAACAAGGTCAAGGCGTGCCATGAGCACGGCCTGCATTCGGTGTTCGAGAAGTACGAGGCCACGCTGACCGAAGCCGAGTTGCTGGCGCGCATCGCGGCGCTGAATTGCGACTCGACGATCCACGGCATCCTGGTGCAGATGCCGCTGCCCAGGCACATCGACCCGGGCACGGTCATCGCCGCGATCGCCACGGCCAAGGATGTCGACGGGTTCTCGACGTTGTCGGCAGGCGAGCTGATGACCGGGCAGCCTGGGCTGCGGCCCTGCACGCCGTACGGCTGCATGAAGCTGATCGAAAGCACCGGAGAACCTGTCCGCGGCCGGCACGCCGTGGTCATCGGCCGCAGCAACACGGTGGGCAAGCCGATGGCGCTGCTGCTGCTGCAGGCGCACGCCACCGTCACCGTCTGCCACAGCGCCACACCCGACCTGGCCAGGCACACCCGGCAGGCCGACATCGTGGTCGCCGCGGTCGGCCGGCGCAACACGCTGACCGCCGAGATGGTCCGTCCCGGCTCGATCGTCATCGATGTCGGCATGAACCGCGACGACGCGGGCAAGCTGTGCGGCGACGTCGACTTCGCCAGCGTTCGCGAGGTCGCTGGCTGGATCACTCCGGTGCCCGGCGGCGTCGGGCCGATGACCATCAGCATGCTGCTGGTCAACACCATCGAAGCCGCCGAGGCCGCGGCCAGTGCGACTGCAACTTCAACTGCGACGGCGACTCCGACGGCAGGCACATGAACGACGACAACCCGCTGCTGCTGACCGGCGATCTGCCCGCCTACGACCGGATCCGCCCGGCGCATGTCGCCCCGGCACTCGATCAGTTGCTGGCCAGCGCCGAAGCGGCGCTCGAGCAGGCCGTCAGCGACGCGGTCCCGGCGGCCTACGACGCGCTGGCCGCCGTGCTCGACGTCGCCGTCGAACGGCTGAACAGCGCCTGGGCGCAGGTCGGCTTTCTGCAGTCCGTGGCCGACACGCCGGACATGCGCGCGGCCCACGCCGCGGCCCTGCCGCGGGTCATCGAATTCAACACCCGGCTGGGCGCCGACGAGCGGCTGTATGCCAAGTACAAGGCGATCGCCGCCAGCCCGGCGGCCGCCGCGCTGAGCCCGGCGCGACGCAAGGTGCTGGCCAACGCGCTGCGCGATTTCGTGCTCGGCGGCGCCGAATTGCAAGGCCCGGCGCGTGAGCGCTTCGCGCAGATTCAGGACCGCTGCGGGGCGCTGTCGCAGCGCTTCGGCGACAACGTGCTGGACGCCACCGACGCCTTCGAGCTGTTCGTCGAGCCGGCAGCACTCGCCGGTGTGCCCGCCGACGTGGTCGACGCCGCACGCGCCGCAGCCCAGGCCGTGGGTCAGGCGGGCTGCAAGCTGACGCTACAGGC
>JANMAP010000541.1:0-9516 GCA_031359905.1 Burkholderiales bacterium | reverse complement strand
CGTCAGCGGAGGAAAATCTATTGGCGACAACAGGTTGCTTGCGCACGCTGGGACGCATTGAGATTCCGTGAAACGCTAATGAAGCTCGCAGGTGGCGAGTCGCATGCGCGGAATTATCGGGGCCGCCTCGCGCAGCCCCGGGCTGAGCGGGCTGACCTGCGCGGGGACGGCGCGCAGACCTCCTCGCGAGTTCGGATATGATTGCGAATAATTCGCATTACAGGAGTCCGGCTCCTGCTGGCGAACCACCGGTGGGAGGACGACGGCGTGGCGGAGATCGTTGGATGGCGGGGAAGGATGTCGATGGCGGCGGTGGCCGCGCTGGTGGTCGGCTGCGGTGGTGGCGGCGGCGGCGCGGCGGCGACAGCCAGCCTGCCGCCGGCGGCGCCGTTGTCGGCGCAGGCCGCGCTGGGTGAGCGCATCTTTGCCGACGCTTCGCTGTCGGCGTCGGGCCAGCTGTCCTGCGCGACCTGCCACAGCCCGCAGCAGGGGCATGCCCCGGCCAACGATCTGGCGGTGCAACTGGGCGGCCCGCACGGCGATCAGCCTGGCCGGCGCAGTGCGCCGTCGATCAACTATCTGGCCTTCAATGGCGCGTTCGGTTTCGCCGCCGATGGCACGCCGACCGGCGGCTTCTTCTGGGACGGCCGCGCCGCCACGCTGCAGGCCCAGGCGGGACAGCCGTTCCTCGGCGCGGTCGAGATGGCCAACGCCAGCCCGGCCGAGGTGGTCGCCAGACTGTCGCGTGCGTCCTATGCCGATGAGTTCAGGCGCGTCTTCGGCGCCGACATCTTCAGCCGGCCCGACGACGCCTTCCAGCGCCTGACGCTGGCCCTTCAGCAGTACCAGCGCGAGGACACCGAATTCAGGCCGTTCACCAGCAAGTACGACGAGTTCCTGCGCGGCCGGGCGACGCTGGCCGCGCCCGAAGCCCGCGGGCTGGCGCTGTTCAACAACCCCGCCAAGGGCAACTGCGCGGCCTGCCATCCATCTGCCAAGGGCGCCGACGGCAGCTTCCCGCTGTTCACCGATTTCAGCTACGACAACCTGGGCGTGCCGCGCAACGGCGCCCTGGCGCGCAACGCCGACCCGGCGCACTTCGACCTGGGCCTGTGCGAACGACCCGAGCTTGCGACGCGCAGCGACCTGTGCGGCGCGTTCAAGGTGCCGTCGCTGCGCAACGTCGCGCTGCGTCGCGCGTTCTTCCACAACGGGCGCTTCACCAGCCTGAGGGACGCGCTGGGCTTCTACGTCCAGCGCGACACCAACCCCGAGAAGTGGTACCCGCTGAACGCCGACGGCAGCGTCGACAAGTTCGACGATCTGCCGCCCGCCTACCGCGCCAACGTCAACACCAGCGAGGCGCCGTACAACCGCCGCCCGGGTGACGCGCCGGCGCTGAACGACGCCGAGATCGACGACCTGATCGCCTTCCTGAAGACGCTCAGCGACGGCTACCGCACGGGCAGTCCCTGAACTGCTCGGGCGCCGCGCCGTCCTCCGCAGCATTCGCCAAAGTACCCGCCACGAACTGACTGCAGCTCGCCACCGCACTCGCTTCTGGACACGCTTCATCACTCGCTTGCGCACTCGCTTGCACTCGTTTCCGCACTGGCCGCCGGCGCCTGCCGACGGCATTCCTTTCCTCGCACTGCAGCCAACTCCGATGCGCACCATTCCACGACGCCCGGCCCCGCCTCGCAAACTCTTCGCCGTGCTGTGCCTGGCCGGCCTGGCCGGCAGTGCCGCCGCCCAATCCGCCAGCGAAGCCGAGCTGGCGCGCAAGCTCGACCAGCTGGCCGCCGAGCTGGCTGCCGTCAAGGCCCAGCTCGTGCAGTTGCAACAGCAGCGCTCGGCACCGGCGGGTCCTGCTGTCCCTGTGACCCCCGTTGCCCCGGGGGCTGCAGCCGCGGCGATGCCGCCGCCGGCGCCTGCGGCCGCTGCGCCCACCACGCCGGCCACGGTGATCACCAGCTACGGCGAGATCAACTACAACCGCCCGACCCGCGCCAGCCAGAACGCCCAGGCCGACCTTCGCCGCTTCGTGCTCGGCTACCAGCACCGCCTGGACGAGCGGACCAAGGTCGTCGCCGAGCTGGAGGTCGAACACGCCGTGGCATCGGCTGGCGACGCCGGCGAGGTGGCGCTCGAGCAGGCGTATGTCGAACGCCAGCTGAGCCCGAACCTCGCGTTGCGAGCCGGCTTGTTCCTGATGCCGGCCGGGCTGCTCAACGAGAACCACGAGCCGACGGCGTTCTACGGTGTCGAGCGCAACTTCGTCGAGACCGCGATCATCCCCAGCACCTGGCGCGAAGGTGGCGTGCAGCTCGTCGCCACCCTCGACAACGGGCTGACGCTGCAGGGCGGCCTGGTCACCGGGTTCGACCTGAACAAGTGGGACGCCACATCGTCCGAAGGCCGCGAATCGCCGCTTGGCGCGACGCACCAGGAACTGGCCCTGGCGCGCAGCCACGACATCGCGCTGTTCGGCGCGGCCAACTGGCGCGGCATTCCCGGCCTGCTGCTCGGCGCGTCGCTGTTCAGCGGCAATGCGACGCAGGCCCAGACACCGGCGCGCTCGCGGATCACGCTGTGGGACGTGCACGCGCGCTGGACCCCCGGGCGCTGGGACCTGTCGGCGCTGTACGCGCGCGGCAGCATCAGCAACAGCGCGGCGCTGAACGCGCCGCTGGTCGGCAATCCGACGCTGATTCCCAGCCGATTCGACGGTGCCTACGCGCAGGCGGCCTACCGGTTGTGGTCGCGTGGCGACCTCGCGCTGTCGCCGTTCGTGCGCTGGGAACGCTTCAACACCGCAGCGGCGTTCGCCGATCTCGGCGCGGGCCTGACCCCGGACGCCGCACGCAGCGAACGCGTGCTGACGGCGGGGGCCAACCTGCTGGTCGGCCAGGGCCTGGTGGTCAAGGCCGACGTGCAGCGCTTTCGCGAAGCGCCCGACCTGAACCGCGTCAACCTCGGCCTGGGCTGGAACTTCTGATGCGCCTGACGCTGCTCGCCCCGGCACTCGTGGCACTCGTGGCACTCGCGCCGACCAGCGCGCTGGCCGTCGACTACATGACTGCCGAACAAGCCGCCAGGCTGATGTTTCCCGACGCCGACGCGTTCGAGTCGCGCAGCGTGACGCTGTCCGCCGCGCAGCTGCAGCAGCTCGACGCCCAGGGCGTTCGCGCCCGTTCGGCCGCCTGGTCGGTGCGCCTGGCGCGGCGCGGCGGCCAGCTGCTCGGCGTGGTCGTCAACGACGACGTGATCGGCAAGTTCGAACTCATCAGCTACGCCGTCGGTCTGTCCGCCGACGGCACGCTGCGCCCGATCGAGATCCTGTCCTACCGCGAAAGCCACGGCCACGAAATCCGCCTGCCGGCCTGGCGCCGCCAGTTCGTCGGCAAGGACGCCAGCGCGCCGCTGCGCGTCGGCGAGGACATCGCCAACATCAGCGGCGCGACGCTGAGCTGCACGCATGTCACCGACGGCGTGCGTCGCATCACTGCGGTGGTGGCGCTGCTGCGGCGCGCCGGGGCGCTGGCGTGAAGCCTGCAGCCGGCGCTGCGGGCTGGCAGCGGCGCGCGCAGCCGCTCCTCGGCACGCTGGTCGACATCAGCGTGTGGTCGCCGGGCGGCGGCGGCGACGTTCGGCTGGTCGACGCCGGCTTCGACGCGCTGCGCGCGGCTCAGGCCTGCCTGTCGCGCTTCGACGCGGCCAGCGACGTGTCGCGCTTCCATGCCCTGCGCTGCGGCGAATCGCTGGCGGTGCGCGAGACCACCCGCCAGGTGCTGCAGGCCGCAGGCGCCTTGCAGGCCGACAGCGGCGGGCTGTTCGACATCCGCCTGGGCAGCGCCCGCGACGGCTGGGCGCTGACCGGCAACCGCCTGGAGAAGCGCCACGCCGCCGTGCGCCTGGACTTCGGCGGCATCGGCAAGGGCCATGCCGTCGACCTCGCCGTGCTGGCCCTGCAGCAAGGCGGCTGTCGCGCCGGCTGGGTCAACGCCGGCGGCGACCTGCGGGCGTTCGGCGACATCGACGTGCCGGTGCTGTTGCGCGACGACCTCATCGGCGGTGTCCGCGCCTTCGCCCAGCTGCGCGACGGCGCCTTCGCCAGCAGCGCGTTCGGTCCGGGCCATCGCGCCCAGCTGGCCGCTGCGGCGCCCCGTCGCGGCAGCGTGCAGGTCAGCGTCGCCGCCCCGCTGTGCCTGTGGGCCGACGCGCTGACCAAGATTGTCGCCGGCAGCGGCGATGCGGCGCATCCGCTGCTGGCGCGGCATGGGGCCCGCGCTTGGCTGCACTGAATTCCGAAGCCTGCCGATGGCGCTGCGTCCGCACGTCGCCCACCCGCTTGTGCCGTGGCAGCGCGCCGGTGTCTTTGCCGCCGGTGTCGTGCTGCTGCTGACGGGCTGCGGCTGGCTGGCCCTGCACTACACGGTGGATGGCGGCAGCGGCGAACTGCCGCATCCGCTGGAGGCCTGGGCGATGCGTCTGCACGGACTGGGAGCGCAGGGCGCGCTGTTCCTGCTCGGCGCGCTGGCCGCAGCGCACGTGCCGCAGGGCTGGCGGCTCAGCCAGCGGCCGCGCTGGCAGGGCCAGCGCGCCAGCGGCGTCGGGCTGTGCGCGCTGGCGCTGCTGCTGGCCGCCAGCGGTTACCTGCTGTACTACTTCGCGCCCGAATGGTTGCGCCCGGGGCTGGGCTGGCTGCATGCCGTGGCTGGCGTGCTGATGGCCCTGCTGCTGCTGCTGCACCGTCACGGCCGCCAGCCGCGCAGCCGGCGCTGAACCAGCCGCGGAGCGCCGGCCAAGCGACGCCGGGCGTTGCACGCCCTGGTTGGGCTGGGTCCGTGCGGGGCCTGCAGCCAGCCGCCGCGGCGGCTGGGCTGATCCCGCGCACAAAGGCACCGCGCAGCGGCCGCAGAATGGCGCGATGCCGCGATTCCGGGTGCCGCTGCTGACGCTGCTGGCGATGCTCGCCTTTGCCGCCAATTCGCTGCTCTGCCGCGCCGCGCTCCAGCACAGCACGATCGACCCCGCCACCTTCACCCTGGTGCGGCTGGTCGCCGGCGCGCTGGTGCTGTGGGGCATCGTGCGCTGGCGGGGCGGCCGCGCCGACCGGACGGCCGGCAACTGGCCGTCGTCCCTGGCCTTGTTCGCCTATGCCGCGGCGTTTTCGCTGGCCTATGTCAGCCTGCCCGCAGCCAGCGGGGCCCTGCTGCTGTTCGGTGCGGTGCAGGCGACGATTCTCGGTGCCGGCCTGTGGCGCGGCGAACGTTTCGGCGTGCGCCAGAGCCTCGGCCTCACCGGCGCGCTGGCGGGCCTGATCGGCCTGCTGCTGCCCGGGCTGTCGGCGCCGCCGCTGGGCGGCGCGCTGCTGATGCTGGCGGCGGGCGTGGCCTGGGGCGTGTATTCGCTGCGCGGCCGCGGTGGAAGCGGAAACGGCAACGGCAGCGGCAACGCGCTGGCCGTGACGGCAGGCAACTTCCTGCGCGCCGTGGTCTTCGCCGCCCTGCTCAGTGGGCTGCTGTGGTCGCAGGCGTCGCTCGACGCCGCGGGCTTCGGCTGGGCCGTGGCGTCGGGCGCGCTGGCTTCGGGCCTGGGCTACGCCGTCTGGTACAGCGTGCTGCCGACGCTGCGCGTGTCGACCGCGGCGACGGTGCAGCTGAGTGTGCCGGTGATCACGGCGGCCGGCGGCGTGTTGCTGCTCGGCGAGCCGCTGTCGTGGCGCCTGGTGCTGGCTTCGCTGGCCATCCTCGGCGGCATCGGGCTGGTCATCGTCGCGCCAGGCCGCCGCGCCTGAAGGACGCGTGCGTCAAAGAATGCTCTGTGGCGGTTTGACCGTCATCCAGGCCACGCTGCCGCTGCGCACGATCAGCAACGCGGCGCTCTGCTGCGCGCGCGGCACATGGTGCGCGACGACCGCCCACCGCCCGGCGTCGAGCTGGCGGCGCAGCGCGCGGTCGAAGCGGCGGTACGACCGCGGCCGGCGGATCGCCCGCAGCATCAACATCACGGCGCAGGCTGCCGTCAACCCCAGCCAGATCAGTGCCAGACCGCTCCAGCCAAGTTCGTCGTTGTCGTCAAACAGCCAGCCGATGAGCGCCGCGCCGATCGCCGAGCCGACGATCCCCAAACCGAACAGCAACCCGGTCTGGATCCGTCGCGATCGCTGGCTGGCCGGCGTGCCCTGTAGCCAGCCCCGGGCGGCCCACCGGAAGCGCCACCAGTGCGCATCGCCTGGCTGCAGCAGGCCGAGCTGATCGAGGACCAGGCCGGGCGTGGCTTGCAGTGCCTGCATCGCTGCACGCGCCTCGGCTTCGCTGGCATAGCTGCCGGCGAGACATTCGAGGTCGGGATCGAGGTCCCCGCAGGCCGCCGTGGTCGGCGCGGAGGGCGCGGTCGGGTCGGCGGAGTGGGTGCTGGCGCGGGCGGCGGGTTGTTGCACTTCGATGGATCACGCTGTCGCGCGTTGCTGCACGGGGCCTGCGCGGCGCCGACTTGTCCGGCGCGCGGATGCAGGAAGATCCCGGAAATCGTAACGCAGTGGCCGGGTGGGCCGGCGGTCGGAAAGCACGCCTGTCGGGCCTGCGCCGAATCGCGCCCAGCCCACGAGTGGGCCCCGCGGCGTTGGTGACCGCCCCTACAGCAGCGCCTGCGGCGCCGTCACCGCGCACCACTGCAGACTGCCACGGCGCACCATCATCATCGCCGCCCACTGCTGCGGCCAGGGGACATCGTGGACCACCACGGCCCAGCGGCCGGCGGCGAGCTGGCGGCGCAACGCGCGGTTGAAGCGCCGGTGCGGCGACGCCCGGTGCGCCTTGATCGTCGCGACGACACCGGCGGCCATGCCCGACAAGCCCAGCCACAGACCGACCATGCCGAACGGCCCGAGATCGGCGTTCTGGTTGAGCAGCCACCAGGCCGAAACGGCGATCGCCGCCCCCGAGGCGCACAGCGCTGCCAGCGGCCAGAACTCGGCGGTGCGGTCGTGGCCGACCGTCTTTGCAGAACGCCGGGCCCACTCGCGCGCGTGCCGCGTGAACCGCCACCAGCGGGCATCGCGGGGGGACAGCAGGTTCAGCTGCGGCGAGGCCACTCCCGGCCCGGACTGCAACTCGCACAGGGCCTCGAAGGCATCCTTTTCATTGGCATAGCTGCCAGCGAAGCACTCGACGACCTGCTCGTTGTCGCTGGCCAGCGACAGCCGGGCCGGGTTCCAGCGCCGCGACGGGTGGCTGGAGGGGCTCGACGCTGCCTGGGCGCCAGACACCTCGGAAGCCCGGTCGAGCGGGGATGACAGGGGTGCGTGCACGGGTCGGGTCTGGGCATCGTTGTCGTGCAGCCACTCTGCCCGCCGGGTCCATTGCCGGTCTGTTCGAAAGCGCACAGACGGCCCCCGCGGTCGGGCCGCATCAGCCACGCCCGACCCGTCAACGCGTGGGTGCGGACTGGCCCGGCGCGGCGCTGGCGCGCCGGCGGTAGGTGGCAAAGCGGTAGGGCACGCCCGCAGCGCTCAGCATGCCTGGCGACACCAGGCAGTCGAAGGCCGCCGGCTCCCAGGCCGGGAAGAAGGTGTCGCCGGGCAGATCGGCGTCGATCTCGGTCAGCACCAGTTCGTCGGCCAGCGGCAGGGCCAGCGCGTACAGCTCGCCGCCGCCGATGACGAAGACGCGCGGCGCATCGGCCGTGCGCGACAGCGCGTCGGCCAGCGACGCTGCACGTTCTGCGCCTGCGGCCTCCCAGGCCGGGTTGCGGGTGACGACGATGTTGTGGCGGCCGGGCAGGGGCCGGAAGCGCTGCGGCAGCGAATCCCAGGTCTTGCGCCCCATCACCACCGGACAGCCGAGCGTGGTCTGGCGAAAGTGCCGCTGGTCAGCCGGTTCGTTCCAGATGAGGCCGTTGTCGCGGCCGATCGCGCCGTTGCGGGCCACGGCGGCGATCAGCGACAGGGTGCGGTGCGGTGCGGAAGCCGGGGCCGTCATGGCCCGGATTGTCGTCGGCGTCAGGCCGCTTGCCGGTCGGGCCGGGCGGCGGCCACCGGCTGCTGCAGCGGCAGCGGCACCGCCTGCAGGCCCTGCAGCACGTTGCCGACGATCAGGATTGCCGGGCTGGCGATGCCGGCAGCGCGCGCATCGTCGACCAAGTTGCCCAGCGTGCTGACCAGGTGGCGCTGCTGCGGCGTGCTGGCGTGCTGGACCAGTGCGGCGGGCGTGTCGGGGGACAGTGCAGCGAGCAGTCCGTCGCGCAACGCGGCCAGGCGTTGCACGCCCATGTAGACCACCAGCGTCAGCCCTTGCGCGGCGGCGGCGGCGAGCGTCGGCCAATGCAGATCGCTGTGCTTGTCGCCGGCATGGCCGGTCACCAGCAGCACGCCGTGCGCGTGTTCGCGGTGCGTCCACGGCACGCCCAGCGCGGTGGCGGCGGCCAGGCCCGAGGTGATGCCGTTGATGACCTCGACATCGACGCCAGCGGCGCGCAGATGTTCGGCTTCTTCGCCGCCGCGGCCGAACACGAACGGATCGCCGCCTTTCAGCCGCACCACCGTTTCACCGCGCAGGGCTTCGGCCAGCATCAGTTTTTCGATGAAGGCCTGCGGGGTGCTGGCGCAGCCGCCACGCTTTCCCACATGCACGATGCGCGCACCGCGGCGGCTGGTGCGTCGGGCGCGCGCCAGCACGGCGTCGCTGACCAGGTCGTCGACCAGCAGCACGGTGGCGCGGCGGATGGCCTTCAACGCCTTGATCGTCAACAGATCGGGATCGCCCGGGCCGGCGCCGACCAGGCTGACGACGGGGCGGGCGGGCGCGGGGGTGATGGTGGGCTGATGCATGGTCATGGGTGGTCATTCACGCGGCTTGCAGGGCCTGCTGCACGTGGCGCCGAAGGGCGGGCAGGCAACTGCCGCATTGCGTGCCGCACTTCAGGGTGGCCTGCAATTGCGCCAGCCGGGCGTCGGCCGGGCCGCTGGATCGGGCCAGGGCGGCGGCGATTTCGGGCGCGGTGACGTCGAAGCAGTTGCAGACCTGTTCGCCGCGCGACGGCACGGCCACCGGCGGCGCCGCGGTGCCGGCCAGCAGGGCGCGGCCGTAGGCCTCGGCGGGCAGTTCGTCGACCAGCAAGGCGCTGACCCAGCCCGCGGCACGCGTGTCGCCGGCGAGCAGGAAGGCCTGGACATGGGCGCTGCCTTCGCTGCCCATGCCACCGTTCCCATTCCCGTTCAGGTCGCCGTTCCCGGCGCTGGCACCGGCGAGCAGGCGCACGCTGCGGTGCTGGCCGCGCTTGCGGTCGGCGTAGCGCAGCACGTCCGGGTGGTCCAGGCCGAGCAGATGTTCGATGCCCGCCAGCCAGTCGTCGCCGGGCGCCGCCGGCGCCGCGGCGCGCAGCCAGACGCCCACCGCGCCCGGCTCGCGGCCGAAGGGCATGCAGGCGGCGTAGTCGAGGTCGCCGCAGGCCGCCAGCAAGTCGGCGCGCCGCTGCAGCGCCGTGTCGGCCGGCAGCCAGGCCCGCGCGCTC
>JANMAP010000523.1:0-6285 GCA_031359905.1 Burkholderiales bacterium | reverse complement strand
CGCCACATCACTTCTGCTTGGCGAGCCACCTGTCGAACTGCGCGATCTCTTTCTTCTGGGCCGCGATGATCTGCTTGGCCATGGTCTTCATTTCTGGCGACTTGCCGCGCGCGAGTTCCATTTCGGCCATGTTCAAGGCTTGCTGATGGTGCATCTTCATCATCATCGCGAAGTCTTTGTCGGTGTCGCCCGACATCGTCATCTTTTGCATGCCGTCCATGCCCATCATCATGGACGCCTTCATGTCATGCGAGCCGGCTGCGCCCTTGTGCATCTGGCCCATGGGCATGCTGGCGGAATGCGGCATGGCAGGTGCGGTCTGCGCCTGCGCCGGAACTGATGCGAGCCAGACTGCCGCGAGCGGCACCAGCCACAGTGCCTTGCTGGGGTTGAGTGTCTTGAAGTGCATCGATATCTCCTGGGTCATGAAATTGAGTGATCGGTCAGTCGCGATCCAGCGCTCTCGCCGCGGTGCATTGATTGATGTGGGCATGCTGTTCTGCTCTGCCGCCGCCATGGAGGATGCGAACAGCGAATGTCATCAATACATTCAGCGCTTCAATTTAGTTCTGCGCACTGCAGTGCCCGTAGGACTGCAGCGTCCGATGACGTAGGTCGATGCCGGGCGCTCGCCCGACATGCCTGATCCGGGGGGAGCGATGGAAACGCGCGCCAAGCGCCGGTTCACCGAGGCGACGCGGGCGCTGATTGCATTGCGCCCCGCAAAGGGGCGCGCGTAGGGACGGCGTCGACATCAAGACACCAGTCACAACAAATTCGCGCTGGCGAACTGGTCGTCATGCGCGACGTGAGGCCCGACGACGTTAAATTAGGCGCGCTGCTTGGACCTCCGCAGCGTCTCTCAGCGCTGCTCGACGAACTCGGTCCGCGTGAAGCAGAAGGTGGAGTTGGAGTGGGAGTTCAGCTTCAACTTCATACGTTGTTAGGACGCGGCTTGACAGTCGCACTCAGGCTCGCGCCGTCGGGTAGCCGTCTCAGTTGTCATCGCCCTCTTCGTCCGCTTCCAGCGTCTCAGTGTCGACGCGGAAACTGTCGAAGCTGGCGCGGGCGCCCTGCCCGAACAGACGGTTCGCGATCGGGATCGACACCGCAAGCTCCGGCGCCTCGGGATGCTGGAACGGGAAAGCGTCGAGCAGGCTGAACAGGCCGTGGCCAATTGCGAAGCCTGAGATTTGGTTGGCAACTTGCTCACCCGGACCCATCGACGGGTAGATGCCGGTGTAAGCCTTGCGCTGCACGTCCAGCGGCACCCCAACGTTTTGCACCTTTGAAATCAGGCGACCGTTGAGGTAGAACGACACGGTACCCTTGCCGTTGTTGCGCGTGAACTTGATCGACACGGCATGCGGCCCAGGTCCGACGTCCACCTCGTCGATGATCTGCGTGTACATCTTTTCTCGGCCTACATAGCCCGGCTGACCTGGCAGCGCGTTCCCGGTGACGTTGGACGGCAGTCGCTCAACCAGCGTGAATGCCTTGGTGCCCGAAATGAACCAGTCAAACAGCTGGCCGGTGCTGAAGTCGATCATGTTCATCACGGCGCCGGCCTGCTGGCCTTCCAATGTCGGTTGCGAGTAAGGGCGCCCGTCCTGGATGTAAGTACCGTTGATGACGTGGCCAGGCCTCGCGCCCGGCGTCTGCGCCTGGATCACCGAAGAAAAGGTGATCGAGCCTCGTATCGGCACCGCAAATGTTTGGGTGCTGACGGCGATGTACTTGAGGTGGTCAAACACACTGAAGTCAAACCCAACGGTGAAGGGCACTGCCGAGACCGAGAACTTGCCGCCGGCAAAAGAGCGCGTGTCTCCGCCGGTGGAGGCCATCTCGCCTGGGCCAAAGATATTGGCCCATTTCATCGAGTAGTCAACGATGCTGTAAGCACTTCCGGGCTTGCTGAAGCTGTCGTACTCGACGCTGGTGCGGCTGCCAGCCATTGCAAACCCAGCAAAAGATAGAAGAGTGCAGGAAGCCGCCACGGCGATAAAGCGAATGATGTTCATGGAACCCTCGTTAATTGTGTTGTCGTCAGCACCGTCACCGTGGCTGCCCTTGAGTGGCACCCTGGCTCGCAATCGAACGGCTTGCGAAGGGTGTTCGTCGGCCTTTCTTCTGTCAATGCGGCCTGCCCCAGGGGCAGCCCCTGCGGGAACGCACATGCTGCGCGATCAAGATGGGGGGTACCTGGCGTGAGTCGATGCGCCCGCCATTCATGTCAGGCAGTAGCTGCCGCTGGCGAGAGGCAGCTTTGTGCCTTCTCAGGGCAGCACCTCGTCGGCAACCGGCGTCGCGTGGCAGGTGGCCGCTAAAGTCGCACCCGCTGCCACGCGCCCTCAGGCTCAACCTGCCTGCTGCCTCCGCGACTGTCCCGACGCGTGCCCAGCGATCCGCTGAGCGCGCAGCAGCACCGGCCGATCGACCATCTTGCCGTCCACCGCAACGGCTGCGCCGAGCGACGCGCCCATCGCCGCGATGACGCGCGCCGCCCAGGCACGTTCGTCCTCGCTCGGGCTCAGCGCCGCGTGGACGGTGTCGACCTGCTGGGGATGGATGCACAGCTTCGCCCCGAAACCGAACCGGCGTGAACGCTGCGTGTCGCGGCGCAACCGGTCCGCGTCCGACGTTGCCACCGTGACACCGTCGATGGGTGCGTCGATCGACGCGAGCCGCGATGCCAGCACGAGCCGAGAACGGAAGAAGAGCAGCGCATCGTCATCGCCTTCGATCCCCATGTCGACCTGAAAATCGATCGATCCGAACGCCAGCCGCACCACACCGGGCGTGGCAGCGAGCTGCGAGGCGCGCTGCATGCCGACCGCGGTTTCGACGAGCGCGATCAGCCCGATGCGGTGCCGGGCCACCGCATCGAGCAGTTCGGGTGGCAGTTCCTCGGCCTTGGGAAAGACGACGCCGGCGACCCCCGGCTGGCCGAGCAGCCCAACGTCGTCGCCGAACCAGGCCGTGTCGGCGGCATTGACACGAACCCACACCGGCTTTTGGCCGACAGCCATTGCCCGGGCGCGTCGCGCGCCTGCGCCTTGTTCTGAGGCGCGACGGCATCCTCGAGATCGACGATCACGCCGTCGGCTGCACTGGCCCAGGCCTTGTCGAAGCGCTCGGGCCGGTCGCCGGGAACGAACAGACAGCTGCGCGGCGCAGCGATCGGGCTGTCCTCAGACCGTGCGCGCGCCGTCCACGGGCAGCTCAACGCCGCTGATGAACTCTGCGGCGTCGCTGGCCAGGTACAGCGCTGCCGCGGCAACGTCCGACGCGCGCGACATGCGCCCCAGCGGAATCGTCGCGATGAAGCGCGCGCGGTTCTCGGGCGTGTCGGGCACGCCCATGAACTTCTCCAGCAGGCCGGTCTCGCCGATCACCGGGCAGATCGCGTTGACGCGGATGCCGTCGGGACCGAGCTCGACAGCCATCGACTTCGACAGCAGGTTCACCGCGCCCTTGCTGGCGTTGTACCAGGTGAGGCCGGGCCGCGGCCGGATGCCGGCGGTCGAACCGACGTTCAGGATCACGCCCTTGCGGCGCTGGCGCATCAGCGGCACGACCGCGTGCGCCATGTGGTAGATCGACTTGACGTTGACCGCGAACATGCGGTCGAAGGTCGCCTCGTCGACGTTCAGCATCGGCTGGTTGGCATGCGTGGTTCCGGCGTTGTTGACGACGATATCCGGCACACCGAAGGCCTCGACGCAGGCGGCGACGACCGCTGCCACGTCGGCCCCGACCGCCACGTCGCAGCGCACGAAGCGTGTCGCTGCGCCGAGCCGCCGGGCCAGTGCCTCGCCCTTGCCTGCATCGAGGTCGGCCAGCACGACGCGTGCGCCCTGTTCGACGAACAGCTGGACGATGCCCTCGCCGAAACCTGCGGCGCCACCGGTGACGATCGCGACCTTCCCATCGAGTTGCTTCATTGCTGTGCGCCTCAACCGTGGTAGTGAACGAGGGTCTTGGTCGAGCTCAGTTCCTCGAGCGCGAGCAGGCCCTTTTCGCGGCCATGGCCGCTGCGCTTGGTGCCGCCGAAGGGCAGCTCGACGCCGCCGCCCGCGCCGTAGCAGTTGACGAACACCTGCCCAGCGCGCACCGCCTTCGCGACGCGGTGGGCACGCCCGCCGTTTTCGGACCACACCGCGGCCAGCAGCCCGTAGGGCGTGCCGTTGGCCAGCGCGATCGCATCCGCCTCGTCGGCGAATGACAGCGCGGCGAGCACCGGGCCGAACACTTCCTCGCAGGCCAGCGCATCCCCGCGTGGGACCGGGCCGAACAGCGTCGGCCGCACGTAGTGGCCGCCGGCGGGCACACCGTCGGCGATCTGCCCCTGCGCGAGCACCGGGATGCCGGCGGCACGCGCCGCGTCGATGTAGCGGTTCACCCGTGCCAGCTGCGCCGGGTTCATCACCGGGCCGCAGTCCAGGTCCATCGCCGGCGTACCGACGCGCACCTTCGAAAACGCCTCGGCGACACGGCCAACGACCGCATCGAAGGCCTTCTGCTCGACGAGCAGGCGGCTGCCCGCGGTGCAGGTCTGGCCGGCGTTCTGCACGATCGCCTTGACGATGATGGGCACGGCGCGGTCGAGGTCGGCGTCGGCAAACACGATCTGCGGGCTTTTGCCGCCAAGCTCGAGAACGCACTTCACCGCGTTCTTCGCCGCCGCCTGCTGCACCAGCGTGCCGACCTCGTTGCTGCCGGTGAACGAGACGAGGTCGATGCCGGGGTGTCCGGCGAGCGCCGCACCGACTTCTTCGCCGAGGCCGGTCACGATGTTCAGCGCCCCGTCGGGCAGGCCCGCGGCGGCGGCGATCTCGGCGAAACGCAGCGCCGACAGGCTGGTGTCCTCGGCCGGCTTCAGCACCGTGGCGTTGCCCATCGCCAGCGCCGGTGCGACGGTGCGCCCAAGCATCTGCGCGGGGTAGTTCCACGGAACGATGTGGGCGGTGACGCCGAGAGGCTCGCGCAGCAGCGACACGTGGTGCCCGTTCAGGAACGGAATCACCTCGCCGTGGACCTTGTCGGCGGCCGCACCGTAGAACTCGAAATAGCGCGCCAGCACGACGATGTCGTTGCGCGCTGTCGCCATCGGCTTGCCGGTGTCGCGCGACTCGACCTGCGCCAGTTCGTCGACATGGTCGAGCACGCCCTGCGCGATCTTGCCGAGCACGCGGCCCCGTTCGGTGGCGGTCATGCGACCCCAGGCACCCTGGTCGAGTGCGGCGCGCGCGGCCGCCACGGCCAGGTCGACCTCGTGCGCCGACCCGCGCGCGATGCGGTCAAAGGTCTGGCCATCCTCCGGCGCGACGACCGGCAAGGTTCGCTCGTCCTGCGCAGCCACCCAGCGGCCGCCGATGAACATCTTCTTCACGGGTGCAGTCTCCATTCGACGCGATGCGGGCACTGTATGCAGCCGGCAGGACACGCGGAATTGGAATCTCGGCAACGGCGTGTTGACGGCGCGGCAAGCCGGGCCCGCTGCGTGCCGCACAATCAATCGGCATGCTGCCCGACCTTGACTCACTGGCCCTGTTCGTGCGGGCCGCTGAACTGCGCAACCTGACCCGCGCGGCCGAGGCGAGCGCGATCACCGTGCCCGCGGCGAGCCGGCGGCTTGCGCTGCTCGAGCACCAGTTCAAGGCACAGCTGTTCGAACGGCATTCGCGCGGGCTGGACCTGACCCCGGCGGGCGAACGCCTGCTGCAGCTCGCCCGCGAGGTGATCGCCGGCGTGCACCACATGCGCGCCGAGATGGGCAACTACGCGCTCGGCCGACAGACCGTGCTGCGCGTGCACGGCAACACCTCGGCGATGACGCAGCTGCTGCCCGGGGACATCGCCAGCTTTCAAAGCGCTCGCGACGACGTTCGCATCGTGCTCGAGGAATGCTGGAGCGACGATGCGGTGCGCAGCGTGCGCAGCGGCGAGATCGATCTGGCCGTGGTCGTCGAAGGACCCGACCTGACCGGGTTGTGGTCGTGCCCGTACCGCCACGACCGGCTCGCTGCCGTCTTTCGAGACGACGACCCGCTCTGCGACACCAACCTCGCCTTCACCGACCTGCTCGAGCGCGATCTCGTCGGCCTCGAAGGAAGCAGCACCCTGACGCGGCTGCTGGCGTCGCATGCCGCGCAACTGATGCGACCGATCGCGCTGCGCGTGCAGGTCCGCAGCTTCGAGGCCGTGTGCCGCGCGGTCGAAGCACGCCTGGGTGTCGGCGTTCTGCCGCTGCTGGCGGCACGCAGCTTCGCGCCGGCCATGCGC
>JANMAP010000436.1:0-2569 GCA_031359905.1 Burkholderiales bacterium | reverse complement strand
CAACATCATGACCATGCCCGGCCTGCCCAAAGTGCCGTCGGCCGAGCGCATCGACGTGGACGACGCGGGGCAGATCGTCGGTCTTTCCTGAGCGACCGCGCGCGGTTCACATTCGCCGATGGGCGCGGCGTCGCGCGCGGCCCTAGCTGCCGTCCGCTGCGATGGCACCGCTCGCTTCCGTGCCCACGCCGGTGTCTTGTCGGGGCGCGGGTTGAGGCTTGCACATCTTCTCTCCGTCCCATTGCTGGCCGCACCAGCAGCGGCCCTCGGGATCGACGATGCAGGTGCCACTGCCGCAGCAGCGAGGGTCGAGTGTCATGACGAACTCCAACTGTCCAATGCCTGAACTTTGCCTTGTGTGGGGCGAGTCTGCCGGGCGCCGGCGAGAAGCCCGCCGGTTCACGCGAGCGACCCCCGAGGCGGGCGTACCCATTGCGCGCTGTCGGCCGCTGCTGCGACACTGCGGGCCAACACCTCGACGCTGGAGCTGAACGTGCAACCCACCGATCTCACCGCCTGCAATGCCACCGAATTGCTCTCGATGTACCGCCGCCACAGCACTTCGCCGGTGGAGGTCACGCAGGCCGTCCTGCAGCGGATCGAGCGTCTGAACCCCGCGCTGAACGCCTACTGCCTTGTCGCCGCCGACAGTGCGATGGACAGCGCACGCGCCAGCGAGGCGCGCTGGCAGCGGGGCGAGCCGATGGGTCCGCTGGACGGCGTGCCGGTGTCGATCAAGGACCTGATCCTGACCCGTGGCATGCCCACGCTGCGCGGCAGCCGCACGGTCGACCCGGCGCAGCCCTGGGATGTCGACGCCCCGGCCACGGCACGCCTGCGCGAGGCCGGCGCGGTGATCCTGGGCAAGACGACCACGCCGGAGTTCGGCTGCAAGGGCGAGACCAATTCGCCGCTGACCGGCATCTCGCGCAACCCCTGGGACCTGGCCAAGACCCCGGGTGGTTCGTCGGGCGGCACGGCGGCCGCCGTGGCAGCCGGCCTGGGTCCGCTGTCGGTGGGCACCGACGGCGCGGGCAGCATCCGCATCCCGGGCGCCTTCTGCGGCAACTTCGGCATCAAGGCCAGCTTCGGCCGCGTGCCCGCGTACCCGCTGTCGCCTTTCGGCACCGTGGCCCATGTCGGCCCGCACACGATGAGCGTGCGCGACGCGGCGCTGATGCTGACAGTGCTGGCGCAGCCCGACGCGCGCGACTGGACCTCGCTGCCGCCCGACGGCCGCGACTGGCGCATCGGTCTGGACGACGGCATTCGCGGCCTGCGCGTGGCGTGGTCGCCGACATTGGGCTATGCGAAGAACGTACACCCCGAGGTCGCCGCTGCCTGTGCCGCGGCGGTGCGGCAACTGGAAACCCTGGGCGCACAGGTGGATGCCGTCGACCCCGGCTTCGCGGATCCGCTGGAAATCACCACCGGTCTGTGGTTCGTCGGTGCCTGGACGCTGTGGAACACGCTGAGCGCCGAGCAGCAGGCCGTGGCAGACCCCGATTTCGCGGCGGAGGCGCGCATCGGCGCTGCGTACACCGCGCTGCAGGTGCAGCAGTTGAACCTGCGACGCGGCGCTTTGGGTTCGCAGATGCGGCAGTTCATGCAGGGCCATGACCTGCTGGTGACGCCCACCGTCGCGGTGCCGGCGTTCGATGCCAGGCCAGCCGGGCACTCGCCGATGGAACCCGCCGGCTTGCTGGGCTGGACGCCCTTCGGCTACCCCTTCAACCTGACCCAGCAACCGGCCTGCACGATCCCCTGCGGGCTGACATCGGACGGGCTGCCGATCGGACTGCAGTTCGTCGGCCCGATGTTCCGCGAAGACCTGGTGCTGCGTGCGGCACGGGCCTTCGAGAGCATGCGGCCGATCCCGCGCCCGCCGCTGCGCTGGGCGGCGGCGCCCTGACGAAGGGCGTGCGATCCTCCCCGGCCATTTCGATGACGCGGGAGATCGATGCAGCGTCGAGCGGAAGACCTGCTGATCAACTTTGCCGCAGTCCTGCGCAAGGTCCACGCAGGACGGCGCCGAACAGGTGCGTAGTAGCATGACCATCAGGCCGGCCAGCCCGGCAGCCGCGAGCGCCGAGTCCGGTTTTCATCCCCACCGAAAGGAGAATCACGCATGTCAAAGATGACGCTTTGGGGCTTCGACGGCTCAACTTACGTTCGTACCGTCAAGATGCTGCTCGCGGAAAAGCAGTTCACCGATTTCGAACAGGTCCAGGTGAACGTGCTGGCCGGCGAGCCAAAGGAGGCAGCGCACCTGGCCCGCCACCCCTTCGGAAAAGTGCCCGTGCTCGATCACGACGGCTTGCGCATCCTCGAGACGTCGGCCATCGCCCGCTACCTCAACGACGTGCTGCCCGGCAAATCGCTCATCCCGGCCACGCCGCAGGCGCGCGTGCGGATGGACATGGTCATCGGACTCATCGACTCCTACGGCTACGGGGCACTCGTCGGTGGCATCGCGGCCTACCACCTGTTCCCCGATTTCGTCGGCGGCAAGAACGACGCGATGCGCCAGGCGGGCATCGAGAACGCACACAAGGTGATCTCGCTCGCG
>JANMAP010000420.1:0-2941 GCA_031359905.1 Burkholderiales bacterium | reverse complement strand
CACGGGCGGCCTGACCCGCGTCACCGACAAGCGCCATGTGCGCCACGACCTGGCCGACATCTTCTGCACCAGCGTCGAAGGCGCGCGCGGCCAGAAGGCCAAGGACTGGCGGCTGGTCGACGACATCGCCAAGCCGGCGGTCTTCGCGCAGAGGGTCCAGGAACGCGCGCTGCAACTCGCCGCGCAGAGCCGCCGCCCTGGGCCGGACGGCAACACGCAGGGGGTGATGCTGACCCCGCTGGTGCGCACCCTCGAAGCCGACGCGCTGCGCTCTGGCCCGGTGACGGTCGAGATCGACCGCGCCAAGCGCACCGCGACCTTCACGCTGAAGGCGCCGAGCGGCGCGCAGCCCGGCGACATGGCCGGCGTGCTGGCGGCGGGCGCGGCGTGGTACCCGCTGGCCCTGGCCCGCGATCTCGAAGACGCGATCCTGTCGATGCGCACCAACGAGCTCGACATCGGCACCTGGCTGATCAAGAGCAAAGGCGACGCCGCCGCGGTGCTGGCCGTCGACGCGCTGCTGCTGGCGCACCGCGATCACTGGCTGGTGCGCGAAACGATCGGCTATCTGCGCCGCACCTTCAGCCGGCTGGATGTGAGTTCGCGCAGCCTGTTCGCGCTGGTCGAGCCGGGGTCGTGCTTCGCCGGCACGCTGCTCGAAGCAGCGCTGGCCTGCGACCGCATCTACCACCTGGCACTGCCCGACGACGCAGCGCGCGCACCGAAGATCACCGTCGCCGAAGCCAACTTCGGCTTCTATCCGATGGCCACCGGCCAGAGCCGGCTGCAGCGCCGCTACTACGCCGAGACGCCGGCGCTCGATGCGGTGCGCGCCCGGGCCGGCCAGCCGCTGGACGCCGACGCGGCCCACGCCATCGGCCTGGTCACCGCCAACCCCGACGACATCGACTGGGCCGACGAGGTGCGCATCGCCATCGAAGAACGCGCAGCGATGTCGCCCGACGCCTTGACCGGCCTGGAAGCCAACCTGCGCTTCAACGGCCCCGAAAACCTGTTCACCCGCGTCTTCGGCCGCCTGACCGCCTGGCAGAACTGGATCTTCCAGCGCCCCAACGCCGTCGGCGCCAGGGGCGCGCTGAAGGTCTACGGCACCGGCGAGAAATCGGCGTTCGACTGGAACCGCGTTTGACCCCCTCGACAAGACATCCCGATCACCTCAGCAGTCCCAGGAGCGAACGATGAGCAGCATCAACTACGGGGAGAAGATCCCCAACAACGTCAACCTCGCCGAGGACCGCACGCTGCAGCGCGCGCTCGAACAGTGGCAGCCCAACTTCATCCGCTGGTGGGACGATGTCGGGCCGGTGGACAGCACCGACAACGAGGTCTACCTGCGCACGGCGGTCAGCGTGGACCCGCAGGGCTGGGCCAGTTTCGGCCACGTGAAGATGCGCGACTACCGCTGGGGCATCTTCCTGAATCCGGGGTCGGCCGACCGCCAGATCCACTTCGGCGACCACAAGGGTGAAAAGGCGTGGGCCGACGTGCCCGGCGAACACCGCGCCAACCTGCGCCGCATCATCGTCACGCAGGGCGACACCGAACCGGCCAGCGTCGAGCAGCAACGGCACCTGGGCCAGACCGCGCCCAGCATGTACGACCTGCGCAACCTGTTCCAGATCAATGTCGAGGAAGGCCGCCACCTGTGGGCGATGGTCTATCTGCTGCACAAGCACTTCGGCCGCGATGGCCGCGAAGAAGCCGAAGCGCTGCTCGAACGGCGCAGCGGCGACGAGAACAACCCGCGCATCCTGGGCGCCTTCAACGAAGCCACGCCCGACTGGCTGAGCTTCTTCATGTTCACCTACTTTACCGACCGCGACGGCAAGTTCCAGCTCTGCGCGCTGGCCGAAAGCAGCTTCGACCCGCTGGCGCGAACGACCAAGTTCATGCTCACCGAAGAAGCCCACCACATGTTCGTCGGCGAGAGCGGCGTCGGCCGCGTCATCCAGCGCACCGCGCAGGCGATGAACGAGCTGAAGACCGACGACGTGGCCAAGCTGCGGGCCGCCGGCGTGATCGATCTGCCGACGCTGCAGCGCTACCTGAACTTCCACTACAGCGTGACCATCGACCTGTTCGGCGCCGACCAGTCGAGCAACGCGGCGACCTTCTATTCCACCGGCATCAAGGGCCGCTACGAGGAAGGCAAGCGCGACGACGACCATGTGCTGAAGGGCCAGACCTACCGCGTGCTCGAAGCCGTGAATGGTCAGATCGTCGAGAAGGAAGTGCCGATGCTCAACGCGCTGAACGAGGTGCTGCGCGACGACTTCATCAAGGACAGCGTGGCTGGCATCGGGCGCTGGAACAAGGTCCTGGAAAAGGCCGGCCTGCCGCACCGCCTGACCGTTCCGCACAAGGCCTTCCACCGCAACATCGGCGCGCTGTCGGGGGTCAAGGTGTCGCCCGAAGGCCGGGTGGTGAACGAAGCGGAATGGAACGCCAACGTCGACCGCTGGCTGCCCAGCCGCGAGGACCGGGCTTTCGTCGCGTCGCTGATGGGGCGTGTCGTCGAGCCGGGCCGGTTCGCCAACTGGATCGCGCCGCCGGCGATGGGCATCAACCGGCAGCCGGTGGACTTCGAGTACGTGCGCTTCGCTTGAGCTTCTCTTGAGGTGAGTGGGTTCGCCTGCCTGTGCGGTCGAGGGTGGCTGCGGGTCGCCTGCGGTGCGGGGGTGGCCCGGCTCCGTCAGGCGCAATTCCTACAGACTGCGTCGGCCACCCCGTTGCCGGCCGGGCCAGCGGACCTCACCCAGTACCCCACGACCCGCACCCGCATCGAACGCCGCGGTGGTGCAGTCGCGGGGGGGGGGGGGGGGGGGGGGCGGCGCCGGGGGGTGAGAGGGCAGACGGGAGCCGCCCCCCCCCCCCCCCCCACAGAGCCCCCACCCACCCCGCACGCCGCCGCACGGGGCGG
>JANMAP010000386.1:0-9937 GCA_031359905.1 Burkholderiales bacterium | reverse complement strand
GGCCACCGACATCAGCGTCAACAAAGCCACGCGCATCTTGTTCGCGCTGGCGCCGACGCCCCAGGCGACGCTAGCGCTGGGCCTGGACCGGGTGACCGAGCTGATCCGCACCATCGGCCTGTTCCGCACCAAAGCCCGGCACCTGATCGAGACCTGCAGCATCCTGATCGAGCGGCATGGCGGCGAGGTGCCGCGTTCGCGCGAGGCGCTGCAGGCGCTTCCGGGCGTCGGACGCAAGACCGCCAACGTGGTGCTCAACGTGGCCTTCGGCGAGCCGACGATGGCTGTCGACACGCACATCTTCCGCGTCGCCAATCGCAGCGGGCTGGCCCCCGGACGGTTGCCGCTGGACGTGGAACAAGGCCTCCTGAAACGCGTGCCCGAGCGCTTCAGGGTCGACGCCCACCACTGGCTGATCCTGCACGGGCGTTATGTCTGCCAAGCACGCCGCCCTCTGTGCGAACAATGCGCCGTGAGCTCGTGGTGCGACGAAGGGAGACGCCGCCGAGAAGTCGCTACCAAGGCGGCGGCAAAAGTGGCCACCGCGTCAATCTGACGCAGCCCGCGACGCCGGACGGCGGTGTGGCCGCTCCTACAATCTGCCGGGCAAGGAAAGGCTGCAGACATGTCCAAGCTCGAGGATCTGGCCGAACGGGTTGATCGCCTGGTGCTCAGGCATGCCGAGTTGCAGCGCACCAGCCGACTGATCGAGCAGCAATTGGCCGCCGTCAGCAGCGAGCGTGACAGTTTGCGGTCGCGGCTCGCGGCAGCGCGCGCGCGCATCGATGCGCTGCTCGCCCGCATCCCCGCAGACGGTGGGCACGCGAATGTCGATCGGCCGTTGCGTTGACGGCACCGATGAAGCAGATCGAAGTCTCCATCCTCGGGCAGGTTTACGTGCTCGGCTGCCCCGAGGGCGGCGAAGCATTGCTGCGTTCGGCGGTGACCAGTGTCGACAGGGAAATGGGCGCCATCCGCGACGCCGGCAAGGTCAAGGCGCGCGAACGCATTGCCGTGCTGGCAGCGCTGAATCTGGCCTACCAGCTGGCCGAGCGCGGGCCGGTGGCGCAGGCCGGTGCCGGCGACAGCGTCGATGTCGACGCCTTGATCCAGCGCGTCGACGCGGTGCTCGGCGACGATGGCCGGCTGTTGTGACGGGCTTGACGGACGGCAGCGCACGCGCCGGGTACCGCGGTCTAGAATCGCCATGTCCGTCGTGTGTGCGTGAGCTCAATATTTCCTTGAACCGATGCTCATTGAGCCAGGGCTTGGAACATTGCCAGGCTGGCGTGATCGTCTCGCGTCAGATGAACCCGAAGCTTGGTTGACCTCGCCCACCTGAACTTCCCTGAGGGTTCAGGAATGCGGTTCACGGCGCACGGCGGACACCCTCTTCCTTTCCTGCCCGCCCTGCATTCGGCCGCTGCCATGACCGCCTACTGGTTGATGAAGAGCGAGCCGGCCGAAGCGTCGATCGACGATCTTGTCGCGGCCCCCGGGCAGACGTTGCCCTGGACCGGCGTGCGCAACTACCAAGCGCGCAACTTCATGCGCGATGCGATGCGGCCGGGTGACGGGGTGCTGTTCTATCACTCGTCGTGCGCCGAACCCGGCGTTGCCGGCCTGGCCACAGTGGCCGGCAATCTGCAGCCGGACCGCACCCAGTTCGATCCGACGAGCCCGTACCACGATCCGAAGTCGCGGGTCGACGAGCCGCGCTGGCTGCAGATCGACGTCCAGTTGCTGCGCAAGACCCGGCTGCTGCCGTTGCGTGAGATGCGTCAGGCCGCAGGCCTGGCGACCATGCGCCTGCTGCAGCCCGGCAACCGCCTGTCGATCACGCCGGTCAGCGCGGCTGAGTGGCAGGCCGTGCTGCGCCTGCTGGACCGCTAGCGTTGGACCTGAGTCCGTTGCTGATCGTCGAACTGCTGGCGCTGGGCACGGCGGGCGGGTTCCTGGCCGGGCTGCTGGGGGTGGGCGGCGGCATGATGATGGTGCCTTTCCTGACGTTCATCCTGACCCAGCGTGGCGTGGCAGCGGCCCCGGCGGTGAAGATGGCCATCGCGACGTCGATGGCCACCATCCTGTTCACATCGTTGTCCAGCCTGCGCGCCCACCATCGGCTGGGCGCCGTTCGCTGGGATCTGGTTCGCGGCCTGGCGCCGGGCATCGTCGGCGGCGGCCTGCTGGCCGGGGCCGGCGCCTTCGCGGTCGTCAAGGGCCAGGGACTGGCGCTGTTCTTCGCCGTCTTCATCGGCTATTCGGCGGTGCAGATGCTGCGCGACCGCAAGCCCAGACCGGGGCGGCAGATGCCTGGGCGCTGGGGCCTGGCGGGCACCGGTGCGGGCATCGGCTTCATCTCGGGCCTGCTGGGGGCCGGCGGCGCGTTCCTGTCGGTGCCTTTCATGGTCTGGTGCAACGTGCCGATCCGCCAGGCGGTGGGCACCAGCGCGGCGCTGGGCTTTCCGATCGCTCTGGCCGGCACGCTCGGCTACATCATCAGTGGCTGGTCGCTGCCTGCGGCATTGCCCGGGGCCTTCGGCTACCTGTACCTGCCCGGGCTGGCGGTGATCGCCCTGGCGAGCGTGACGTGCGCGCCGTGGGGCGCGCGGACCGCGCAGCGCATGGACACCGGCCGCTTGAAGCGCGTCTTCGCCGTGTTGTTGATGGCCCTAGCGGCCTACATGGGCAAGCAGGGTCTGGCTGGCGGTTGAGACCGCTCCAGGAGCCGTCGCTTCAGACTGTTTCTTCGAAGCGAATCGCCGCCAGCGTGACATGGTTGCCGCCACGACGCCCGGCCTCGACCAAAGCGGCATCGCAGGCCTGCACCAGCGCTGGCTGCGTGTTCGCCGTGTGCGGAAAACTGGCCACGCCGATCGCCACCGTGAAGCCGAGTTCCTGACCTTCGTGCACGACGATCTGCGTGGCGCACTTGCGGCGCAGGCCTTCCATGCGCGAGTGCGCGGTGGCCAGCCCGACCCCGGACAACAACACCGCGAAGCGGCGTTCGTCGTAGCGGCAGGACGCGTCCATCGCCCGCGTCCCGCCGCGCAGCAGACGCCCCATCGCTTCGTGCAGCTGGGCCTGGCCGGCCGCGCCGAGAGCGCGCACTTTCTCATTGGGTGGATCGATTTCGATGAAGACGATGGCGAACTCGCGATGCTCGCGGATCGACAGGTCGGCCTCGCGACGCAACTGATCTTCGAAGTGGGTCCGCATGTACAGGCCGGAGCCCGGGTCACGCAGCGCCTGGTCGGCGATTTCGCGGCGCAACAACTCGTTGGCCCGCTGCAACTGTTCGATCTGCTCGAGTGCCACGCGGAGCTGCGTTTCGCGCTGCCGCTCACCCGCCAGGTCGTGCCAGACGCTGCACATCCAGCGCGGCGCATCGGCGGGCAACGCATAGCGCAGCACCGAGAAGTCGCGGCGGCTGCCCTGCCATTCGAAGCGATGCTCGCTGGTCAGTGGCAGACCATGGGCGAGTGCGGTGTGCTCTGCGGCGCGCAGCGATGTCAGCACCGGGCCGTCGAACCAGTCGCTGTCGACGCAGCCGAGCATCTCGCTCTCTAGCCGCCCGATCAAGCTGGCCATCGCCGCATTGACATGCACATAGCGGCCGCTCGCCAGATCCTTGACCGACAGGAGATCGTCCTGGCGCGCCACGACTGCCGGCAAGAGTGCAGCAAGAACGGGTTCGAGGTTGCTGGTTGCCAGCAGCGCCGGCGACAGGTCGGAAGTCGATGTCATGGCTGGGTGGTGGCCGGGGGCCGGGAGGGGTTGCCTTCGCTTGCACCATGAAGCAACCGACGGCGTATCTTGGTGGTCCCTTGAAGGCATATCAAGATGCTCGATCATTCTCGCCCCTAGTTTGACTGCCGAGGCCGTTGAACGCTGCACAGCCGTCTGCCGCATCGCATCCGTCACACTTGCAGCGCAGGCGACAGAGCCGCGGGCCCAGAACTTGCGAATCCCGTCGCAGGGGACACACGACCACGACCACGACCATGAGCATCATCCGCTTCATCAAGGACGTCGGGCGCGGCGCAGCCGGTGCGCGGGCCCTGGATCGCGTGCAGGCGCGCGAGGTCATGGGTGCGGTGCTCGATGGTCAAGTGACCGACATCGAACTCGGTGCGTTCGTGCTCGCAATGCGCATGAAGGGCGAGACGCTGGACGAACTCTGCGGCTTCCTCGACGCCGTGCAGGAACGCTGCACGGTGCTGCGATGCAGCGGGCCGGTGGTGATCATCCCCAGCTACAACGGCGCACGCCGGCTGCTCAACCTGACGCCGCTGCTGGCGATGGAGCTGGCCGCGGCCGGTGCCCGCGTGCTGGTGCATGGCCCGCTGCGCGACCCGGCGCGGGTGACCAGCGCCGAGGTCTTTCACGATCTGGGCCTGATGACGGTGAACGATCAGGCCGACCTCGATGCGGTGTGGCAGCGGCGCGAGCCGGCCTTCATGAGCACGGCCACGCTGTGCTCGCCGCTGCAGCGATTGCTCGACGTGCGCTGGCAGGTCGGCGTGCGCAACAGCGGTCACACCGTGGCCAAGATGCTGAACCCGTTCGGCGGCGCGCGTTGTTTGCGCCTGGTGAGCTTCACGCATCCCGAATTCGGCGCGCTGATGGGGCAATGGGCGCAGCGCGAACGGGTCGACGCGATGCTGCTCCGCGGCACCGAAGGCGAAGCGGTCGCTGATGCGCGGCGCCAGCCCCGCATCGATGCCTTCACCCAGGGCCTGCCGTGCGACGTCGGCTCGGTGCCCGCGCAGGTCGGCACGGTCACCGAACTGCCGCTGCTGCCGCGCGAGAACGATGCGTCGACCACGGCGCTGTACATCCAGGCGGTGCTCGGTGGCGAACGCCCGACCCCGGCGCCGCTGGCGCGTCAGGTGCAGGCGGTGCTGGCGACGCTGGCCCTGCTCGACGCGCCGGTGGCGGCGCAGGGGATGCGCGAGGCGGGTTGATCCGACCCCCCCGGAGCGCCTGCGGCGCTTCCCCCCCAGGGGGGCGACGCTGGCGGCCCGGCGGAGCCGGATCCGCGGCGTCTGCTGAGTCGCGGGCGAGGCATTCGCGCGAGCGGGGCGAGCGGGACGTTCGGAGCGTTCGAGGCATCCGGTGCGGTGGATGCGATAGGGGAGGCGTGGTCAAGTTGTGGGTGGCGTCGGCCGCATGAACCGCTCGCCGGGGGCTTGCCGATAATCGGCGCATGCTGTCCTTCGATGCGGTGGTGGTGGGGGCGGGGGCGGCGGGGCTGTTCTGCGCTGGTGTGGCAGGGCAGCGCGGGCGGCGCGTGCTGCTGATCGACCACACCGAGAAGATCGCCGAGAAGATTCGCATTTCCGGCGGCGGGCGCTGCAACTTCACCAACCGCGAGGCCACGCCCGCGCAGTTCGTGTCGGACAACCCGGCCTTTTGCCGCTCGGCGCTGGCCCGCTACACGCCGGCGGACTTCATCGCCCTGGTGCGGCGTCACGGCATCGCCTTTCACGAGAAGCACCGCGGTCAGTTGTTCTGCGACGACTCGGCCGAGCAGATCATCGCCATGCTGCTTGCCGAATGCGCGGCCGGACGGGTCGAACGCTGGCAGCCGTGCAGCGTGTCGGCGGTGCGCGCCACCGCCGCCGGCTTCGAGATCGACACGTCGCGCGGCCCGCTGACCACCGCGCGCCTGGTGGTCGCCACGGGCGGCCTGTCGATCCCGAAGATCGGCGCCAGCGACTGGGGTCTGCGGCTGGCGCGCCAGTTTGGCCACGCGATCGTCGAGCCCCGTCCGGCGCTGGTGCCGCTGACCTTCGATGCCGACCGTTGGGCGCCCTTCGCGGCCCTGGCCGGCCTGTCGCTGGAAGTCGAGATCGAGACCGGCGCGGGCCGCCAGCGCGGCCGCTTTGTCGAGGACCTGCTGTTCACCCACCGCGGCCTCAGCGGCCCCGCCGTATTGCAGATCTCCACCTACTGGCGACCGGGTCAGCCGTTGCGCGTGGCGCTGGCACCGCAGGCGCTGGCTGCCACGCTGCAGGCCGCCAAGCAGACGTCACGGCGCCAACTCGACAACGAACTCGCGTTGCACCTGCCGGAGCGCCTGGCCAGCACCTGGCTGCAGCTCCATGGTCTGCCCGCCGCCCGGCCGTTGCCGGAGATCCGCGACCGCGATCTGCAGCACCTGGCCGGCAGCCTGGCGCGCTGGGAACTGCTGCCCACCGGCAGCGAGGGCTGGCGCAAGGCCGAGGTCATGGCCGGCGGGGTCGACACCCGCGAACTCGATTCGCAGACCCTGGGCAGCAAGCGCGCTCCCGGCCTGTTCTTCATCGGTGAGGTGGTCGACGTCACCGGCTGGCTGGGCGGCTATAACTTCCAGTGGGCCTGGGCCAGCGCAGCAGCCTGTGCCGCGGCGCTCTGACCGCCTGCTGGCGCGGGCTAGCACAGGGGGCCACAAGGCGTCTATAATCGCGGGCTTTGCTGGTGAGTGGTGATTGCCAGCTGCGCAGTCAGCATCAAGCCCCTCGTCGCACGACAGGCGGCCGAGCCGGCGCCGAACGACAAAAAACGCCAAACCCACAGGATTTTTGATTTCATGACCACCATCCGCGTCAAAGAGAACGAGCCTTTCGACGTTGCCCTGCGGCGCTTCAAGCGCACGATCGAGAAGATCGGCCTGCTCACCGAGTTGCGCGCGCGCGAGTTCTACGAAAAGCCGACCTCCGAACGCAAGCGCAAGAAGGCCGCTGCCGTCAAGCGCCACTTCAAGCGCGTGCGCAGCATGCAGCTGCCCAAGAAGCTGTACTGATTCCTGCGTTGCGGGGCGGCATGGGCCCCCGCACAGCCTGAAGCCCGCGCGGCATGCCGCAGCGGGCTTTATCGTTTCAAGAAGCCCATCATCGCCATGCATGGCAGCGTGAAGGAGATTTCAGTGAACCTGAAGGACCGCATCACCGACGACATGAAGGCCGCCATGCGCGCCAAGGACGCCGAGCGCCTGGGCGCCATCCGCCTGCTGCTGGCCGCCTGCAAGCAGCGTGAGGTCGACGAGCGCATCGTGCTCGACGATGCCGCGGTGGTGGCCATCGTCGACAAGCTGATCAAGCAGCGCAAGGATTCGATCACCGCCTTCACCCAGGCGGGCCGCACCGACCTGGTCGACAAGGAAACGGCGGAGCTGCGGGTGCTCGAAGCGTATCTGCCGACGCGTCTGGACGCCGCGGCGATCGCCGCCGGTGTCGCCGAATTGGTGGCCGCACTGTCCAGCGAGATCGGCCGACCGCCGGGTGCGGGCGAGATGGGAAAGCTGATGGGCGCGGCCAAGGCACGCTTCACCGGCCAGGCCGAGATGGGTCTGGTCTCGGCTGCGGTGAAGCAGGCTCTGGCACCGGCGCAAGCATGAGCATCCTGCCCCTGCATGCCGTGGCGCACGATGTCTGCGTGGCCCCGCAGCTGATGCCCGAGGCGATGGCCGAAGCCGCCCTGCAGGGGTTTCGCAGCGTCGTCAACAACCGGCCGGACTTCGAGCACGGCCCGAACCAGCCGACCAGCGCGCAGATGGAAGCCGCGGCGGTCGCCGCCGGGCTCGAATACCGCCACCTGCCGGTCGACAGCGCCTACCAGTCGCCGGAACAGATCGCCGCCTTCGCGCAACTGCTGCGCGACCTGCCGCACCCGGTGCTCGTCTTCTGCCGATCGGGCGCCCGTTCGGCGCGCCTGTTCGCACTGGCAACCAACGCGCCTTGAGGGTGCGGATCCGTCTCGGGGCTTTCCCTAGACCACCGCGGATTCCCGAAACTGCTCCAGTGGCTTGCCTATAGTCCGCCCGCACCGCCACCGGTGGTGCGCCAAGGCCGGGTTCTCACTGGAGGTTGTCGATGAAGTCCCTGCTGACGCTCGCGCATGCGGTCGATCGGCTCAACGACGGGTTCGGTCGTGTCGCCGAATGGGCCGTGATCGGCAGCTGCTTCATCAGTGCCGGCAACGCGCTGGTGCGCTACGGGTTCAACGTCGGTTCGAACGCCTGGCTCGAAATCCAGTGGTATCTGTTCGCTGCGGCAGTCATGTTCGGCGCCTCGCAGGTGCTGCGCGTCAACGAACACGTGCGCGTCGACCTGGCTTACGCCCGCTACTCGACCCACACCAAGGTGCTGGTCGACCTGTTCGGGCTGATCGTCTTCCTGCTGCCGGTGATGGTGGCGATGATCTACTTCTCGTGGCCGCTGTTTCTGGACAAGTTCCACAGCGGCGAGATGTCGCAAAGCGCAGGCGGCCTGATCCGCTGGCCGGTGGTGCTGACCATCCCGCTGGGCTTCGCGCTGCTGCTGTTGCAAGGGCTGTCGGAAATCGTCAAGCGCGTGGCGTGGTTGGGCCACCAGTACGAGATGGACACGCATTACGAGAGGCCCCTGCAATGAGCGCTGAGGGTCTCTCAAGGGCGAATCCCGGCCCGGCACGACCAGCCCAACGCCGTGGGGTTGCCTTATGAGCGTGGAGAGCTTCGCCCCTCTGATGTTTGCGGGGCTGATCGCCGTCATGCTGATCGGCTTCCCGGTGGCCTTCTCGCTGGCCGCGCTGGGTCTGGGCTGCGGCGTCTTCGCCGTCACCCAGGGTTGGTTCCCGGCCTCGTTCATGGGCAATCTGCCGCTGAACGTCTTCAGCATCCTGTCCAACGACCTGTTGCTGGCGATTCCCTTCTTCACGCTGATGGGCACCATCCTGGAGAAGTGCGGCCTCGCCGAGGACATGCTCGATTCGATGGGGCAGCTGTTCGGCCCGATCCGCGGCGGCCTGGGCTATTCGGTGATCATCGTCGGCTTCATCCTCGGCGCGATCACCGGCACGGTGGCCGGGCAGGTGATCGCGATGGCCATGATCTCGCTGCCGGTGATGATGCGCTGGGGCTACAACATGCGCTACGCCACTGGGGTGCTGGCGGCGTCGGGAACGATCACCCAGCTGGTGCCGCCATCGCTGGTGCTGGTGGTGCTGGCCGACCAGCTCGGCCGCCCGGTGGGCGACATGTACAAGGGCGCGTGGGGGCCGTCGCTGGTGCAGATCGCCCTGTTCGCGCTCTATACCTTCGTGCTCAGCCGCGTCCGCCCGGACCACGTTCCCGGCGTGCCGAAGGAGGCCCGCACTCTCGATGGCTGGGCGCTGTGGAAGAAGTGCCTGCGCGGCATCGTGCCGTCGGCCGTGCTGATCTTCCTGGTGCTCGGCAGCATGGGGGGGCTGCCCGGCATCACGACGGCGGTTTGCACCCCCACCGAGGCCGGTGCCATGGGCGCCGTCGGCGCCTTCGTGCTGGCCGCAATGCACCGCCGGCTGACCTGGCCGCTGGTCAAGGCGGCGACGACGGGCACGATGCGCATCACCGCGATGGTTGTCTTCATCCTCATCGGGTCGCGGGTGTTCTCGCTGGTCTTCCAGGGCGTCGAGGGCGGCAAGTGGATCGAGGGCATGCTGACCGGGCTGCCCGGCGGTCAGATCGGCTTCCTCATCGCCGTCAACATCTTCATCTTCTTCCTGGCGTTCTTCCTCGACTTCTTCGAGATCGCCTTCATCATCATTCCGTTCCTGGCGCCCGTGGCCGACAAGCTGGGCATCGACCTGGTCTGGTTCGGCGTGATGATCTGCGTGAACATGCAGACCAGCTTCATGCACCCGCCGTTCGGCTTCGCCTTGTTCTATCTGCGCGGCATCGCGGACCAGATCTTCAAGAACAAGACCATCGAGCGGCCTATCCTGTCCAAGGACATCTACCTCGGCGCTTTGCCCTGGGTGGTGATGCAGCTGATCCTGGTGGCCATCGTGATTTTTGTGCCGCAGACCGTCACCATGTTCCTGCCCCAAGAGGTGAAGATCGACACCTCCACCATCCAGATCGACGTGCCCGACAACGACATGCAGCCGTCGGAAGGCACCAGCGGCGAAAACCCGTTTGGCGATGCGCCCGCTG
>JANMAP010000363.1:0-5286 GCA_031359905.1 Burkholderiales bacterium | reverse complement strand
CCAGCCCAGCTGCGCGCAGGCGGCCAGCAGCGCGCCGCGCACGGTGGCGCTGTCGTCGACGATCAACACCCGCAGGCCGGCGGCCACCGGCGGCAAGGCGGCCGGCGCCATCAGCTCGAACGGGCAGGTGAACAGGAATTCCGAGCCCAGGCCCGGGGTGCTGCGCACCTCGATGGCGCCGCCCATCATGTCGGCCAGCTGGCGGCAGATCGCCAGCCCCAGGCCGGCGCCGCCGAACTTGCGGCTGGTGCTGCTGTCGGCCTGCGAGAAGGCGTCGAAGATGCGGGCCTGCTGCTCGGGCGGGATGCCAATGCCGGTGTCGCGCACGCGGAACTCCAGCAGGATGGCGCGCTGCTCCGGCCGCGCCGTGCCCGGCGCCTGGCGCAGCTGCAGCACCACTTCGCCGCGCTCGGTGAACTTGATGGCGTTGCTGATCAGGTTGAGCAGCACTTGCTGTAGCCGCATCGGGTCGCCCGCCAGCTCGGCCGGCAGCTGCGGGTCGATGTCGTAGACCAGCTCGATGCTCTTGTCGTAGGCGCTGCCGCCGACCAGCACGCTGATGCTGGCTAGGATGTGCTCCAGGCTGAAGGCCGCGTGTTCCAGCACCAGCTGGCCGGCCTCCACCCGCGAGAAGTCCAGCACATCGTTGACCAGGCCCAGCAGCGACTGCGTGGCCAGCTGGATCTTGTCCAGGTAGCCGCGCTCGCGCGCCGCCAGCGGCGCCTCTTCCAGCAGCCGCGCCAGGCCGATGATGGCGTTCATCGGCGTGCGGATTTCGTGGCTCATATTGGCCAGGAATTCGCTCTTGGCGCGGTTGGCCGCCTCGGCGCGGTCGCGCGCCAGCACCAGTTCGTCGTTCAATTCCTGCAGGTGCAATTCGGTTTCCTTCAGTTCGGTGACGTCGGACACCAGCACGAAAAAGCCGCGCACCTGGCCGCGCTCGTCGACATCGGGGATGTAGTTGATCCAGGTGTGGCTGACATCGCCCGACGGCCAGCACAGCCGGCCGGCAAAGCCCTGCGGCTCGCCGCCCAGCGCGCGCTGCACATAGGGCGCGCTCAGCGCGTACTGCTGCTGGCCCAGCACCTCGGGCATCAGCGCGCCCAGCATCTGCTCGGCGGTGCGGCCGTGCCATTCGAGGAAGTAGCGGTTGGCGAAGCGGCAGTGCAGGCTGGCGTCCCAGTAGGCCACCATGCCGGGCAGGTTGTCGGTCACGGTGCGGACGAAGTGCTCGCTCTGCGCCAGCTGCGCCACGGTGGCGCTGAGCGCCTCCTTGGCTTGCTTGCGCTCGGTGATGTCGAGCGAGATGCCCAGCACGTGGGTGGCGGCGCCGCTGTCGTCGCGCAGCGCCACCTTGCGGGTGGTCAGGTAGCGGGTCACGCCGCCGGTGGTGATCGGTTCCTCGGCGACCTCGGTGACGGCGCCCGCTTCGGCGGCCAGCACGCGGCGGTCGGCGGCGGTGAAGAAGTCGGCCTCGGCGGCCGGGACGAAATCGTAGTCGCTCTTGCCGATCAGCTCTTCGCCGCGGCTCAGGCCGTACAGCCGGGCGCCGTAGCGGTTGAACATTTCATAGCGCAGGTCGGCGGCGCGCTTGAGGAATATCATCGCCGGCATGTTTTCCACCACCGAGCTCATCAGCTGGCGCGATTGCCGCAGCTCCGCCTCCACCCGCTTCAGTTCGGTCACGTCCATCAGCAGGCCGGTGATGCCGATGATGCGGCCGTCGATGCCGAACTGCGGGTAGTAGCTGACCACCCAGTGGCACAGCTGCTCCGGCGAGGCGGCCGGGTGGCCGGAGCGCTGCAGGCCGGTCAGCGGCCGGCCGCTGTCGAGCACGGTGCGGTAGTCGGCCAGCACCTTGCGCCGCACTTCGGCGTCGGGGATCATCTCGGCCACGTGGCGGCCCAGGTGGGCGATGGCCGGCTGGCGGTTCAGCGCGGCCAGGTAGTCGTTGATGCGCACGAAGCGCAGCTCGTGGTCGACATAGCTCAGGCCGACCGGCGCGGTGGCGTACAGGGTTTCGAGCTGGGCGCGGTTCTTTTCCAGCTGCGCGGTGCGGTCGGCCACCAGGTGTTCCAGCTCGGCCTGGTTGCGGCGCAGGTCGCCCTCCAGCGCGCGAAAGGCCTGGCCGACCGCGGCCGCTTCGCGGAAGGTCATCGTCCCCAGCGTGAACGGGCTGCCGCTGGCGAGCGCCTGGGCCGGCCCGACCAGGTCGCTCACCGAGCGGGCGATGCGGCCGCCGACCCACCAGGCCAGCGAAAAGCCGGCCAGCAGCACCGCCGCCATCGCCAGCGAAATGGCGGTGACGGCGCCCAGCAGCTCGCGCAGCGCCAGGTCTTGCGGGGTGGCGATGGCCACCGTCGCGCGGCTGACCGGCGAGCGGCTGAAGCCGAAATACACCGGCGTGCCGTCGGCCGTCTCAGTGCTCAGCAGGGCCTCGCCGCGCTCGCGCAGCTGGGCCCGCAGCGCCGGCTCGGCCGGCTGGCCCAGCTGCAGGCGCGGGCCGCCGGCCTGGGCCACGATGACGCCGTCCGGGTCGTACAGCGTCATCACTTGCTGGTGGCTGATTTTCTCGTCGCGCAGGATGTTGCTCAGGCGCTCGGGCTTGAGCAGCGCGCTCAGTGCGTAGCTCAGGCGGCTGCCGACAAACACCGGCACGTCGACCGCCAGCAGCGCGCTGCCTTCGATGTAGACCACCGACAGCTGCGCCCGTGCCTGGGCGTACAGCGGCGCCAGCCGGCGCAGATTGTTGGCAGGGTTGAGCGTGTCCGGCAGCGGGGCGCCGACGTTCAGCAAGGTCTTGCCGCTGAGGTCGCTGAGGATGAACTGGGATGCCGGGAACTGCGGCCCCAGCAGGGCGCCGGCCTGCAGCCGCAGCGCCGCCAGGTCGCCGCTGCGCACGCTGGGCGAGGTGGCCATGGCGCGCGCGGCGCTGTCCGATTGCAGCAGGTCGCGGTCGATGGCGGCGGCCACCATGCGGGCCGACTGCTGGGTGTCTTCCTTCAGCGCCTCGCGCTCGCGCTGGTAGAACTGCTGGACCACGGCGCCGAAGCCGATCACCGTCGGCAGCGCGCAGGCCAGCACCAGCAGCGCGATCTGCGAGCGGATGGAGGGCAGGCGTTGGCGTTTCGTTTCTGGCACGTGAGGGACCCCGGCGGCGATACGGCGGTATCAGGCTGGCAGCACGATAGTAGCCGAGGCCGGGCTTTTCAGAAAGTGATTTTGTCCGCGCGCGGTCAGATCGGCTTGCCGCAGGCGTAGGCCCAGGCCAGTTCGGCCATCGGCCGGGCCATGCGGCCCGACTCCAGCGCCTGCGCGCTGGCGGCGGTGCCGTCCACGTGGCGCTTCATGATGCCTTGCATGATGCTCGCCAGGCGGAACATATTGAAGGCCAGGTAGAAGTTGAAATCCTCCAGCCGTATGGTCTTGCCGGTGCGCTCGGCGTAGCGGGCGATGTACGCCTGCTGCGACGGGATGCCCAGCGCCGGCAGGTCCAGCCCGGCGATGCCGCGGAACTGGCCGGGCGCGATGTGCCAGCTCATGCAGTGGTAGGAGAAATCGGCGAACGGGTGGCCCAGCGTCGACAGCTCCCAGTCCAGCACGGCGAGGATGCGCGGCTCGGTCGGATGGAACAGCATGTTGTCGAGGCGGAAGTCGCCGTGCACGATGGCCGCGCAGTCGGCGCCTTCGTCGCCCGGCGGAATGTGGGCCGGCAGCCAGGCGATCAGCTGGTCCATGGCGGCGATGGGCTCGGTCTGCGCGGCCAGGTATTGCTTGCTCCAGCGCTCGATCTGGCGCGCAAAATAATTGCCGGGCTTGCCGTATTCGGCCAGGCCGATGGCGGCATAGTCCACCGTGTGCAGCCGGGCGATCACGCGGTTGAGTTCGTCGTAGATGGCGCTGCGCTCGGCCGGCGTCATGCCGGGCAGGGCCTGGTCCCACAGCACCCGGCCTTCGACGAATTCCATCACGTAGAAGGCGCGCCCGATCACCGCCTCGTCGGTGCACAGCGCGAGCTGGCGCGGCGCCGGGAAGCCGTGCTTGCTGAGCGCGTCCATGACGCGGTACTCGCGTTCGATCGCGTGGGCCGACGGCAGCAGCTTGGCGGCCGGCGCCGGCTTGGTGCGCAGCACATAATGCTGGCCGCCGATGCTGAGCTTGTAGGTGGGGTTGGACTGGCCGCCCTTGAACTGTTCCACGGCCAGCGCGCCGTCCGGGTAGCCGGCGACGTGCTGGCGCAGCCAGGCGTCGAGCGCCGCCACGTCGAACTGGTGGCGCGCCGACACTTGCTTGGTGCCGATAAATTCTTCGAACATGCTGTCTCCCGCGGTTGTGAGTGTCAGCTATTCTAGTCGAATAAAAGTACGTGCGTGCTTTTTATTTGACGGGGGCTCAGAAGAACACGGCGGTGCGCTGGATGACGGTGCCGTTGTTGGTGTAGACGGCGGTGGCGCGCACCGAGCCGGTGTTGTATTTGCCGTCGTCGAGCTTGCTGTCGACCTGCTCGGCAAACGAATCAGGCAGGTTGTCGAGGCGGATGCCGTTGCCGGCGCGGCCGCCCACGGCGTCGTTGTAGATGTAGACCGCGCCGCCTTGCGCGCTGGTCATGAAGTCGGTGGTGCCGTTGAACGAGCCGGTGATGAAGCCCGACAGCGCCAGGTGCTGCGGCGCCAGCTGGTACTCGGCGATCTGGCCGTCGCCGTTGCCGTTGCCGGTGGCGCCGGGCGCGTGGGTGGTGGCCTGCGGATCGTCGCCGGGCAGCGCGTGGAACTTGTCCTGGTAGGAGTTGACCGCCGCCGACAGCGCGTTCGATTGCTGGATGATGTTCTTGACCTTGGCGCTGTCGATCAGCCCTTGCCCCTTGAGCACGCCGCCCAGCAGCAGGCCGATGATGACCAGGACAATCGCAATCTCAACCAGGGTAAAGCCGCGTTGGGCTCGGCGCATGGGGGCATCCTTTCGTAACGTGTTGCAAGTGATATGTTTGGAGCGCATCGGGATTGCGCTGCATAAACACCATGATAGTCTGAAACTGCCGGTCCGACTAGGGCGGCGGGGCCAGGCTTTGCAGCCGGCGTTCCAGGAAGCGCAGTTCGTTGGGATCGGTGATCTGGCCGCTGGCCAGCAGCGCGCCGATCAGCGCCCGCGCCGCCTCGGCCGGGTTCATCACTTCGAGCACGAACAGCTCCAGCTCGCGCGCCCAGGCCGGCACTGGCGGGCCGGGCCCTGCAGCCGTATCGCGCGGGCGTAGCGCTGCGCCCGCGGCAGGTCGTGCAGGCGGTGGCG
>JANMAP010000357.1:0-7328 GCA_031359905.1 Burkholderiales bacterium | reverse complement strand
TGATCACGCTGGCGGCTCCGTCGATGCGCGAGCTGATCGTCAAGCAGCGGCTGAAGGGCATCAATGCCGAGCTGGTGACCGATCTGCAGTACGCGCGCAGTGAAGCGGTGGCGCGCAATCGCTCGATCTCGGTTCGCTTCGGCGGGTCTCCGGCGATGAGTTGCTACGTCATCTACATCGTCGGCGTGGTCAGTGACTGCGATTGCACGCGCCCGCCAGGCAGTGTCTGCAGCGGCGTCAACGTGGAAGAAATCCGGACCACACAGGTGCCGGCCAGCACCGATGTGCGGATCGCGCCAGCGCCGGGCAATCCCCTGTCGATCAGCTTCAGCCGCGATGGCATGCGGCCGGTGACAACGAGTTATGTGATCGGTACGTCGCGCATCAGCAGCGGATCCGGCCAGCTGACCACCACAGTTAATGCCATGGGGAGGCCCAACGTTTGCTCACCCGACCAGTCGCTCACCGGGGTGGCTTCATGTTGACCGCGAGTCGCCGCAGTTCACCAAGAATGCGTCTCGCACGCGGCCTGTCGTTGGTCGAGCTGATGGTCGGCGTGGCCGTCGGCCTGTTCGTCGTCGCGGGAGCTGCGACCGTGGCTGCGACACAGATGTTCGACTCGCGCCGCCTGGTCCTGGAAGCCCAGATCCAGCAGGATCTGCGGGCTACCGCAGACATCATGACCCGCGAGTTGCGTCGCGCAGGCCAGTGGGACGCCGCCGCCAGTGCCGTCTGGGTGCCCGGGTCGGCCGCCGCCGCCAACCCCTACGACACGCTCACGCTGCCCTCGTCCAGTGAGGTTGCGATCGCCCGCCAGAACAACACGGTGCTGGGCTTCCGGCGCCAGGGGTCGACGCCGGGGGTGATCCAGCTGCGCGATGGCGGCGGCGGCTGGCAGGCGCTGACCGACGCCACGACGCTGGATGTGACCGATTTCAACGTCCAGCTGGCCCCGGTGGCCAACTTGCCGCTGAGCTGCACGGCGCTGTGCACCGACGGCACGCAGGCCTGCTGGCCGGCGGTGGAGGTCCGCGAACTGCGGCTGCAGATCACTGGTCGTTCGACGACCGATCCCAACGTGGTTCGCAGCATTCAGAGCAGCGTGCGCCTGCGCAACGACCGTATCGTCAACAACAACGCCGGCGGGCCGCTGTGCCCATGATGCCATGGCCCACCCTCCTGTGATGCCGCGGGCCAGCCTGCGATTGCTGCGCCGCCAGCGCGGGGCCGGCGCACTCATCGTCGTGTTGGTGCTCTTCTTCATCATGTCGATGGTGGCCGCTTACTCCAGCCGCAACATGATCTTCGAGCAGCGAACATCGGCTAACCAGTACCGTTCGACGCAGGCCTTCGAAGCCGCCGATGCCGGTGTCGAGTGGGCCCTGGCGATGCTTAACGCGGGCAGCATCGACGACGCCTGCACCCCCGTCACCGTGGCCCCCGCCCTGCCAGGCTTGCCGCCACCCAGCTTCCGCGGCCGCTACATCAGCATCGACGCCAACACCGGGGCGATCGCGCCGAAGACCTGGCTCAACGGTGCCACCACGCAGTTCCTGAATGTGCTTTGCGCCCGCGATGCCGGCGGCTGGGCGTGCAGTTGCCCGTCCAACAGCGCCCCCGTGCTGGCGGTGCCGGCAGGCCCGGGCCCCGCGCCTGCCTTCCGCCTGACGTTCGTCGCCAACGGCCGTCCGGGTGTCGTCGGGGTCCGGTCGCAAGGCTGCACCCGCCTGTCGACCAGCTGCCTGAACGACGCGCAGACCGCCACTGGCGGCGATGCCACCGCCACCGTCAGCGCGCTGCTGGCCCTCAAGGGCGCCGTGTCGACACCGCCGTCGGCCGCGCTGACAGTGCATGGCGATGTGGCTGCCACGTCGGTGCTGAACGTGGTCAACACGGACAGCAACAGCGGTGGCGTGACGATCGACGCCGGTGGCACGGTGATCGCAAGCGACGCCGGGCTGCGGACGCTGCCGGGCACACCTGTCGCCGTCTCGATCGTCAGTGGCGATGCCGCGCTGGCGGCGCTCTCGCCCGACCTGATGTTCGCATCGGTGTTCGGCATGCGGCGCGACACCTACCGCCAGCAGCCAGCGGCCATCGTGCGCACCTGCCCCGGCCAATGCGCCGCTGCCGATCTGGCCGATGTCGTGCGGCTGAATCCCGGTCGCATGTTGTGGCTGGTCGGCGACGTCGATCTGGCCAGCCCGGTCGAGCTCGGATCGCCGACGAACCCGGTGGTCATCGTCGTCAACGGCAATTTCACTGCCAGTGCGGCCGGGGCACGGGTCAACGGTGTCGTCTACAGCTACAACGCTGCCGGCCAATGGGCCACCGCGGGCAGCGGGCTGATCCAGGGCGCTGCCGTCGCCGAGGGTGGACTGCTTGGCAGCGCAACGACGAGCATCGTGTTCGACGCCGACATTCTGCGACGGCTGCGTTTGCAGGCTGGCTCGTTCGTCCGCGTTCCCGGCGGCTGGAAGGATTTCTGATGAACACCCGTCCTGCGCGCCAGCGCCGCCCCCTGCGCGGGGTGTCGCTGATCGATGCCCTGGTGGCGCTGGCCGTGATGGCCTTCGGCATGCTCGGCATCGTCGGCCTGCAGTTCGCGCTGCGACTGAGTTCCGACGTCGCCAAACAGCGCTCTGAGGCGGTCCGGCTGTCGCAACAGTCGATCGAGGATTCACGCTCGTTCAGCACGCTGGCAGCCGCTCCGCCCATGGTGGCCTACGACGACATCATCGCCGCCAGTGCGACCGTCGCCGGCTATGCCACCAACACCACCTACACCTTGAGCCGCGAAGTCCTGTCCAGCGACTTCCCCGCCGCGCGCATGAAGACCATGCGCGTGGTCGTGGCCTGGGCCGACCGCAGCAACGCGACGCCGACGGACAACCAGCGCATCGAACTGAATTCGACCATCGCCGGCATCTCGCCGGCGCTCACCGGCACGTTGGGTGTTCCCGGCAATGTCGGCAGCGACGGTTACTCGACGCGCCCGCCACGGGGCCGGCACCGCGCGATCCCGAACACCGCGGTGCAGATCCCCAACACCAACAGCAGCGGCTTCCGCCCGCCGCAGCCGACCGGCGGGACGGTGGCCTGGGTCTTCGACAACACCACCGGCATCGTCACGGTGTGCCAGTCCGCGGCCACCGCCACCGAGCAGCTGGCCAGCACGGCCATCACGTCTTGCAGCCCCAACACGGCACTCATCGTTCGCGGCTTCGTGCGCTTCGCCTACAACACCACGCCGACGGCAGCGGTGGCCGAGAACCCGGGCGCCAGCGTGCTGAACCTGGACATGGCGATCACACTCACCAGCAGCGGCAACCCCGCCCCTGGCGCGCAGTGCTTCGATGACGCCCCGAGCAGCTCCATCGTCGGCGCCGGCAGCACGGTCGTCAGCTACTACTGTGTGGTCTACACCAACTCCAGCGGCCAGTGGTCGGGCATCAGCAGCGTTGTGCCGCTCGGGCAAGACGGCGCCCCTCCCTGGGTCATCGCCGCCGCCGGCGCCGGTGCCTACAAGGTCTGTCGCTACACCGCTGCCAACAGCGACGCGGCGGCCAACTCGCTGCACCCACGCGATTACAGCAACGTGACCAGCGCCGACCTGTTGATCAACCAGAACTTCTTGGTCATCGCGGCGAACGACAACTGCCCCAGCGACGTCGCAGCCGATCCAGCCAACGGCGACTTCGTCAACAGCAACACGCGCCAGCACCAGCCGTGATCCGCGTGGATGTCGCCGGCGCGCCGCGAAGGCCATGAACGCTGACGCACCGGCCCACGCCTTGACGCCGCTGGACCGCGAGCGCATGCAGGCCGCGCTGGATCTGGCAACCACCGGCATCGGGGTCAGCGAGCCCAACCCGCGCGTCGGCTGCATCCTCGGCCATCTTGACGGACGCGTGCTCGGCCAGGGCGCCACGCAACGTGCGGGCGGCGCCCACGCCGAGATCATGGCCCTGCGCGACTGCCAGGCGGCCGGACACGACCCGCGTGGCGCCACGGCCTGGGTCACTCTCGAGCCATGTGCCCACCATGGGCGAACCCCGCCCTGCTGCGACGCACTGATCGCCGCCGGCCTGGCGCGCGTGGTGGTCGCCGTGCAGGACCCGTTCCCGCCCGTCGACGGCCAGGGCCTGGCCCGCCTGCGCAACGCCGGCATCGAGGTCCTGATGGCCGACGCCGACATCGCCGATGCAGCGCGCGAGCTCAACATCGGTTTCTTCTCGCGGGTGCGCCGCGGCCGGCCCTGGCTGCGCCTGAAGATCGCCGCGTCGCTGGACGGGCGCACGGCGCTGGCCAATGGCGCCAGCCAGTGGATCACCGGCCCCGACGCGCGAGCCGACGGCCATGCCTGGCGCAAGCGCGCCGGCGCGGTGCTCACCGGCATCGGCACGGTGCTGGCCGACGACCCACGGCTCGACGTCCGTCTGCTGCCGACGACGCTGCAGCCGTGGCGTGTGGTGGTCGACTCGGCATGGCGCACGCCGCCCGCGGCGCTGCTGCTGGCCGAGCCTGGGCGGGTGCTGGTGGTCGGCGCGCTCGACGATCCCGTGCGCCGCACGGCCCTCGAGCAGCGCGGCGCCGAGACCCATGTGCTGCCCGGCGTGCATGGCCAGGTCGACCTGGCAGCCCTGTTGACGCTGCTGGCCGAGCGCGGCATCAACGAACTGCACGTCGAAGGGGGCGCGACGCTGAATGGCGCGCTGTGGCGCGCCGGCCTGGTCGATGAACTTCTGGTCTATCTGGCGCCGATGCTGCTCGGCGACGGCCGCGCCATGGCCGCACTGGGCGCGCTGGATTCGCTGGCCCAGGCGGCGCCGCTGCAGTGGCTGGACATGGCACAGGTCGGCGCCGATCTGCGCCTGCGCGCCCGCCAGCCGGGCCGCGCCGACTTCTAGCCCAAGGCGGCTTCGCCGGCGCTGTGGCGCAGGCGCGCACGTGACAGCCTGCGCTGGGGCCCCGCCTACAATCGAAAGATGCCCATTTCTCCGGTTCCCGAGCTCGTGGCTGACCTGGCCGCGGGCCGCATGGTGATCCTCGTCGACGAGGAAGATCGCGAGAACGAAGGCGATCTGGTGCTGGCCGCCGAACACGTCACGCCCGAGGCCATCAACTTCATGGCCCGCCATGCGCGCGGCCTGATCTGCCTGACCTTGACGCGCGAACGCTGCCAACGCCTGCAACTGCCACCGATGGCCGCGCGCAACGGCACCAAGCACGGCACGGCGTTCACGGTCTCGATCGAAGCCGCCACCGGCGTGACCACCGGCATCTCGGCTGCCGACCGCGCGCGCACGGTGCAGACGGCGGTGGCCCGCGACGCCACACCGGCCGATCTGGTTCAGCCCGGCCACATCTTCCCGCTGCAGGCCCAGGACGGCGGCGTGCTGATGCGCGCCGGCCACACCGAAGCCGGCTGCGATCTGGCCGGCATGGCCGGCCTGCTGCCGGCGGCGGTGATCTGCGAGGTGATGAAGGACGACGGCACGATGGCCCGCCTGCCGGACCTGGAGGTCTTCGCCCGCGAACATCGGCTGAAGATCGGCACCATTGCCGATCTGATCGGCTACCGCAGCCGCAACGAATCGCTGATCGAGCGCGCCGGCGAACGCCGTCTGCACACCGCGCAGGGCGAGTTCGACTGCATCGCCTTCCGCGACCAGGGCGGCGGCGTGCACCTGGCGCTGACGCACGGCCGCTGGAATCCTGACGACGAGGTGCTGGTGCGCGTGCACGAACCCTTCAGCGCGCTCGACCTGCTGGACATCGGCAGTGGCGGGCATTCATGGCCGCTGCCTGCCGCGCTGGCCGCGTTGCGCCAGGCGCCCGGCGGGGTGGCCGTGCTGCTCAATTGCACGCAGGATACGCAGAGCCTGCTGCCACAGCTGCTGGCGCCGGCGGGTGCCCCCGGGGTCGGGCCGCGGCCGCAGATGGACCTGCGCACCTATGGCGTCGGCGCGCAGATCCTGCGCGAGCTCGGCGTGCGGCGCATGCAGCTGCTGGGCAGCCCGCGACGCATGCCGAGCATGACCGGCTACGGCCTCGAAGTCACCGGCTTCCGCGCTGCGGCGGCCTGAAAGGACCTCCCCACCATGCAAGCGGCCGACCAAGGCACCGCCGGCGAACTGCTCGGCGAAGGTCTGCGCATCGCCATCGTTCGCGCGCGCTTCAACGACGCCATCACCAGCAAGCTGGCCAGCGCCTGCTACGCCGAACTCGACCGCCTGGATGTCGAGCCCGGCGACATCAAGCATGTGAGCGTGCCGGGGGCACTGGAAATCCCGCTGGCCCTGAAAGCCCTGGCCGAATCGGGCGACCATGACGCGCTGATCGCGCTGGGTTGCGTGATCCGCGGCGAGACCTACCATTTCGAACTGGTGGCCAACGAGTGCGGCGCCGGCATCAGCCGCGTCATGCTGGACCATCAGGTGCCGATCGCCAACGCCGTGCTGACCGTCGAGAACGAAGCCCAGGCCTGGGCCCGCGCCGAGGACAAGGGCCGCGACGCCGCGCGGGTGGCCGTCGAGATGGCCAACCTGCTGGAAGACCTGTCTTGAGCGGCGCCGTGCCGCCGCCGGGCGTGACCCCCAACCCGGATGCCAACCCGGATGGCAACGCTGACGCCAAGCCTGGTATCAAGACCGACGGCAAGGCGGCTGCTGAAACGCCGAAACGGCCACCGCCCAGGTCGGCCCGCCGCCGCGCGCGCGAATTCGCGCTGCAGGGCCTGTACCAGTGGCTGCTGTCGCGTGCCGAGCCCGCCGAGGTCGAAGCCCACATCCGCGATCTCGATGACTTCGCCAAGTGCGATCGGGCGCACTTCGACGCCCTGTTGCACGGCTGCATCGCACAGGCCGCAGCGCTCGACGCGGTGCTGATGCGGCACATCGATCGCCCGGTCGTGCAGCTCTCGCCGGTCGAACACGGCGTGCTGATGATCGGCGTCTACGAGCTGACGCACTGCATCGAGATTCCTTATCGGGTGGCCATCAACGAAGCCGTCGAGCTGGCCAAGAGCTTCGGCGGCACCGACGGCCACAAATACGTCAACGGCGTGCTCGACAAAGCCTCGGCCGACCTGCGCCCGAACGAGGCGCGTCAATCGCGGCAAGCGCGCCGTCCCGCGGCGCCGGCGGCCACCGCGGCCAAGGACGACGAGGTGTGATCCGCACCGCGCGCCGGCTCGAACAGATCGAACCGTTCTACGTCATGGAGTGCGCCAAGGCGGCGGCCGCCCTGGCAGACAGCCCGGAGTGCGACCCGGCGCGCGGCGGCGAGCCGATGAACTTCCTGAACATCGGCGAGCCCGACTTCAC
>JANMAP010000343.1:0-19089 GCA_031359905.1 Burkholderiales bacterium | reverse complement strand
TGCGGGTAGATGTCGACTGACCCGGGCAGCGCCGGCAGCGGGCTTTGTTCGCGCAGCGCCTGCAGGTGGCGAGCGAATTCGCGCGGCAGTGCGGCCGGGTCGGCCAAGCGCTGCTGCAAGCCCAGCAGGCCGCCGATCACGCTGGAGCGCACGCCGAAGCTGGCGATTTCCCACAGCGGCTTGAAGCGTTCGCCGCTGAAGTGAACCCACATCAACGTCGCGGCCAGCACCAGCGGCAGGCCCCAGCGCACGCGCAGCAGTGCGGCCAGCAGCACGGCGACCACCAGCAGCACGCTCACCGCCGTCAATGCGTGATCGTCGTGGCGCACGAAGCCGGCCTTGTAGCTGATGAACAGCGTTGCTCCCAATGCGGCAACGAGGAACGCGCGCCCAGGGCGCGACCAGTGTCGCTGCAACGTCACCACCAGCGGCACCGACAACGCAACGACCACGAAGGCGCGAACTTCGCGGCGCGAACCGTCGAGCGCCAGGGCTTCGGTGTAACCGGCGATCATCGGCAGCATGGTCTGCACGTAGGCCGGCAGATCGCGCAGCGCCTGGCCGGACAGGCACCAGAATGCAGGCAGCGCCAGAAGCGGCACTGTCGCGGCGGTCCAGGCCAGCCGGGGCGCGCGCTGGCGCCACAGGAACACCGCGCACAAGCCGGCCACGGCAGCCGACAGCGGCAGGAACGATCCCTTGACCAGCGGCAGCAAGCCCAGCGGCGCGAACAGCACGGCGGCCTGGACCGGCGTCAGGCGGGGCACCGGTACTGGCGGCTGGTCTGCCGGCGGCAGGGTGCGCTGGAAGGTGATCAGCGCCACCGCCACCGGGTAGGCCAGAAAAGGCATGTCGTGCGGATAGACGCCGGCCACCAGCAGCGTGGCAATCAGCGCCGCGTGCCACCACAGCGGACTGCCGCGCCCAAGCAGCCCTCCGGCTAAAGCCCACGACAGCGCCAGATAGACGCCGCCGAGCAGCGCCGCGGTGTCGGTCCCGGGGTGGTAGGCGTGGGTGTACAGCGCGGCAAAGGGGCCGAAGGTGAAGACCAGTTCACGGCCGAAAGCCAGCCCGCGCACCACGGCCTCGTTGACGGCCAGCACCCACGACCCATCGACGCTGCCGTCCGGCATTTTCGGCGCCAGCGGCACGAACACTGCCAGGGCGGCGAGCAGCAGCAGCAGGTTCAGGCCGGCGTTCAACCGGGGGCGCCACGGGGTCGGGCTGCGCACGGCTGGTGTCATGAAAGTCTGCGCGCCCCGGCCGGGCCAGGCCAGGCCTGGCCCCGGCGTGGGACCGGGCGAGGTTGAGAGGCCACGTTGGTCGAGAGTCTCGCTGGGGGCACGCGTGCTGGGGATGCCAAGCTGGCGGCGACGGGGTCACCACATCGAGCCGTTATGCTAGCGCGCCGACTCACGGCCCCTCGCTGCGACGCTGTGCTGCTGTGCCGCCGTGCCGCCAGACACCGGGTCGTCCCCGCACCTCCATCCCCATGCCCGACCACGCCTACCCTGCGCCGTTGCTTGTCGCGCCGGCCCTGTCTCAGGACGCCGGGGGCGCGGCCGCTGCGGATGTGCGTACCGCTGAAGACGCAGATGCGCCTGCTGCAGCCGAAGCCGATCTGCAGCGCCGGTTGCGCCAGGCCCTGCGGCCGTTGTGCATCGTCGTGGCCCTCTCGGCGTTGCTTTGGGGCAGCGCGCTGTGGTGGGGCGGTGCGGGGGCGGTCGTGCAGGCGCTGGCGCGCATCGGCGTCGCGCCGGTGGCCGGCGGTCTGCTCGTCGTGACGGCGTCGCTGCTGCTGCGCGCCTGGCGCTGGCAGCGCATCCTGCGGGTCGCCGGCCATGCGCTGCCCTGGGCCCTGCAACTGCGCGTGTACATCGCCGGTTTGGCGCTGTCGGCCAGCCCGGGCAAGCTCGGCGAGCTGACGCGGTCGTTGCTGCTGCGGCCGCACGGCGTTCCGCTGGCGCGCTCGGTGGCCGCCTTCTTCACCGACCGCCTGGCCGACGTGCTCGGCGTGGCAGCCCTGGGCGCCGCGGCCGGGCTGGCGCTGGGCCAGCGCCAGCCGCTGCTCGAGGCTCTGGCGGTGCTCGGCGGCGTGGCCAGCCTGCTGGCGGCAGCGGTGTGGCCGCGCTGGGCAGCGCGCTGGCGTGGTCACGCGCCCACTGGCTGGCGACGCTGGGGCCGGGACGCCGCGACGGCCTGGGCCGAGGGCTGGCGCGGAGCGGCGCCGGGCCTGTACGTGGCCGTCGCGGCGTTGGCCTACGGCGCGCAGGCGCTGGTCTTCAGTGCCTTCGTGCAACAGCTGGCCCCAGGCGTCGCGCTGCTCGACTGCTTGGCCATCTTCACCAACGCGATCCTGCTCGGCGCGGCCAGCGGCGTGCCGGGCGGTCTGGGCGCCACCGATCTGGCCCTGGTCTGGCAGCTGCAGCAGCGCGGGGTGGCGGCGGACGCGGCGCTGGCTGCGACGCTGGCGCTGCGCGCCTGCACCCTGGCCTGGGCCTGGCTGCTGGGCCTGGCAGCGCTGCTGAGCTTCGTGCGCCGAAAGCGCGGCGCGGCATGACGGCCGCCCTGCCGGCGTCGGCGACGGACTTCAGCGTCCCGCTGGTCGTCGACCTCGACGGCACGCTGATCCACGGCGATCTGCTGCACGAGTCGGCGCTGCAGCTGCTGAAAACAGCGCCGCTGGATGTGCTGCGCCTGCCGTTCTGGCTGGCGGCCGGCAAAGCCACGCTGAAGGAGCAGATCGCCCGACGGGTCGCGCTCGACGTCGCCCACCTGCCCTACGACGACCGCCTCCTGGCCTTGCTGCTGGAACGGCGCGCCGCCGGCCAGCGCCTGGTGCTGTGCACCGCGTCGAACCAGCGTTATGCGCAAGCCGTCGCCGACCACCTGGGCTTGTTCGACGAGGTCATCGCCAGCGACGCGACGCTCAACCTGTCGGCCGCACGCAAGGCGGCGGCCTTGGTCCAGCGGTTCGGCGCGCGGGGTTTCGACTACGCCGGCAACGCCGCTGCCGACCTGCCGGTCTGGGCCCAGGCGCGGCAGGCCGTGGTGGTCAATGCGCCGCCGCGGGTCGCGCAACGCGCCCGTCAGCAGGGCCGCGTGGCGCTGGAGATCCAGGCCCAGCCGGTGCCGCCGACCACCTGGCTGCGCGCGCTGCGCCCGCACCAGTGGCTGAAGAACCTGCTGGTGCTGCTGCCGGTGGCTGGTGCCTTCCAGATCACCGAACCGGACATGTTGCAGCCGGTGCTGCTGGCCTTCATCGCCTTCGGCCTGTGCGCCTCGTCGGTCTATGTGCTCAACGACCTGATGGACCTGGACAGCGACCGCGCCCACCCGCGCAAGCGCCTGCGGCCGTTCGCCGCCGGCCTGCTGTCGGCGCCGGCCGGGCTGGCCATGGCCGGCGGGTTGCTGCTGGTCGCCGCAGCGTTGGCGGCGGGCCTGCGGCCGGCCTTCCAGCTCGCCCTGGCCGGGTATTACGTGCTGACCCTGGCGTACACCTTCGTGCTCAAGCGGGTGGCGCTGGTCGATTGCATGGCCCTGGGGGCGCTGTACACCCTGCGCATCGTCGCCGGCTGGTGCGCGGCCGGGCTGCCGGCCTCGTTCTGGCTGCTCGCCTTCTCGCTGTTCCTGTTCCTCAGCCTGGCCTTTCTGAAGCGCTATTCCGAACTGCTGGTGGTCGTCGGCCAGGGCCGCGCCGTCGCGCCCGGCCGCGGCTACGTCACCGCCGACCTGCCGCTGATCCAGACCATGGGCGTGGCCTCGGGCTTCTCGTCGGTGATGCTGCTGGCGCTGTACATCAACGGCGACACAGTGCTGCGCCTGTACAGCCAGCCCGAGGTGCTGTGGCTGCTGGTGCCGATCCACCTGTACTGGGTCAGCTACATGTGGATGAAGGCCCAGCGCGGGCAGATGCACGACGACCCGGTGATCTTCGCCGTGCGCAAGCGCGCCAGTCTGCTGTGCGGGCTGTTGTTCGCGCTGACGCTGGTGGCCGCGCGATGAGCGCCAGCCAGGGGATCCGATGACCGCCACCCCCGTGCTGCAGCCGGTCGGTTCCTGGGGCCGGCTGTCCCAGCCGCTGCATCAGGTGCTGCGCGTCGACGACCGCGACAGCCTGCCACGGCCGCCGCCGGGCCAGCGCGCGCTGGCCTACGGCAACGGCCGCAGCTACGGCGATGCCTGCCTGAATCCGGGCGGCGCGCTGTGGTGGATGCGCGGCCTCGACCGTTTCATCGCCTTCGACGCCACCACCGGTGTGCTCGACTGCGAGGCCGGCGTGCTGCTCGACGCGATCATCGACGTGGTGCTGCCGCGCGGCTGGTTCCTGCCGGTGACGCCGGGGACGCGCTTTGTGACGCTTGGCGGGGCCATCGCCAACGACGTGCACGGCAAGAACCACCACCGTGCCGGTACGCTCGGCGAGCATGTGCTGGGCCTGACGCTGCTGCGCAGCGACGGCAGCCGCATCGAATGCTGCGGCGAACAGCACTCCGACTGGCTGCAGGCGACCATCGGCGGCCTGGGTCTGACCGGTGTGATCACGCGCGCGCGCCTGCAGCTGCGCCCGGTGCCGGGCCCGTGGATGGATGGCGAAGCGCTGGTCTTCGCCTCGCTCGACGAATTCTTCGGCCTGTCGGCCGCGTCCGAGGCCGACTGGGAATACGGCGTGGCCTGGGTCGACTGCCTGCACGGCAGCGGTGCCGCGCAGCGCGGCGTGTTCTATCGCGCCAATCACGCGCCCGGGCCGGCCGGGCCACCGGGTCAGGCCCGGCGCGGCGGCCTGACGCTGCCGTTCACGCCGCCGCTGTCGCTGGTCAACGGCTTGTCGCTGCGGGCGTTCAACAGCGCCTACTTCCATCGCCAGCGCTGGCGCGCCGGGCGCCGGCGGCAGGCGCTGCGGCCGTTCTTCTATCCGCTGGACGGCGTGCTGCACTGGAACCGAATGTACGGCCCGGCAGGCTTCTACCAGTACCAATGCGTGGTGCCACGCGCGGCGCAGGCAGCGGCGATGGCGGCCTTGCTGGCGGCCATCCGCGCCGACGGCAGCGGCTCGTTCCTGGCGGTGCTGAAGACCTTCGGCGACCGGCCGGCTGCCGGTTTGCTGAGCTTCCCGCAGGCCGGCACCACGCTGGCGCTGGACTTCGCCAATCGCGGTGCCGCCACCGAAGCCTTGTTCCGGCGCCTGGACGCGATCGTCGCCGAAGCCGGCGGCCGCCTCTACCCGGCCAAGGACGCACGCATGGGCCGGGCCATTTTCCGCGCGGGGTACCCGCGGCTCGATGAATTCCTGCGCTTTCGCGACCCCGGCATCGCTTCGGCGATGTCGCGGCGCCTGATCGACGATGGAGCGGCGCCCGCACCAGCGTGACACCGGCCCCCGAGATGACCGCCATCCCTGCTTCCCCGCCCGCTTCCCCGCCACGCGTGCTGATCGTCGGCGCAACATCGGCCATCGCGGTGGCGGTGGCCCGGCGCTACGCGGTGCGCGGCGCCCGCCTGACCTTGCTGGCGCGCCGGCCCGACGCGCTGCAGGCGCTGGCCGCCGACCTGCGGGTGCGCGGTGCCGTCGAAGTCGACATCCAGCATTTCGACGCCACCGACGCGGCGACCGGCCCGGCGTGGCCCGCGTTGTGGGACCAGGCTGGCGGCTTCGACATCGCGCTGGTCGCGCATGGCGTGCTGCCCGACCAAGCCGATGCCGAACGCTCGGCGGCCGCGGCGCTGCGCTCGTTCGACATCAACGCGCGTTCGGTGCTGGCCGTGCTGACCGAACTGGCCAACCTGTTCGACGCCCAGGGCCGGGGCGTGATCGGCGTGATCAGTTCACCGGCCGGCAACCGTGGCCGCGCCAGCAACTACGTCTACGGTGCGGCCAAGGCGGCGGTGACGACGTTCTGCAGCGGTCTGCGCCACCGCCTGGCGCGCAGCGGCGTGCGTGTCGTGACGATCCTGCCCGGTTTCGTCGACACGCCGATGACCGCTGCGCTGCCGAAGACCGGCCCGCTGTGGGCGCAGCCCGAGCGGGTCGCCGCCGATATCGAGGCTGCGCTGACGCGGCGCAACGGCACGCTGTACACGCCGTGGTTCTGGCGCTGGATCCTGCTCATCGTCGTCCATCTGCCGCAGGCCCTGTTCTTGCGTACCAAGCTGTGATCACCATGCACAGCCCGCACGACAAGATCGTCATCACCGGCGCGGCCGGCCTGGTCGGCCAGAACCTCGTCACCTTGCTCGTCGAGGAGGGCTACACGCAGGTGGTGGCGATCGACAAGCACGCGCACAACCTGGGCATCCTGCAGCGCCTGCACCCCGCGGTGACGACGCTGGTCGCCGACCTGGCCGTGCCGGGCGACTGGGCGCGCGCCTTCGATGGCGCGGCAATGGTGGTGCAACTGCACGCGCAGATCGCCGGCAAGACCTATGCGCCGTTCGAGCGCAACAACCTGGAAGCCACACGCCAGGTGCTGCGCGTGCTGCAGGGGCTGCCGCGGGCCTACCTGGTGCATGCGAGCTCGTCGGTCGTCAACTCGGTCGCCGACGATTTCTACACGCGCAGCAAGATCGCACAAGAGAAGATCGTCCGCGCGTCGGGCCAGCGCCATTGCGTGCTGCGGCCGACGCTGATGTTCGGCTGGTTCGACCCCAAGCACTTGGGCTGGCTGGCGCGCTTCATGGAACGCGTTCCTGTCTTCCCGATCCCCGGCCATGGCCGCTACATGCGCCAGCCGCTGTACAACCGCGACTTCTGCCGCGCCATCCTGGCGATGATCCGCCAGCAGCCCGACGGCGCGGTGCACGACCTGACCGGGCCGGACCGCATCGACTACATCGACATGATCCGCGTCATCCGCGACGCCAAGGGCCTGAAGACGCCGATCGTTCGCGTGCCGATCCCGCTGTTCGCGGCGTTGTTGAAGATCTACGCCCTGTTCAGCGACAAGCCGCCGTTCACCGCCGACCAGCTGACCGCGCTGACCGCCGGCGACGACTTCACCGGCGTCGACCTGCAGCAGGTCTTTGGCTTCGCGCCGACGCCGTTCCGCCAGGCCATTCGCGAAACCTTCGGCCACCCGCTGTACAGCGGCGTGGTGCTCGAGAGCCCGCATTGATGCAGACCACCGTTACCGCATGAACGCCCCGCGCACCGATCGCCCAGGCCGCAGCGTCGTCATCGGGGCCGGCCCGATGGGCCTGGCCGCGGCCCACCACCTAGCGCAGAGCGGCCAGCAGGTGACGCTGGTCGAGGCCGACGACCGGCTGGGCGGCATGTCGGCGGCCTTCGACTTCGACGGCTTGGCGCTGGAGCGCTACTACCACTTCGTCTGCAAGACCGACCACGCGCTGTTCGCCACGCTGGCCGACTTCGGCCTGCAGGACAAGCTGAAGTGGAAGGCCACCGAGATGGGCTTCTACTACCAGGGCCGCTGGTACGACTGGGGCCGGCCCGATGCGCTGCTGACCTTCCCGCACCTGGGCGTTGTCGACAAGCTGCGCTTCGCCGCCCATGTCCTGAGCACCAAGCGCATCAACGACTGGCGCGAACTCGACCGCCAGCCGGCGGTGGCCTGGATCCGCAAGTGGCTGGGCGAACGCGGCTACCAGGTGCTGTGGGCCAAGCTCTTCGAGCTCAAGTTCTTCGAGCACCAGCACGACGTGTCGGCGGCCTGGATCGGCACCCGGATCAAGCGCGTGGCGCTGTCGCGCAGCAGCCTGTTCCACGAACAGATGGGCTACCTCGAAGGCGGTTCGCAGGTGCTGCTCGACGCCTACGCGGCGCGGCTGCAACAGTCCGGGGCCGACATCCGCCTGGCCACGCCCGTGCGCCGCGTGGTCGTCGAGAACGGCCGCGTCACCGGTGTCGACACGGCACGCGGCATGATCGCCGCCGACCGCGTGGTCTCGACGGTGCCGCTGAAGTACGTCCCGCGACTGGTGCCCGATCTGTCGGCCGACGAGCGACGGCGCATCGACGCCATCCAGAACATCGGCGTGGCCTGCGTGCTGCTGAAGTTCCGCAAGCCGGTGACGAAGTATTTCTGGATGAACGCCAACGACGAGCGCATCCCCGTGCCCGGCTTCATCGAGTACAGCAACCTCAACCCGCTGCCCGAATCAGTGGTCTACGTGCCGTACTACATGCCCAAAAGCCACCCCAAGTGGGCCTGGGACGACGGCCGCCTGATGGACGAGGCGCGCGACACCTTCCTGCTGACGCAGCCGCAGTTGAAGCCCGGCGACATCATCGCGCGCCACGTCTCGCGCTACGAATTCGCGCAGCCGGTCTGCCCCCCGGGCTTTGACGCCGCGCTACCCGACATGGCGACGTCGGTGCAGGGCTTCTTCATGGCCGACACGGCCTACTACTACCCGGAAGACCGGTCGATCTGCGAGAGCATTCACGTCGGCCGGCAGTTGGCCGGGCGGGCCTTGGGCGGGGCCAGGTGAACGGCGGCGCGGACGGCGCGGCGCGGCGCGGCCGGGCGCAGTTCCTGCGGTATGTCGCGGCGGGCGGGCTGGCGGCCGCGGCCAACTTCGGCTCGCGCTTCGTCTTCAGCCGTTGGTGGCCTTTCGAAGTGGCGGTGGTCGTGGCCTATCTCGTCGGCATGCTTTGTGCGTTTGTGCTGATGCGGCGTTATGCGTTTGGACCCGGGCGGCAGCCCTTGCGACGCCAAGTTTTGATCTTTGCGGGTATCAACTCGCTGGCCGTGCTACAGACCTTGATCGTCAGCAGCCTACTGCTGCGTGCCGTGTTGCCTGCGCTGGGTGTGTCGGCCCATGGCGAGGCCATCGCACACGCCGTCGGTGTGGTGGTGCCGGTGGTCACCAGCTACTTCGGACACCAGCGGTTGACGTTCCGCTGACCACCATGGCCACCGCGGCGCAGCGCCGCGTCTTGACGCGGCACAGCACACGATCACTCCACCGCCTTGACCATCTCCTCGACCACCTTCTTCGCGTCGCCGAAGACCATCATCGTCTTGTCCATGTAGAACAGCTCGTTGTCCAGCCCGGCGTAGCCGCTGGCCATCGAGCGCTTGTTGACGATCACCGTCTTGGCCTTGTAGGCCTCGAGGATCGGCATGCCGTAGATGGCGCTGCCCTTGACGTGGGCGGCGGGGTTCACGACGTCGTTGGCGCCCAGGATGATGGCCACGTCGACCTGCCCGAATTCGCCGTTGATGTCTTCCATCTCGAAGACCTGGTCGTAGGGCACTTCGGCTTCGGCCAGCAGCACGTTCATGTGGCCGGGCATGCGGCCGGCCACCGGGTGGATGGCGTACTTGACGGTCACGCCCTTGGCCGTCAGCTTGGCCGCCAGTTCCTTCACCGCGTGCTGCGCTCTGGCGACCGCAAGCCCATAACCGGGCACGATGACCACGCTTTCCGCATTGCCCAGCACGAAGGCCGCGTCGTCGGCGCTGCCGCTCTTCACGTTGCGCTGCTCGCCGCCGCCGGCCGCTGCCGTCGCCACCTCGCCGCCGAAGCCGCCGAGGATGACGTTGAAGAACGAGCGGTTCATCGCTTTGCACATGATGTAGCTGAGGATCGCGCCCGAGCTGCCGACCAGAGAGCCAGCGATGATCAGCATGCTGTTGTTCAGGCTGAAGCCGATGCCCGCGGCCGCCCAGCCGGAATAGCTGTTGAGCATCGAAACCACCACCGGCATGTCGGCGCCGCCGATCGGGATGATGATCAGCACGCCCATCACGAAGGCCAGTGCCAGCATCGCGAAGAAGGCGGGCCAGCTCTCGGTGAAGGCGAACACCAGGCCCAGGCCGACCATCAGCAGGCCCAGCACGAGGTTCAGCTTGTGCTGGCCAGCGAAAGTGACCGGCGCGCCTTTGAACAAGCGGAACTTGTAGGTGCCCGACAGCTTGCCGAAAGCGATCACCGAGCCGCTGAAGGTGATCGCGCCGATCGCCGCGCCGAGGAACAGCTCGAAGCGGTTGCCGGTCGGGATCGGCGTGCCCTTGGGGACGATGCCGAAAGCCCAGGGTTCGGCCACGGCGGCCACCGCGATGAACACCGCGGCCAGGCCGATCATGCTGTGGAAGAAGGCCACCAGCTCGGGCATCTTGGTCATCTCGACCGTCTTGGCGCGCCAGGCGCCGTAGGCCGCGCCGGCGACCAGCCCGACGACCACCCAGACCATGCCCTGGGCGCGTGTCTGGCCCATGTCGCCGGCCAGCTTGACGATCAGCGCCGCGGTGGTCAGCACCGCGATCAGCATGCCGATCATGCCGAACAGGTTGCCGCGGATCGACGTCGTCGGATGGCTCAGGCCCTTGAGCGCCTGGATGAAGCAGACGCTGGCGACGAGGTACAGCAGGGTGACGAGGTTGGCGCTCATGGTGTGGTCTTTTCGTCGCTGTTGAGGCGCAACTTGGATTGGGTGAAGGCGGCAGTCAGCGCACCGGCGCCCAAGGCGATCCAGAGGCGGTGGTCACCACCGACCTGCAGCGCATTGAGCAGCAGCACCAGCGGGATCGACACGCCCAGGAAAGCGGCGACCGGGAGCCAGTGCGCGCGCTTCACTTGGCGGGCCCCTTCTTGTCCTTCTTCCTGAACATCTCGAGCATTCGTCGGGTGACGAGGAAGCCACCGAAGACGTTGACCGCGGCCAGCGCCACCGCCAGCACGCCCATGGTCTTGCCCAGCGGGGTTTCGGTCAGCGCCGCGGCGAGCATCGCGCCGACGATGACGATGGCGCTGATGGCGTTGGTCACTGCCATCAGCGGCGTGTGCAGCGCGGGGGTCACGGTCCACACCACGTGGTAGCCGACATAGATGGCCAGCACGAAGATGATCAGGTTGGTGACGGTGGGGGAGACGAGTTCCATGATCGATGACGTCCTCTTCTTGACTGGGCCCAGGCTTTTAGGATTTGCGGCAGATCTCGCCGTCGCGCGTCATCAGACAGGCGACGACGATGTCGTCGTCCATCGGCACGACAAAACCGCTGTCCTTGGGCAGCACGAGTTTGAGGAAGTCGAGCACGTTGCGGGCGTACAGCGACGATGCATCGGCCGCCACCAGGGCCGGGATGTTGGTCTCGCCGATCAGCGTGACGCCGTGCTTGACCACCGTCTTGCCGGGTTCGGTCAGCGGGCAGTTGCCGCCGGCCGGCGCGGCCATGTCGACGATCACGCTGCCCGGCTTCATGGCCTTGACCATCTCCTCGGTGATCAGCACCGGCGCGGCGCGGCCGGGGATCAGCGCGGTGCTGATGACGATGTCGGCGGCGGCCACGCGTTTGGCGACCTCGACCTTCTGGCGGTCCATCCAGCTCTGCGGCATCGGCTTGGCGTAGCCGCCGACACCTTCGGCGGCTTCCTTCTCTTCGGCTGTTTCGTAGGGCACGTCGATGAACTTGCCGCCCAGCGATTCGACCTGTTCCTTGACGCTGGGCCGCACGTCGGACGCCTCGATCACCGCGCCCAGCCGCTTGGCGGTGGCAATCGCCTGCAACCCGGCCACGCCGACGCCCAGGATCACCACCCGCGCGGCCTTGATCGTGCCGGCTGCGGTCATCAGCATCGGGAACAGACGCTGGTAGGTGTTGACGGCCAACATGACGGCCTTGTAGCCGGCGATGTTGGCCTGCGAGGACAGCACGTCCATGCTCTGCGCGCGCGTGGTGCGCGGCGCGGCTTCGAGCGCGAAGCTGGTCAGCTTGGCAGCGGCCAGCGCCGCCAACCCGTCCTTGTCGAACGGGTTGAGCAGGCCGACCAGATTGCTGCCCGGCTTCATCAGGGCCAGCTCGGCGGCATCCGGGCTGCGCACCTTGAGCACCAGGTCGGCGCCGAAGGCGCTGGCGCGATCGACGATCTCGGCGCCGACGGCGGCATAGGCCGCGTCGGTGGCACTGGCCGCCACGCCGGCGCCTGACTGGACGCGCAGCGTGTGGCCCTGGGCCGCGAGTTTCTTCGCCGTCTCGGGGGTCACCGCAACACGGGTTTCACCCGCTGCGGTCTCGAGCGGAACGCCGATCAGCATCGGTTATCTCCTCGCCAGCTTGTTGTTCGATTGCGCGCTTCCGGCCGGGCCAGCAACGCGGCGAGTGAAGCTATCACAAGTCCTCGCGCCGGCACCTCAGGGCCGGCCCGAATGGTCTGCAGCCGAAGAACCGGCTCGCATGATCGCCGCCCATGGGGCCAGCGCGCGGTCGTCAGGACCGGCATGCGACCGCCGCGCACCGGGCCGCCGGATAGCATCGGCACGATGAACGCCAACCCCCCGCGCTGGGCGCCCAGCGTCACCGTGGCTGCCGTGATCGAGGACCAGGGCCGCTTCCTGCTGGTCGAGGAACACACCCCCGAAGGCCTGCAGCTCAACAACCCGGCCGGCCACCTCGAGCCCGGCGAATCGCCGCTGCAGGCCGTCGTCCGCGAAGCCCTGGAAGAGACCGGCTGCGACTTCGACCCGCAGGCCCTGCTCGGCGTGTACCTGTCGCGCTTCCAGCGCCCATCGCGTGGCGAAGACGTCACCTACCTGCGCCTGGCCTACCGCGGCACGGCCGGCGCACCGCGGCCCGGCCATCGGCTGGACGCGGGCATCGTGCGCACGCTGTGGATGACCGCCGACGAACTGCGGGCCGCCACGCCGCGCCATCGCAGCCCGCTGGTGATGCGCTGTGTCGACGACTTCCTGGCCGGACGCGCCTACCCGCTGGATGCCGTCACGTCCGACGCGTCGCTGCAGCAGCCGACGCTGAAGGTCGACGCTGCCCGCGGTAGCGCGCGATGAACTTCCAGCAGCTGCGATCGGTGCGCGAGGCGGTGCGCTGCGGCTTCAACCTGACCGAGGTGGCCGCGGCGCTGCACACCTCGCAGCCGGGGGTCAGCCGGCAGATCCGCGAACTCGAGGACGAACTCGGCATCCAGATCTTCGTGCGCGCCGGCAAGCGCCTGACCGGCCTGACCGCGCCGGGCGCGACCGTGTTGCCGATCGTCGAGCAGCTGCTGCGCGAGGCCGACAACCTGAAGCGCGCCGGCGAGGATTTCGCGAGCGCCGGCCGCGGCACGCTGACCATCGCCGCCACGCATTCGCAGGCCCGCTATGCGCTGCCGCCGGCGGTGCGCGACTTCAGCGCTGCCCACCCCCATGTGCTGCTGCGCCTGCACCAGGGTTCACCCCAGCAGATCGCGCGCTGGCTGCTCGATGGCGAAGCCGACATCGGCATCGCCACCGAGGCGCTGGACGACGTGCCCGAGCTGGCCGCGCTGCCCTGCTACAGCTGGACGCACTGCGTCGTCGTGCCGGCGGGCCACGCGCTGGCCAGCGCGCATGCGGCCGGCGAACGGCTGACGCTGGCCCGTCTGGCGCAGTTCCCGATCATCACCTACGAGCCCGGCTACACCGGGCGCCGGCACATCGACGAAGCCTTCCAGCGGCAGGGCCTGGCCATCAACATCGTGCTGTCGGCAATGGACGCCGACGTCGTCAAGACCTACGTCGAACTGGGCATGGGCGTGGGCATCATCGCGGCCATCGCCTTCGACGAGGCGCGCGACGCGCCATTGCAGGCCATCGACGCGCGCCATCTGTTCGCGACCAACATGACCCGCCTGGCCCTGCGCCGGGGTGCCTATCTGCGCGACTACGCCTACGCCTTCATCCGCGTCTTCGCGCCGCCGCTGGGGCGGACCGTGGTCGACAGGGCGCTGGCCACCGCGCCGGGTGAAAGTTTCGACATCTGAAGCCGCCGCCGGCCGCCGCGGGGTGGACCTATTTCTTGCCGAAGAGGCCGGACAGCCAGTTCTTGAAGACGGTCCACATGAGGGCCAGGGCGTTGAGTTCCTGCACCGGCAGCGCGGCCCCGGCGGGCGGTGCTGTGGTGTTCGGCGCGACCGCCGCCGGGGCACCGGGCGCGGCTGGCGTGACGGGCGGGGCCAGAGGCACCGCGGCAGCGGCGGCGCGGAAGTTGTCGGCGAACTGGCCGAGCATGGCGTCGGAAACGGGGACCAGCAGCCGGCTGCCGAATTGCGCCAGCTTGCCGCTGACGAGGATCGTCGCCTGGCCGACGAGCACGGCGTGGGCCGGGTCGGCGCCGTCTTCGATGCGCGCGCTCAGGTTCATCGACGCCGACGAACCGGCCTTGTCGGCGCCTTTGCCGAGCATCTGCAGCGAGCGGGCCGCGGCATCGCGGCCGAGCAGTTCGATGTCGCCCTGGAAGCTCATCGTCGCCGGGCCGACCTTGCTCTTCACCGTGCCCTTGAAGTGGGTGTCGTCGATCTGCTCGGTGATCGCCGCGCCGGGCATGCAGCGGGCGACGGCATGGACGTCGCAGAGCACCGCCCAGGCCTGCTCGGCACTGGCCTGCAGGGGATACCGTTTGTCGAGCTTGACTTCCATCGCTCGATGTTAGCCGCTCAGTGAACGCTGTCCTGGGGTGCCCAGCGGGCCAGCGCGGCGCGCAGCCGGTCGGCATCGATGGGCTTGGTCAGGAAGTCGTTCATGCCGGCCTGCATCGCCTGGTCGCGTTCGCTGACGAGTGCCGCGGCGGTCAGCGCGATGATCGGCAGGTGGCGGCCGGCCGGGCTGGCGCGCAGTTCGCGAGTGGCCTCGTGGCCGCTCATCACCGGCATCTGCACGTCCATCAGCACGGCGTCGAAGCGCCGGCCGTGGTCGGCCGCGCGCTGCACCGCGTCCAGCGCCTGGCGGCCGTCGGCGGCCTGTTCGACATGCACGCCCCAACGTTCGAGCATCGCCGCGGCAATCATCATGTTCACCGGGTTGTCCTCGACGAGCAGGACGCGGGCGCCGGCAATCGGCGCAGCGGCCTCGGCCAGCGGCGCGGGCTGTGTTTGCGGCGCGGCGGGCAGCGGCAGTTCGGCCCAGAACAGGCTGCCGACGCCGGGCTGGCTGTGCACGCCGACCTCGCCGCCCATCAGGCTGGCCAGTTCATGGCAGATCGACAGGCCCAGTCCGGTGCCGCCGAAGCGGCGGGTGGTCGATTCGTCGGCCTGCGTGAAGGGCTTGAACAGGCGCGCCAGCACCTGCGGTTCGATGCCGCTGCCGCTGTCCTCGACTTCGAAGAGCAAGCGCGCCGATGGCCCGCCGTCGGCGCCGTCGAGCCGCTGCGCGCGCAGCTTGACCGCGCCGCGGGCGGTGAACTTCAACGCGTTGCTCAGGTAGTTGGTGACAATCTGGCGCACGCGCAGCGGATCGCCGCTGACCGTGCCGCGGGCGTTGTCGGCGAGCTCGAGCTCGAGCGTCAACCCATGCTCGGCGGCCAGCGTGGCATAGGCCTGGTGCAGCGAGCGCATCAACTCGCCGAGATCGAAGTCGGTGGTCTCCAGATCCAGCTTGCCGGCCTCGATCTTCGACAGGTCGAGGATGTCCGTGATGATGCCGCCCAAGGCCTGCGCGCTGTCGGCGATCTGGTCCAGATACTTGACGCGGCGGGCTTCGGGCAGGTCGGGTTCGCGCGCCAGCCGGGCCAGCCCGATCATCCCGTTCAGCGGCGTGCGCAACTCGTGGCTGGTGTTGGCCAGGAACGCGCTCTTGGCGCGGTTGGCGGCCTCGGCATCGTCACGCGCGCGGGCCAGGGTCTGCTCGAACTGGTGGCGTTCGGTGATGTCCTCGACGATCCACACAGTGCCGCTGTCGTTCGGATGCGCCGGATCGATCGCCCGGCCCTGGACGCGCGCGAGAAAGACGCTGCCGTCGCGCCGCCGTGCCGGGCGCTCGAGCACCACGCTGTCGCCGCGCAGCAGCACCGGGACGACTTCGTCGGCGACCGCCGTGTAGTCGGCTGCGTCCAGCCAGACCACCTCGCCCGACTGGCCGACGATGTCGCCGGGGGCCCAGCCGAACAAGGTTTCGAAATGACGGTTGGCGAGCACGAAGTGTCGCTCGCGGGTCACCGCGATGCCGACCGAGGCGTTGTCGAGAATGGCCTCGCGTTCCAGCCGCGCGCGTTCGGACTGCGTGACGTCGCGGGCGTTGATGACGACGTAGTCGCGGCTGTCCATCACGAAGCGTGCCGCCGAGACCAGCAGCGCCACCGGCTTGCCGTTGGCGGCGATGAACGTCACCGCCAGGTTGGACACCGCGCCCTGCGTCTGCATGATGTGCATGAAGCGCTCGCGGGCCTCGGCGCTTTGCCAGACCCCCAGCTCGAGCGAGGTGCGGCCCACCGCGTCCTGCGCGCTGTAGCCGATCACGCGCTGGAACGCGTCGTTGACCATCACGAAGCGGCCGGTGGCCATGTCGGTCAGCGTGATCAGGTCGGGGCTGGTCGCCACCAGGTGCGACAGCATGGCCTCGGAACGGCGCACCGCTTCCTCGGCGGCCAGGCGTTCGGTGTCGTCGATGTAGATCGCCAGCGTCGCCGGGCCGCTGTCGGCCTCGACACGCACGCCGGTGGCCCGCACCCACAGCTTGCGGCCGCGCGCGAGCAGCCGGAAATCGGTCACCGGCAGCGCGCTGCCGACGGGCTGGAGTTCGAGCTCCTCGATGCGCCGGCGCTCGCGTTCGCGCGAATCGCCGCTTTCGTATTGCTGCAGCAGGTCGCGGCCGAGCAGGATCGACAAGTCGCTGTGCCCGAAGAGGGCCAGCGCTGCCGGGTTGGCGTCGATCACCCGGCCGCCGCGATGGAGGGCCAGCGGCGTCGGGATGCGGGTGAAGAGTTCCTGGTAGCGCGTCTCGGTCGCCGCCAGGGCCTCGCGGGCTTCGCGGTCGGCGGTGACGTCACGGGCCACGCCCCAGTAGCCGATGAACACCCCGTCGCCACGAAAGCGCGGCGCGCCGCTGATCAGGAAGCGCAGCAGGCGGCCATCGCCGTCGCGCCAGCTCACCGGCAGATCGCGGAAGGGCTGGCGCGCATCGAGGTCGGCCTGCAGCTGGTCCAGCGTGTCGGCGTCGCAGGCGAAGCGGTCCAGCTCCCAGGGCACCGAACCCAGCCCGCCGGCGCTGCCCAGCGTGCGCGACCGGTCGGCGTGGTACACGGCGGCGACGATGCGGTACGCGGCGTCGAGTTCCCAATACGCGTCGGCGGCGAGCGCCAGCAGGCCGCGGTAGCGCAGCTCGCGGTTGCTGGCTTCGGCGCCGGCCTGCCGGCGCGCCACCAGCGCAATGGCCAACCCGCCGAGCAGGCCGGCGCCGACCGCGGTCAGCCGGGTGGACAGCAGCACGGCCGCGTCGGCGGCCGGGTGGCCCAGCCCGGCCAGGCCCGGCGCCGCCGCATTGACGGCCAGCAGACAGATGACGGCGACCAGCGCCAGCAGCACGCCGGCCTGCCAGCCGACGACGCCGGCCAGCACGCAGATCATCGCCCCGGGAAGGAACAGGCCCGGCGATGCCAGGCCCCAGCCCAGGGCCAGTGCACTGCCGGCGATGGCCAGCGTCGCCGCCGCCATCAACGCGGTCAGGGCCACCGGCATCCAGGCAGTCCGCAGCAGCAAGCACAGCAAGGACGCCCCGGCGAGGATCCAGAACCCCCGCGCGGCATCGGTGGCGCCGTCCAGCGCCGCGCCGGGCGCCGGGTCCAGGCTGTGCACCAGCCAGGCGCCGATCAGGCACAGCAGGGCCATCGCCACGAAGCTGGCAACCAGCGCGCGCCGCGAGCTGGCGTCTGCCGGCGGGCGCAGCACGTCGCCGTCGTCCAGCGGCGGCGGGGCAAACTCGCTGTGCATGGCGTCCTGCAGGATCATGGGGCGGTTGCCGGCAAGGCGCGCCGCGCCTGTTGCAGTTCGGCGCGGTTGGCCAGCGCCACGCGCCGGGCGGCATCGGCGAAGTCCGTGCCGGGGCTGGCGTAGAGGACGGCGCGCGACGAGCTGACGACAATCGGCCCGCCGTCGCGCCAGCCGGCGCGCACCGTCGCCGCGGCGTCCCCGCCCTGCGCGCCGATGCCGGGGATCAGCAGCGGCAGGGTCGGCGCCAGTTCGCGCACCCTGGCGACTTCGGCCGGATAGGTGGCGCCGACCACCAGGCCGAGTTCGCCGCCGTGGTTCCACGGCCCGGCGGCCAGCCGCGCGATGTGTTCAAAGAGCAGTTCGCCGCCGGCCAGCCGCTGGCCCTGCAGGTCGCCGCCGCCGGGGTTGGAGGTGCGGCACAGCACGATCAGGCCCTTGCCGTCGTGGCGCATGTACGGCTCGAGCGAATCCAGCCCCATGAACGGCGACAGGGTCAGCGCGTCGGCGCGGTAGCGCTCGAAGGCCTCGCGCGCGTACTGCTCGGCGGTGGCGCCGATGTCGCCGCGCTTGGCGTCGAGGATCACCGGCACCGCGGGCGCGACGCGCTGGATGTGGGTGATCAGCCGCTCGAGCTGGTCCTCGGCGCGCTGCGCGGCGAAGTAGGCGATCTGCGGCTTGAAGGCGCAGACCAGGTCGTGCGTCGCGTCGACGATGGCGGCGCAGAAATCGAAGATCTTCGTCGGGTCGCTGCGCCACGCGCCAGGGAAGCGCGCCGGCTCCGGGTCCAGGCCCACGCACAGTAGTGAGCCCTGCTGCGCCTGCGCGGCCAGCAGCTGGGCGCGGAAGCTGCGCGGATGTGGGCTCATCCGATGAATCCGATGGGCTCCGTCGCGCCAGGCAAACGCCGCGGAACCGGCTCGGCCGGGCCGCTGGCGTTGCCCCTTGAGGGGGGGCGGCCGCAGGCCGCTTCGGGGTGGTTCATCATTTCCAGCCCTTGGCCAGGTCGGCGGCCAGCCCGGTGTAGCTGGCCGGGGTCAGCGCCAGCAGGCGCTGCTTCTCGTCGTCGGGCAGGGCCAGCGCTTCGATGAAGCCCTGCATCAGTTCGCGGGTGATCGGCTTGCCCTGGGTGAAGTCCTTCAGCTGCTGGTACGGGTCGGGCAGGCCGTGGCGGCGCATCACCGTCTGCACCGGTTCGGCCAGCACTTCCCAGGCCGCGTCGAGGTCGGCGGCGAGGGCGGCCTCGTTGAGCTGCAGCTTGTCCAGGCCGCGCGCCAGGCTGTCGATGGCGACCATCGTGTAGCCCAGCGCCACGCCCTTGTTGCGCAGCACCGTGCTGTCGGTAAGGTCGCGCTGCCAGCGTCTGGTCGGCAGCTTGTGGCACATGTGCGCGAGAAGCGCATTGGCCAGGCCGAAGTTGCCTTCGGCGTTCTCGAAGTCGATCGGGTTG
>JANMAP010000307.1:0-6062 GCA_031359905.1 Burkholderiales bacterium | reverse complement strand
TAGCCGCCGGCGCCGTGGACCTCCTTGATCACCAGCTCGCCCATGTGGTCGAGCACGTAGGACATGTCCTCGGCGTCGCGACAAAGGTAGGTCGGCACGTTGTTGAGGATCGGCTGCTCGCCGAGGTAGAACTCGATCATCTTGGGCACGTACGGATAGATGCTCTTGTCGTCGGCGATGCCGGTGCCGATGGCATTGCTCAGCGTGATGTTGCCGGCGCGGTAGACGTCGAGCAGGCCGGCGCAGCCCAGCGTGCTGTCGGCGCGGAAGGCCAGCGGATCGAGGAAGTCGTCGTCGACGCGGCGGTAGATCACGTCGACGCGCTTCGGGCCCTGCGTCGTGCGCATGTAGACGAAGCCCTCGCGCACCACCAAGTCCTGCCCTTCGACGAGTTCGACGCCCATCTGCTGGGCCAGGAAGGCGTGCTCGAAGTAGGCACTGTTGTACATGCCGGGGGTCAGCACCACGACGGTCGGTTCGCTGACCCCGGCCGGGGCCACCGCGCGCAGGGTTTCCAGCAACATGTCGGGGTAGTGGGCCACCGGTGCCACGCGGTGCATGCTGAACAGCTCGGGGAACAGCCGCATCATCATCTTGCGGTTCTCGAGCATGTAGCTGACGCCGCTGGGCACGCGCAGGTTGTCCTCGAGCACGTAGTAGCTGCCCGACCCGTCGGCGTTGCCGGCACGCACGATGTCGATGCCGGCGATGTGCGAATAGACGTTGCCAGGCACGTCCACACCCATCATCTCGGGCCTGAACTGCGCGTTCTTCAGCACCTGCACGGCGGGCACGACGCCGGACTTGAGGATTTCCTGGCCGTGGTAGACATCGTGGATGAAGCGGTTGAGCGCGTTGACGCGCTGGCGCAGCCCGGCTTCCATGTCGACCCATTCCTGCTTCGGAATGACCCGCGGGATGAGGTCGAAGGGGATCAGGCGTTCGGTGCCGGCGCCGTCCTCGTCCTTGGCGCCGTAGACCGCGAAGGTGATGCCGACGCGGCGGAAGATCATCTCGGCCTCGTCGCGCCGCGCGTGCATGGTTTCGCGCGGCTGGCGGTCGAGCCACTCCTGGTACACGCGGTACTGGTCGCGCACCTGCCGGGTGGCGGTGAGCATCTCGTCGAAGGTCGACTTCATGGTGGCGTGTCCTCTCGTCAGTCGACTCTAGCAACTCGCGGGCCTGTCGCCGACGACGCGCTGGCGGGCCCGGCCGGGGGGTCGACCGCCGCGCCGGGCGCTGCGCTGGCGGCGTCGATGCGCCGCGTGGTCACCCCCACCGTCAGGGTGTGCCGGCCGCCGCCGCGGATCACGCCGCGCAACGGCGTGACGTCGCCGAAATCGCGGCCCACTGCCACCCGCACATGGTGGCTCGACGGCACGACGTCGTTGGTCGGATCGAGATCCAGCCAGCCTGCACCGGCGCCGTCTGACGGCACCCCGGGCGTTCCCGGGCACCACACCTGGACCCACGCATGCGAGGCATCGGCGCCGATCAGGGCCTCGGCGCGATCGCCGGCCGCCCCCTGCGTCAACAGGTAGCCGCTGACATAGCGCACCGGCAGGCCGAGCATGCGCAGGGCGCCGGCCATCAGGTGCGCGAAGTCCTGGCACACGCCGCGCCGCTGGGCGAACGCGCTGGCCAGCGGGGTGTCGATCTCGGTGCTGCGGCTTTCGTAGCGGAAGTCGGCGTGCACGCGGTGCATCAGCGCGAGGGCGCCTTCGGCCACCGGCCGGCCGGCCGGGAACAGCGGCGCGGCATAGGCACGCAATTCGCGCAGCCGCGGCACATAGGGCGACGGCAGGGCGAATTCAAGTTCGCGCTGCAGCGGCGCGCGCGCCTCGTAGCGCAGGCTGGCGGCCAGGGCGTCCCACGGCGGCGAGGCCGCTGCATCGAGCGCATCGAAACACGGCTGCAGACGCACGCGGCTGCGCGACACCACCCGCAGCCCGCGGTGCGGCTGGGCCAGGCTGAAGTGGTGCTGCAGGTTGCCCAGCGCGTCGACGCTGGCGTGGCGCTGGCCGGGCGCGGGGTCGATGTCCAGTTCGAAATCCAGCAGCTGCTGGAAGGCGTCCTGCAGCGGTTGCAGATGGGCCAGGTGGTGGGCCAGCGAGACCGGGCTGGCGTAGCTGTAGCGCGTCTCGTGCTCGACCTCGAGCTCGACGGGCACGTTCACAGCACCACCCGTTTCGGTTCACTCGACCAAGCGGACGCCGTGGAACCGGCTCTGCCGGGCCACTGGCGTCGCCCTCCGGGACACGGAGTGGCCCCTTCGGGTCCGGGGGAAGCGCCGCAGGCGCTCCGGGGGGGGCTCATATCCTTTGATCGCTGCCCTGGGCGAGCGTGAAGTAGCGGCCGGCGACCTCGTCGGCCAGCCGCGCCGCCGTCGACGACAGGTGGGCGGCGATGCCGCGCAGCAGCGCCGCGACCTGCGCGTCGTCGGCGCCGCGCAGCGATTCCAGGGTCAGGCCGGCACCGGCGGCCGGCAGTTGTTCGAGCAGTTCGCCCAGCAGCGCCGGGCTGCCCGGCAGCTTGCCGATCTCGGTGCGCAGCCGGCGCAGCACGCCGGCCAGGGCGCGCGGGTTGGCGCTGTCGAGCACCAACAGTTCGGTCAGCGCCAGCAGGTCTTCGTGGCGCTGGTAGCGGGCGCGGAAGGTGATGACGCTGTCGAAGAGTTCGAGCAGCAGGTCGATGCCGGCCGCGCTGCCCAGCGCTTCGGCGTCGAGGAAGGCTTCCAGCCGCGACGACAGGCCGATCAGCCGTTCCAGCAGCCGGCCGACGGTCAGCAGCCGCCAGCCATGGTCGCGCGTCATGCGGTCGGTCTGCGCGCCGGTCACCGCGGCCAGCTGCAGGGCCAGGCGGTCGAGCGCCGGCAGCACCTGCGACAGCGTGGGCAGTTCATCGGCGGGGGTTTGCAGCGCGCTGCCGAAGGCCTCGCCCATCAGCCGGATCAGGCCCCAGTGTTCCGACGACAGGCGCTCGCGCAGCGCCTGCGACGCGCGGTCCAGCGCGACGAGGTTGTAGGCGATGCTGGTCGCGCCGCTGGCATCGGCCAGCGCGGCGAGCAGGGCGCGTTCGAACAGGTGCGGCGCCTGGGCCAGCGTGGGCACGCCCGACGGCGCCAGGCCTGACTGCACGGCCAGCGCCGACAGGGCCAGCAGCACCGGCGGCGCAGCGTCGCTGTCGGCACCGATGACCAGCAGCGTGGACCGGGCCAGCTGCACCAGCTGTTCAGTGCGTTCGGTGTAGCGGCCGAGCCAGAACAGGTTCTCGCCGGTGCGGCTGCTGACCGGCCGGCGTCGCTGGGCGATGTCGTCGACCTGCAGGCGCTGCGGCAGCATGCTGAAGGTGTCGACCGGGCCGTCGGTCAGCACCCAGGTGTCCAGGCTGCTGCCGCCGCGCTGCATGCTGACGCTGCTGTCTTCGCGCTGGGCGACGCGCGTCATGCCGCCGGGCAGCACATGCCAGCGCCCGCCGCCGTCGGCGATGGCGTAGACGCGCACCATCGCCGGGCGCTGGCTCAGGCTGCCGTGGCCCCAGATCGGCGCGCGCGAAAACCGCAGCCGGCCCTGCACCGTCCAGGCGTCGGGGTCGTCGTCGATCTCAGCACGCAGGTCGCGGCTGGGATCGTGCACCTGCGAGGTGCGGCCATCTCGCGGAAAGGTGCTGCGCAGGAACTTGCTGTCCAGCCCATCGCGCACGCCGGCCCAGGCGGTGGCTTCGCCGCACCACCAGGTCGGCAGCGCGGGCAGCAGCAGGTCCTGGTCGATCAGCCGTCGCGCGATACCCGGCAGGAAGCCCTGGATCGCCGGTGATTCGAGGAAGGCGCTGCCCAGCGCGTTGGCCATCACCACCGTTCCGGCGCGCGCGGCCTGCAGCAGGCCGGGAACGCCGAGCGCGGAGTCGGGCCGCAGCTCGAGCGGGTCGCACCAGTCGTCGTCGAGGCGGCGCAGCACGCCGTGCACCGGCTCCAGGCCCTCGACGGTCTTCAGGAAGAGGCGCTGGCCGCGCACCGTCAGGTCGCCGCCCTCGACCAGCGGCAGCCCGAGGTAGCGGGCCAGGTAGGCGTGTTCGAAGTAGGTCTCGCTGTAGGGCCCGGGGGTCAGCAGGACGACGCGCGGCGAACTGCCGTCGCCGGCGGCGCGCGCCACTTCCTGGGCTCTCTGTTCGACGGTGTCGAGCAGCCGGCGGTACGAACTGGCGATGTGCTGCACGCGCAGGTCGCGGAAGGCGTCGGGGAACTGGCGCGAGATGACCAGCCGGTTGTGCAGCACATAGCCCAGGCCCGACGGGCCCTGCGTGCGCTGGGCCACCACCCACCAGCCGCCGTCGGGGCCGCGCGCCAGGTCGAAGGCGACGATGAACAGGCGCATGCCGCCGGGCGGCTCGACGCCCTGCATCGGCCGCAGCCAACCCGGGTGGCGCCACAGCAGCGCCGGCGGCAACAGCCCTTCCTGCAGCAGATGCTGCGGGCCATAGACGTCGGCCAGCAGGGCCTGCAGCAGTTCGGCGCGCTGCACGGCGCCGGCCTCGATGGCCGCCCAGTCAGCGGGCTCGATCAGCAGCGGCAGCAGTTCGAGCGACCACGGCCGGCTGGCCACGCCCTGGTCGCTGAAGACGTTGTGCGTCACGCCGTCCTGGCGGATCTGCTGCGCCACCTGGGCGACACGGCGGTCGAGATCGCCGGCCGCGTCGCGCCCGCCGGCAGGCGCCGGCAGGCCGAGCGCGAAGCGGCGCCAGGCCGGACGCAGGTCGCCGCCGGCGGCGCGCAGTTCATCCCACACGCCGCCGTCGCCGGGCAGCGCCTGGTGCAGCAGGGCCTGGGCCGCGGCGTCGAGCGGCAGGTTGCCCTGGAACTGGCTTTGCGGCATTTCAGTGCTGCCTGGCGCTGCCGGGCCCGGTCATGTCAAGCGCAGATCGAGCGTGAAGGGCAGCTCGCGGCTCGGCGCGGCCGGCGTCACGTGCATCGTGCCGGGGGTGTGGCCGAAGCGGAAGAAGCGCGCCAGGCGCCGGCTTTCGGCGGTGTACGAATTGACCGGAAAGTCCTCGTAGCTCAGGCCGCCGGGATGGGCCACGTGGTAGCGGCAGCCGCCCAGCGAACGCTGCAGCCAGCGGTCGACGACATCGATCGTCAACGGGGCGTGCGAGGCGATCGTCGGGTGCAGCGCCGAGGGCGGCGCCCAGGCCTTGTAGCGCACGCCGCAGACGAATTCGCCGACCCGGCCGGTCGGCTGCAGCGGCACGGCCTGGCCGTTGACGGTGACGATGTGGCGGTTGTCGTTCAGGCCGCTGACCTTCAGCTCCAGCCGTTCGAGCGACGAATCGACATAGCGCACCGTGCCGCCGGCCGAGCCTTCCTCGCCCATCACGTGCCAGGGTTCGAGCGCGCTGCGCAGCGTCAGGTGGATGCCGCGCGTGGCGACTTCGCCGACCAGCGGGAAGCGGAATTCGAAGTGCGGCGCGAACCACTGCGCATCGAACGCAAAGCCGGCCTGCTGCAGCTCAGCCATCACGTCGTCGAAGTCCATCTGCACGAAGGTCGGCAGCATTAAGCGGTCGTGCAGGCCGGTGCCCCAGCGTGTCAGCCGCGTGCTGCCGCGGCCGCGGTACGGCGCGCGCCAGAACCAGGCCACCAGCGCGCGCAGCAGCAGCTGCTGGGCCAGGCTCATGCGCGCGTGCGGCGGCATCTCGAAGGCGCGCAGTTCGAGCAGGCCCAGGCGGCCGGTGGGGCCATCGGGCGAGTACAGCTTGTCGATGCAGAACTCGCTGCGGTGGGTGTTGCCGGTGACGTCCACCAGCAGGTTGCGCAGCGCGCGGTCGACCATCCACGGCGGCACCGCGCCGGCGCCGCCGCCGTGCCGCGCCTGCTGGCGCTCGATCTGCTCGAGGGCGATCTCGACCTCGTAGACCTGGTCGTCGCGGGCTTCGTCGAAACGCGGCGCCTGGCTGGTCGGGCCGATGAACATGCCGCTGAACAGGTAGCTCAACGACGGGTGGTTGTGCCAGTAGGTCAGCAGGCTGGCCAGCAGGTCGGGCCGGCGCAGGAACGGGCTGTCGGCCGG
>JANMAP010000293.1:0-4288 GCA_031359905.1 Burkholderiales bacterium | reverse complement strand
CCGCCGCCCACCTTTTCTGTTTGGCTCGCTACTTGGCGGGGGCGGTAAACGCGCGACGCGTTTGCGGCTAAGCCACAACCCGGCTGCGGGCGCCCGCGCGCGGCGGGGTTTTCGGCCTGTTGGAGAACCACCATGCTGTCTAGAACCGCCGACCACCTGTTCTGGATGGCTCGCTACATGGAGCGGGCCGGTCAAGCGCGAAGCGCTTGGGGCGAAGCCACAACACGGCGGCGCGCGGCAGCGCGCGGCGGGGTTTTCGGCGCGCTGGAGAACCATCATGCTGTCTAGAACTGCCGACCACCTGTTCTGGATGGCGCGCTACATGGAGCGCGCTGAAAACACCGCCCGGATGCTCGACGTCAACTACCAGACGGCGCTGCTGCCGCAGAGCGCCGACGTCGCCGAGCAGGGCTGGCGCGGCCTGCTGTCGATCAGCGAGCTGACCTTGCCCTTCGCCAAGCGGTACAGCGAGGTGACGGCGCGCAACGTCATGGACTTCATGGTCCGCGACGAGGACAACAGCTCCAGCATCCTGGCCTGCCTGCGCGCGGCGCGCGAGAACGCCCGCGCGGTGCGCGGCGCGCTGACCACCGAGGTCTGGGAAACGCAGAACCAGACCTGGCTGGAATTCAACCGCCTGCTGTCCGCCGGTGCCTTCGACCGCGACCCCGGGGCGTTCTTCGAATGGGTCAAGGTGCGCTCGCACCAGAGCCGCGGCGTGACGGTGGGCACCATGCTGATGGACGACTCGCTGCACTTCCTGCGCCTGGGCACCTTCCTCGAACGCGCCGACAACACGGCGCGGCTGCTCGACGTCAAGTTCCACGCCCTGACCGGCGACTACTTCGGCGCCGACAACGTCAAGGACAGCCAGGAGGTCGACTTCTATCACTGGAGCGCGATCCTGCGTTCGGTGTCCGGCTTCGAGGTTTACCGCAAGGTCTACCGCAACGTCATCCGCCCCGAACGCGTGGCCGAACTGCTGATCCTGCGGCCCGACATGCCGCGTTCGCTGGCCGCCTGCATGAACGAGACGGTGGCCAACCTGCAGCAGGTCGCCAACCAGCAGAGCAGCGAGACCCTGCGCCGCGCCGGCCGCCTGCAGAGCGACCTGCGCTACGGCCGCATCGACGAGATCCTGGCCACCGGGCTGCACGCCTACCTGACCCAGTTCCTCGACCGCGTCAACGACCTGGGCGTCGGCATCAGCCGCGATTTCCTGGTGCCGATGGCGGCCTGATCGGCCTGATCGCGCGGGGCCTCGGCGCGAACATCGCGCCGGGCTGCGACCACGGGGTGTTCAACGGCCGGCGCTGGCGCCCGCCTCGATGGAAGCGACCGGCAGCGGCTCCGCATCGCCCGCCGCTGCGCCGGCGCTGTCTTCACTGATCCCATGGGCCAGCGCGGGCATGTCGTCTGTCAAGGTCAACAGGATGTCGGCGTACCAGGCGACGTTGAGCCCCAGCGATTCGTCTTCGACCTTGTCGCGATCGCTCATGTCCAGCCGCCCCGAGTGCACGCCGAGCAGCTTCCAGGGCAGCGCGCCATCGCGCGCCGCTGCATCCCGCATCACCACCGGCGCGCCGCTGGTGCCGCGGTGCATGCGCGCATCGGTCAGGAAGTAGCCGTGGCCCTGGAAGCGCAGGCCGAAGGCGGTGGCCAGAACCGCCTGGCGGACCACCGGCAGGTGGTGCAGCGTGTCGTGAAAACCCAGCGGGAAGCCGACGGTCAGCAGCGAACTGCCGACCTCCACCCCGCCGTCACCGGCCAGCGCCACGTGCTCGGGCGTGAAGGCGCTGAGCAGCACGCCGTCGGGCAATGCCGCGCGGTCGACCTCGATCACCGCGACATCGATGTCGCCGGTGGCGTCGCGCCCCTGGCGCCAGACGCTCTGGCCGTCCTCGAACAACAGGATCGACAGGCCGGTCGATCGGCCGAGGTCCTCGGCATCGGTGTGGAGCTCGATCTCGATGCGGTTGGGGCGGTGGCCGCTGGCCTCGTCGACCAGCACGTGGCGGCTGGTGACGACGAACAGCCGATCATCGCGGGCGAAGAAGAAGCCGCTGGCGTTGGTCAGCCCGCGTTCATGCTCGAAGGTGGCGATGCGGGCTGCGGCGAGCAGCAGGGTGTCGATCACGGCGGGCAGGCTGGCAGAAATTGATGGCTGACCTTACCACCCGGTGGGGGTCCGCGGTCTGTGCGCCGCGGGTGCCGGGGACGTCTCGCGGGTCTCCTCAGGAACGGCCCCGGGGCCCGCTTCGGGCAGCGACTCGGGCACCGCTCACCCACGGGCGCGCTTGAGCGCCTGCGCCAGCTCGATCACGGCCATCGCGTAGTAGCTGCTCCAGTTGTAGCGCGTGACGACGTAGAAGTTCTGCGTCCCGGCGACAAAGCTCGGCGCCTGGTCGCCGTTCTGCAACTCGACCAGCGCGAGCAGGCCGTCGTGGGCCCGGCCGGCGTCGTCGAGCAGCGCTCCGCGCTGGGCGAACTGCGCAGCGGTGAAGGTCGGCACGATGTCGGGCGCCAGCAGCGCGGCGCGGTCGGCGCTGTCGACGGGCACCGCCACGGCGTGATGCGTTGCCAGCCCGCGCTGCCAGCCATGCTGGGCCAGGAAATGGGCCACGCTGCCGACCACGTCGGCTGGGCTGCGCGCCAGGTCGACATGGCCGTCGCCGTCGAAGTCCAGCGCGTAGCGGTTGATGCTGCCGGGCATGAACTGCGGCAGTCCCAATGCGCCGGCGAACGAGCCCTTCAGCGCCGCCGCGCTGACGCCTTCGCGCTGCGCGAGCACCAGCAGTTCTTCGAGCTCGTCGCGGAAGAAGGCGCTGCGGTCCCTGCGCCCGGTGGGGAAGTCGAAGGCCAGCGTGGCCAGGGCGTCGAGCGCACGAAAGCCGCCGGTGATGCGGCCGTAGAAGGTCTCGACACCGACGATCGCGACGACGATTTCCGGCGGCACCCCCCAGCGGTCTTCGGCGGCGGCCAGCCAGGCGGCGCTCTGCTGCCAGAAGGCCAGGCCGGCGGCGACGCGTTGCGGCTCGATGAAGCGCGCCCGGTAGGCGGCCCAGTTCTTGGCCGTGCCGGCCGGTGGCGGCATCACCAGGCGCTGCACCGTGCTCAGGCGCTGCGCCTGGCCGAGTTGCTGTTCGACCCAGGCGCGATCCAGCCCGCGGCGGTCGGCGACCTCGGCGGCGAAGCGCAGCACGTCGGCACGGCCGGCGTAGTCCGTCGCCGGGGCCGGGTGGTGGTGGTGCGGCCGCGCGGCGCGCGGGCCGGATGCTGTGCCGCGCGTGGCAGCCGCCGGGGCCGTCGCTGCGCGGTCGCCAGCCGCCGACGCCGACGGGGCGGCCAGTGTGGTCGCGGCGGCCCATGCGACCGTGAAGACGGCGGCGCATGCAGCGGTCGGGTGGAGCCTCATGGCGACACCGCCGCGGAAGAGGGTGACGACGAGGGCGAGGGCGTGGGCGCCGGCGCCAGGCCCGCCGCGGCGCGGCGGAAGTCGCGCCACCAGTCGCGTTCGCCGCGGCGCAGCGCGTGGGCCGGTGGGCTGGCGGCATAACGCTGCCGATCGAGCGCGTCGAGCAGCGCGGCCAGCGGCTCGCCGGGCGCGCCCAGATGCTCGCGGACCAGCGCGGCGCGCTGCCGCGGCGGGTGGTGGGCCCGCACCGGCACGCCCAGCGTCTGCAGGCGCGCGGCGACGCGCTGCTGCAGGCGCTGCCAGGGGTCTTGGCGGCGGCGGTCCCACCAGGCCCAGGCCGCGCCGGCCAGGCTGATGCTGCACAGCGCGGCGATCAGCGTAGTCGCCAGGTCCTGCCAGCTCGGGCTGGACAGCCCCAGGCGCTGCAGCAGGTCGAACTGCTGCTGGCGCGAATAGTTCAGCACCCACTGGTTCCAGCGGTTGTTGATGGCTTCCCAGCCGGCGCGCAACTGGGCCGCCGTGGCCGGGCTCAGGCTGCCGATGGCCCCGGCGACCAGCCCCGGCGGCGGCTGCAGGCTGCGCCCGCGGCTGATGCGTTCGGGCGCCACCGCGGCGGTCGGATCGACGCGCACCCAGCCCTCGCCGGGCTGCCAGAACTCGGCCCAGGCGTGGGCGTTGCTCTGCCGCACGACCCAGTAGCCGTCCTGCGGCAACGGGTCGGCGCCCTGGTAGCCGGTGACGATGCGCGACGGCACGTCGAGCGCGCGCATGACGACGACGAAGGCCGATGCGAAGTGCTCGCAGAAGCCGATCTTGCGATCGAACCAAAATTCGTCGACGGCGTCGCGGCCGTAGGGCCCCGGTTCCAGCGTG
>JANMAP010000284.1:0-12532 GCA_031359905.1 Burkholderiales bacterium | reverse complement strand
CGCGCCGGCGCTGCCGGTGGCCGTCCACGGCGCGCCGGCCAGCGCCGGCGAGGTGACGGTGCATGGCGACGACAGCGTGGCCGACCTGCTGGAACAGACCGCCACCAGCGCGCTCGCCACGCAGGGCTGGGGCCCGGCGCGCGTGCGCGACAGTGGCTGGACTGGCCTGGCGGTCGACGGCGGGCGACTGGTGCTGACCGACGGGCGCACCGCCGGCGAGATCGCCAAGGCAGTGGGCAGCTCGGCCGTCAGCGTCTTCGACCGGCCGCTGCTGTCGCCGCTGCCGCCGGGCAGCGCGCTGGCCTATGCGGTCAACGCGGCGGCCGGCGACGCCTGGCGCGCGCAATCGGCGGCCTGGCTGGCGGCGCTGGGATTCGCGCCGCTGCCGGTGGCCGACACGCCGGGGCTGGTCGTCGCGCGCACGGTGGCGATGTTGATCAACGAGGCCGCCGACGCCGTGCTGCAGGGCGTGTGCAGCGAGGCGGGTGCCGACGACGCGATGAAGCTCGGCGTCAACTATCCCGCCGGCCCCTTCGAATGGCTGGCGCGCTGGGGCGTCCCCGGCGTGGTCGCGCTGCTCGATGCCCTGGATACCGAGTACCGCGGCGAGCGCTATCGTGTCAGCCCCTGGCTGCGCCGCCAGGCCGCCTGAAGCAGGCCTGAAACACACGCCTGAACCACCCGTCTGAACCCACGCTGTCGCGCCGCGCCGCGTGCCGCGCGAACCAGGAGCCCGCCATGTCGACTACCCACGCCTTCATCTGCGACGCGCTGCGCACGCCCTTCGGCCGCTACGGCGGTGCGCTGTCCACGGTGCGCACCGACGACCTGGCGGCGTTGCCGATCGCCGCGCTGATGGCCCGTCATCCGCAGCTCGACTGGGGCGCGCTCGACGACGTGATCTACGGCTGCGCCAACCAGGCCGGCGAAGACAACCGCAATGTCGCGCGGATGGCCGCGCTGCTGGCCGGGCTGCCGGTCGGCGTGCCCGGTGGCACCGTCAACCGGCTGTGCGGTTCGGGCCTGGACGCGGTGGGCAGCGCGGCACGCGCGATCCGCGCCGGCGACGCGCAATTCATGATCGCCGGCGGCGTCGAAAGCATGAGCCGCGCGCCGTTCGTGATGCCCAAGGCCGACAGCGCGTTCAGCCGCAACAACGCGGTCCACGACACGACCATCGGCTGGCGCTTCATCAACAAGCGCATGAAGGAGTTGTACGGCGTCGACTCGATGCCCGAGACCGCCGAGAACGTGGCCGCCGAACACGGCATCGAACGCGAAGCGCAGGACCGCATGGCCCTGCGTTCGCAGATGAATGCCGTGCGTGCCCAGCAGGCCGGCTTCTTCGACGCCGAGATCACTCCGGTGACGATCGCGCAGAAGAAGGGCGATGCGCTGGTCGTCGCCCGTGACGAACATCCGCGCGAGACCAGCCTGGAGGCGCTCGCCAAGCTGAAGGGCGTGGTCAAGCCCGACGGCAGCGTGACGGCCGGCAACGCCAGCGGCGTCAATGACGGCGCCTGCGCGTTGCTCGTCGCCAGCGAGGCGGCGGCCACGCGCCACGGGCTGACGCCGCGGGCGCGCGTCGTCGGCATGGCCACCGCCGGCCTGGCGCCGCGGGTGATGGGCATGGGTCCGGCGCCGGCCACCCGCAAGGTGCTCGAGCTGACCGGCCTGCGCCTGGCGCAGATGGATGTGATCGAGCTCAACGAGGCCTTCGCCGCGCAGGGCCTGGCGGTGCTGCGCGACCTCGGCCTGGCCGACGACGATGCGCGCGTCAACGCCAACGGCGGGGCCATCGCGCTCGGCCACCCGCTGGGCGCCAGCGGCGCACGGCTGGCGACCACCGCCGTCAACCAGCTGCAGCGCATCCAGGGCCGTTACGCGCTATGCACGATGTGCATCGGCGTCGGCCAGGGCATCGCCGTCGTGCTCGAACGGGTTTAGGCCACGTTCACGCCGCGGCTGGACCACGGCAGCCACGATCAAGCCAAGTTCAGGCCACGCTCAGGCCCCTTCTTTCAGGCCGCCGTTTCAATGCTGCATGAACGAGCAGACCAGGCTTGAAGCGCTGCCCTGCGGCAGCGGCAGGGGCCGCTGTCGGGCACGGTCCAGGAACGCCTGGGGCACGCGGTTGGTACGCAGGCCCTTCGGCGGCAGGATGTTGTAGGCCATCGACCAGCCCTGGAAGTCGCGCCTCTCGATGGCCTGCTGGTGCACCGTCGTCACGCCGCGGTGCCGGGTGTCGCGGCAGATCCGGTCGTACAACGCGGTGGTCGGCAGATCGGGCCCCTCGATCACCTGCATGAAGTTGCCGTCCGAATAGACCAGGATGCCGGTGACGCCCAGGCGCAGGTTGCTGCGCTGGCATTGTTCGACGAGGTCGACCAGCGTCGCTTCGTTGAACTGGATGGACGCCGAGCTGACGTAGGTGATGGAAATCATGGCGCGCTCCGTCGATGGCGGGCGAAGCGCTGATCGCCAACAACCGCACGACGCCGGTGGGTCGCCCGCAGCGCCATTCTGCGCCCCACGCGGCGCCAATGGCCCGTTCCGGCCCGTTCCCGGCCCGTTCTCACCCCGTTCTCAGACGACCTGCAAGCGCGCGGCGCCCGCCGCCTGCGGCAGCACCTGCCCGATCACCGCCGCGGCGTCGAAGCCATGGCGGCCGAACACCGCCAGCACGGCATCCAGCGCCGCCGGCGTGCACGACACCAGCAGGCCGCCGCTGGTCTGCGGATCCGTCAGCAGGGCCTGGTCTTCGGCGGAGAAGGACACCGGCAGGCCGATGTCGCCGCCGTAGCCGGCCCAGTTGCGGCCCGACGCGCCGGTGACGAAGCCCTGTTCGGCCAAGCGGCGCACGCCCGGCAGCAGCGGCACGGCCGCCCAGTCGAGCTGCACCGCGCAGCGTGCGCCGCGTGCCAGTTCCAGCGCATGGCCGGCCAGGCCGAAGCCGGTGACGTCGGTCAGTGCGTGGACCCCGTCGAGCCCTGCCAGCTCGGGCCCCGGCGTGTTCAGCTGGGTCGTGCAGGCGATCATCCGCGCGTAGTCGGCGGCGTCGAGCTGTTCCTTCTTCAGCGCCGCCGACATCACGCCGACGCCGAGCGGCTTGCCCAGCACCAGCAGGTCGCCCGGCTGCGCGTCGGCGTTGCGCTTGACGCGCGACGGGTGGACCAGGCCAAGCGCCACCAGCCCGTAGATGGCCTCGACCGAATCGATGGTGTGGCCGCCGGCGATCGGGATGCCCGCGGCGCGGCAGACCGACGCGCCGCCTTCCAGCACCCGGCCGATGGTCGCCGTCGACAGCACGCTGATCGGCATGCCGACCAGCGCCAGCGCCAGGATCGGCCGGCCGCCCATCGCGTAGACATCGCTGATCGCGTTGGTCGCGGCGATGCGCCCGAAGTCGAACGGGTCGTCGACGATGGGCATGAAGAAATCGGTGGTGGCGATCAGCGCCTGCTCGTCGTTGAGCTGGTAGACCGCGGCGTCGTCGGCGGTCTCGATGCCGACCAGCAATTCTTTCGGGATCGGCATCGCCGCCGTGCCCTTGAGGATTTCGCTGAGCACGCCGGGGGCGATCTTGCAGCCGCAGCCGCCGCCGTGCGACAGCGAGGTCAGGCGCGGCTCGCCGGCAGGCGTGGTGGCGGTGACGGCTGCCGTCATCGCGGCAGCCTCGCGGTCGGCAGGGCGGGATGGGGCAGCGGGGCGTTCATGGTCGGTTCGTTCTCCGGGGTCGGTCGGACGGCGGGCGGGGGTTTCGTTGCCGGCGCAGGGTCTGGCGGGTGCCGGCGGGGGCGGTAGCGCGTGGTCCCGCCGTCTGCAGGCTGTCGGCCACCAACGCCAGCAGCGTGGCGCGTTCGCGTGCCGGCTCGAACAGCGGGGCCCGCGCCTGGCACTGCGCGCGCAACCGGGGCAGGAGTGTCGCATCGTCGCGCGCGCGTTGCAGCAACGCAGCCAGGCCGGCACTGTCGCCGGGATCGAAATAGCCACCGTAGCCCGCGCCGAGCAGGCCGACGTTGCCGTCGATGCGGCTGGCCAGCACGGGTGTGCCGCTGGTCACGGCTTCGATCACCACATGCGCGCCGCCTTCCATGCGGCTGGCGTGCACCAGCAGGTGCGCGGCCTGGATGCGGGCGCGCGTCGCGCCATGGGTCAGCCCGCCCAGCCAGCGGTAGCGCGGCTGCGCGGCGGCCAGCGCCTGGGCGGCTGCAGCCAGCCGGGGATCGAGGCCGCTGCCGATGTGGTCGAGCAGGATGTCGGGCCGCGCCGCCAGGCGACGCGCGGCGTCGAAGTAGGTCTGCGGCGACTTTTCGTCGCGCAGATGGCCGACCATCAGCGCGCGCAGGTGGCGTGCGGTCTTCGCCCGCGGCTGCCGGGCCGGGCTGGACTGCAGGCAGACGCGGGTCTTGGCGTGCAGCGCCGGCGGCAGACCGCGCATGCCGAGCTCGTTGAGCACGACCAGCCGGTCGGCGATCTGCAGCGAACGCTGCGCGGCGGCGTCGACGGCGATGTCGCGGTACAGGTCGGTGCCGGTCAGCACCAGCAGCACCGGGCGCTGCGGGTGGGCGGCGCGCCAGGCGGCGATCGACGGCGCCGAACGGCGGGCGTGCAGGGCGATCAGCAGCGCCGGGTCGTCGTCGCTGCTGCCGGCCGGCCAGTCGCCGACGACGCGGACCTGATAATCCCGTTCCATGAACGCTGCCCAGCGCCTTGCCGTCTGCCAGTTGCCGTTGTTGGCCGCGGCCAGGGCTGGGGTGACGATGACGATTTGCGGTCGGTTCACGTCATGAGGGTACCGCGCGTGAACCACCGGCGGCACCGCGCGTGAATCGCGTGAATCATCGGCGGGACGGCGCTTGAACCGCGTGAACCACCCGCTCGATGCGGACGCTCCCGCCGACGCGGCCGGCATGGCGCTGCGCCAGGCCGCGCCGGCAGCCCTGGCGCAGGCCCTGCGTGACAGCCGGCGCGACACGCTGGCCACCTTCGCCGCCTTCGAGGCCGCGCTGCCCGCGCTGGCCGTGCCGTTGCGGCCGACGCTCAACCCGCCGTTGTGGGAACTCGGCCATGTCGGCTGGTTCCAGGCCTGGTGGCTGGCGCGCAACCCCGAGCGGCGGCGCGGCGCGGCGGCCGACCCCCATGCGCCGCGGCGCGCGCAGCCGCAGCACGACGCCTGGTACAACTCTTCGGAGGTCGCGCACGCCAGCCGCTGGGCGCTGCCGCTGCCCGATGCCGAGACCACGCGCGCCGACCTGGCCGCGCAACTCGACGAGACGCTGGCCCTGCTGGCGGACACGCCGGAAGACGACACCGCGCTGTACTTCTTCCGCCTGGCCGTGCTGCACGAAGACATGCACCACGAGGCCGCGGTCTATACCGCGCAGGCGCTGGGTGTGCCGCTGGCCGATGCGCGCTGGCAGCCGCGGCCGCTGCCGGCGCCGCGGCCCGCGCTGCGCTTCGCGGCGGCCACCTTCGAGATCGGCCAGCGCGGCCCGGGCTTCGCGTTCGACAACGAACTTGCCGCGCACAGCGTGGCCGTTGCGGCGTGTGCGATCGACAGCCAGGTGCGCCGCTGGGCCGACGTGCTGCCGTTCATCGACGCCGGCGGTTATGACGACTCGCGCTGGTGGTCCGATGCCGGGCGTGCCTGGCGGCTCGAACAGGGCCGGTCGCACCCGTGCGGCCTGCGGCGCCATTCCGATGGTCTGGGCTGCGGCTGGGAACAGCAGCACTTTGGCCGCTGGATCGCGCTCGACCCGGCGCTGCCGGCCTGCCACCTGAACCGCTTCGAAGCCGAAGCCTGGTGCGCCTGGGCCGGGCGCCGGCTGCCCAGCGAGGCCGAATGGGAACGCGCTGCCATCGAGGCCGGCACCGACTTCGCCTGGGGCGAGGTCTGGGAATGGACGGCCAGCCCCTTCGCGCCGTACCCGGGCTTCGTCGCGCACCCCTACCGAGATTATTCGCAGCCCTGGTTCGACGGCCGACCAGTGCTGCGCGGCGCCAGCGTGGCCACCCAGCCGCGCCTGCGCCACCCGCGCTACCGCAACTTCTACGGCGCCGGGCGCAACGACATGTTCGCCGGCTTTCGCAGCTGCGCGCTGTAGCCAGCGGCCACGCGGGCGGCGTGCTTCGGTTCCAATGCGGGCTGCGCGCGCTTTGCACCGATCGCCCATCGCCCATCGACCATCGACCATCGACCATCGACCATCGACCATCCACCGATCACACCGATCAGATCCATCGCGCAGCGCTGTCCTCCAGCGCCCCACTCACATTCACTCTCACCGCTCCACGGAACTCACGATGCCTGTTGTCCACCGTTCGTCCCCCCGCCTGATGCTGCGTCGTGGCCTGGGCCTGGCCCTGGCCTGGGCGGCCTGCGCCTTGGCACTGCCGGCCACCGGCCACGCGCAGCAGGTCCTGCGCATCACCGCCACCCCCGACGAATCGCCGACCGAGCTGGCCCGCAAGGCGGCACCGCTGATGCAGTACCTCGAGGCCAAGCTGGGCATGAAGGTCGAATACACGCCGGTCACCGACTACGCAGCGTCGGTCGAGGCGCTGGTCGCCAGGAAGGTCGACCTGGCGTGGTTCGGCGGCTTCACCTTCGTGCAGGCCCACGTGCGTTCGGGCGGCAAGGTGCTGCCGCTGGTGCAGCGCGAGGAAGACGAGAAGTTCCGCTCGGTCTTCATCAGCGGCGACCCGGCGATCAACACCCTGGCTGACCTGAAGGGCAAGGACGTCAGCTTCGGCTCGCAGAGTTCGACCTCGGGCCACCTGATGCCGCGCAGCTTCCTGCTGGCCGCGCAGATCGACCCCGACCGCGACTTCAAGCGCGTGGCCTACAGCGGCGCTCACGACGCGACGATCGCCGCAGTGGCCTCGGGCAAGGTGCAGGCCGGGGCGCTGAACATTTCCGTGTGGGAGAAGTTCGTCGCCGACAAGAAGGTCGACACGGCCAAGGTGCGCGTGATCTTCACCACCCCGGCCTACTACGACTACAACTGGACCGTGCACGCCGACATGCCGGTTGCTCTGCGCGACAAGCTGAAGGCGGCCTTCCTGGCGCTGAGCCGCGACACGCCGGAAGGCAAGGCCATCCTCGACCTGCAGCGCGCGTCGCGCTTCGTGCCGACCTCGGTCGACAACTACAAGGGTATCGAGGCGGCGGCCCGCAGCGCTGGGCTGCTGTGAAGCAGCGCGGCGCTGCAATCCAGGCTCGGCGCCGGGCTGCAGCGAAGCAGTGCGGCGCTGCATTCCACGCGACGCGATGGATCGTCCTGCGCTGAAGCGCCCCCGCGCTTGAAGCTCGAACTCGACGCGGTTGCCGCGCGCCACCCGGCCGCGCGGCCGGGCAGCGCACCAGCCGTGCACGGGTTGTCGCTGCGCGTCGCCAGCGGCGAGCAGCTGGCGGTCATCGGCCCGTGGGGCGCCGGCAAGACGACGCTGCTGCAGGTGCTGGCCTGTGCGCTGAGGCCGCAGCAGGGCCGGCTTCAGCTCGACGATGTCGACCCCTGGACGCTGCCGCGGCGCGCGCTGCAGACGCTGCGCGGCCGCCTGTTCCTGGCGCCGCAGGTGCCGCCGTTGCCGCCGCGGCAGCGCGTGGTCACCGCCGTGCTGGCGGCGCGGCTGCCGGCCTGGTCGCTGGCGCGCAGCCTGCGGTCGCTGGTCTATCCGGTCGACATCCCCGCCGCCGAGCAGGCCCTGGCGGGTTTCGATCTGGCCGACAAGCTCTTCGAGCGCGTCGACCGGCTGTCCGGCGGCGAACGCCAGCGCGTCGGGCTGGCCCGCGCGCTGGTCGCGCCGGCGCGGCTGTGGCTGATCGACGAGCCGCTGTCGGCGCTCGATCCGACGCGCGCGCGCCAGGCCCTGGCCAGCCTGGCCGACGAGGCACGGTCTCGCGGCGTGACGCTGGTGGCCACGCTGCACCAGGTCGACGCCGCGCTGGCCGCCTTCCCGCGCATCGTCGGCCTGCGCGACGGGGCGATCGCCTTCGATCTGCCGACAGAGCAGGTGACGCCGGCGCGGCTGGCGGCGCTCTACGCGCAGCACGAAGACGAGCTGACCGGCCCGGCCCCGGCATCGCCGATCGTCGTGCCCGACACGCCGCCGGTGGCGCTGACCTGCCGATGAGCCCGGCCCTCGCCGCCGCGCGCCACCCGGCGCTGCGCGACCCCGCCTGGCCGCCGCGGTTGTTCTGGGCCTGCGCCGCGGCGTTGCTGCTGTGGCCGCTGGCCGTGGCCACCGAATTCGCGCCCTGGCGCCTGTTCGACGCCGCTGGCCTGCAGGCCAGCGGGCGCTTTCTCGCCAGCTTCTTTCCGCCGGCGCTGGATGCCGACTTCGCCAGGCTGCTGGCCCGCGAGACCTGGCGCACGGTGGCGATGGCCACCGCTGGGGTGGCGCTGGCGCTGCTGCTGGCGGTGCCGCTGGCGCTGCTGTCGGTGCGCGTGCTGTCGCTGTCGGCGCTGGCCGGGCCGATGGCTGGCGGGCCGTGGCTGCTGCGCCAGATCGTGCGCGGGCTGCTGGTGCTGCTGCGCAGCGTTCCCGAACTGGTCTGGGCGCTGGTCTTCGTGCGCGTCGTCGGCCTCGGGCCGACCGCCGGCGTGCTGGCCATCGCGCTGACCTACGGCGGCATGCTCGGCAAGGTCTACGCCGAGATCCTGGAAAGCGGCGACAGCGGCCCGGCCCAGGCCCTGCTGCGCCAGGGCGCCGGGCGGCTGCAGGCGCTGGCCTATGCGCTGCTGCCGGCCAATGCCGCCGAGCTGACGTCGTACACCGTCTACCGCTGGGAATGCGCGATCCGCTCGTCGGTGGTGCTGGGCTTCGTCGGAGCCGGCGGTCTGGGCCAGCAGATGGACAGCGCGATGAAGATGTTCAACGGCGGCGAGGTCGCCACCATGCTGCTGGTCTTCATGGCCCTGGTCGCGCTGGCCGACCGCATCAGCAGCGCGCTGCGCCGTGCACTGGCCTGATGACGAGATGAGCGAACGCCCCGCCCTCACCCCGCCCGGCCTGCCGCCCGGGTTGCCGCCCCGTTTGTCGCCCCGTTTGCCGCCCCTTCCGCCGCCCCGCCTGCCGCCCCGCCTGCCGCCCGCGCTGCTCAGCGCCCGCTGCCGCGTTTGCTGGGGGCTGGCCGCCGGCTTGCTGCTGGTCGTCGCCAGCTTCGTCTCGCTGGACCTGCAATGGGCCCCGCTCTTTTCTGCCGATGCGCTGCGCAGCATGGGCCGTTTCGCGGCCGAGTTCTTCCCGCCCGACAGCAGCCCGGCGTTCCTGCGCAAGCTGGCCCGCGGTGCGGCCGAAACGCTGGCCATGTCGGCACTGGGCACGCTGCTGGCCGCTGCGGCCGGGCTGCTGCTGGCGCTGCCGGCCAGCCGCGGCCACGACGGCCAGCGCGCAGCGTTGCGCGGCCCGTCGCGGCTGCTGCTGAACGCGCTGCGCTCGGTGCCCGAACTGGTGTGGGCTGCGCTGCTGTTGGTCGCCGCCGGGCTGGGCCCGCTGGCCGGCACGCTGGCACTCGCGCTGCACACAACCGGCGTGCTCGGCCGGCTGTTTGCCGAAGCGCTGGAAAACGCGCCGCCCGGTCCCGGCGCGGCGCTGCGCGCCGTCGGCATCGGCCCGCTGCGCGTGTTTCTCTACGCCACGCTGCCGCAGGTCCTCCCGCAGCTGCTGAGCTACACGCTGTACCGCTGGGAAAACAACATCCGCGCCGCCGCGGTGCTCGGGGTGGTCGGCGCCGGCGGCCTGGGCGGCCTGCTGGCCTTCCACATGGGTCTGTTCCAGATGGGCAAGACGGCCAGCGTGCTCGGCGCGATGCTGGCGCTGGTGCTGATCGTCGACGTCTGCAGCTTCGGCCTGCGCAGGGTGTTGACGCGCTGAAGGGGGCGTTGGCGGGGGGCGCCGGCGAGGACGCGGCGCGCACTAAGATGCCGAGTCCAGCGCGTCAGGAGACCCTGCATGGCGGATGCCCCCACCCCGGCCTTCACCTCGGCCCCGTCGCCGGTGCCCACCCCGGCCCCCACCAAGGCCTTCGCCTCGCAGGCCGATCTGGCCGAGAAGCGGGTCACCTTCAGCAAGCTGTCCGACAACGCCTACGCCTACACCGCCGAGGGCGACCCCAACACCGGCATCATCGTCGGCGACGACGCGGTGCTGGTGCTCGACACCCAGGCCACGCCGGTGATGGCGCAGGACGTCATCCGGCGCATCCGCGCCGTCACGCCCAAGCCGATCAAGTACGTGCTGCTGACGCACTACCACGCGGTGCGCGTGCTCGGCGCGTCGGCGTTCCGGGCCGAGGGCTGCGAGCAGATCATCGCCAGCGAAGACACCCGCGACCTGATCGTCGAGCGCGGCGAGCAGGACAAGGCCAGCGAGATCGGCCGCTTCCCGCGCCTGTTCCGCAACGTCGAGAGCGTGCCGGCCGGGCTGACCTGGCCGACGCTGACCTTCCGCGGCAGGATGACCTTGTGGCTGGGTTCGCTCGAAGTGCAGCTGCTGCAGCTCGGCCGCGGCCACACCAAGGGCGACACGGTGGCCTGGCTGCCGCAGCAGAAGATCCTGTTCAGCGGCGACCTGGTCGAGTTCGACGCCACGCCGTATGCCGGCGACGCCTACTTCAGCGACTGGCCGGCCACGCTCGACGCCATCGCCGCGCTGCAGCCGGCGCAGCTGGTACCGGGCCGCGGCGCCGCGCTGACCACGCCGGCGCAGGTCGCCGCCGGCCTGCAGGGTACGCGCGATTTCATCAGCGACATCTACGCCAGCGTGCAGGCCGGCGCGGCCGCCGGCCACGACCTGAAGACCGTCTACCGCGCGACGCTGGAACGCCTGCGCCCCCGGTACGGCCACTGGGTGATCTTCGACCACTGCATGCCCTTCGACGTGACCCGCGCCTACGACGAGGCCACGGCGCACCGCGACCCGCGCATCTGGACGGCCGAGCGCGATGTCGAGATGTGGCGCGCCCTGGAGACATGACCACCCCCGGAGCGGCCCGCGGCCGCTTTCCCCTCAAGGGGGCCGAGCCCGGACGAGCAAGGTCCAGTGGACCTTGCTCGCCTGGCGAGGAGCCGAGCCGCGAGGCTCGGCGCGGTCTGCAAGACACGCCAGCGGCCGGGCCGAGCCCGATCCGCGGCGTCTGCTCGATCGCGACGCGCCGCTGACATGTTGTCCACCTACACCTGGCCGCGCTACGCCCACCGGCCGGCGCCACAGCCGCAGCCGCGCGTGCCGCTGGTCGTCGTCGGCGCCGGGCCGGTCGGCCTGTGCGCGGCGATCGACGCTGCCCAGCGCGGCCAGCCGGTGGTGCTGCTCGACGAGGACGACACCGTCAGCATCGGCTCGCGCGGCCTGTGCTGGGCCCAGCGGACGCTGGAGATCTTCGACCGACTGGGCATCGGCGACGCGGTGGTCGCGCGCGGCGTGACCTGGAACGTCGGCCGCACCTTCCACCGCGACCGCGAGGTCTTCAGCTTCGACCTGCAGCCCGAGCCCGGGCACCGCAGGCCGGGCATGGTCAACCTGCAGCAGTACCACGTCGAACAACTGCTGGTCGAGCGGGCGCTGGCGCTGTCGCTGGTCGACCTGCGCTGGCAGCACCGCGTCAGCCGGGTCGTGCCCGACGACGACGGCGTCACGCTGCAGGTCGAGACCGCCGACGGCCCGTACGCGCTGCGCTGCGACTGGCTGATCGCGGCCGACGGGGCGAAGAGCCCGATCCGCCGCCAGCTCGGCCTAGACATCGAAGGCCGCGTCTTCCAGGACCGCTTCCTGATCGCCGACGTGGTCCTGGACGCCGAGCCTGACGCGGCCGAGCGCACCGAACGCCGCTTCTGGTTCGCGCCCAGCTTCCACGCCGGGCAGAGCGCCGGGAGCAACGCGCCTGGCTGCGCCAGTGCAGGCGACGTCCGCGACGCGCCTGGCTGCGCCAGTGCGTTGATGCACCGCGAAGCCGACAACGTCTGGCGCATCGACTTCCAGCTCGGCGCCGACGCCGACCCCGAACTCGAAAAGCAGCCCGAGCGCGTCGCCCCGCGCATCCGCGCCGTGCTCGACAGCCAGGGCCTCGAACACATCGGCTTCGACCTCGAATGGGTCAGCGTCTACACCTTCCAGTGCCGGCGCATGGCCCGCTTCCGCCATGGCCGGCTGCTGTTCGCCGGCGACGCGGCGCACCAGGTCTCGCCGTTCGGCGCGCGCGGCGCGAATTCCGGCGTGCAGGACGTCGACAACCTGGTCTGGAAGCTGGACCTGGTGCTGCGCGGGCTGGCGCCCGACGCGCTGCTCGACAGCTACGACGCCGAGCGCGGCGCGGCGGCCGACGAGAACATCCGCATCAGCACGCCCAGCACCGACTTCATGACGCCTAAGAGCCGCGCGTCACGGGTGCTGCGCGACGCCGTGCTGTCGCTGGCCGCCGAACAGCCCTTCGCCCGGGCGCTCGTCAACAGCGGCCGGCTGTCGGTGCCCACGCTGCTGGCCGACTCGCCGCTGAACACCCCCGACGACGACGCCTTCGCCGGCCGGCTGC
>JANMAP010000273.1:0-16758 GCA_031359905.1 Burkholderiales bacterium | reverse complement strand
CCGCCGCCCCCGCCTGCCGCGCCGCCCCCGGCCGCGCCGCCCGCGGCTGTTGTCGCGCCGGCCCCGGTCAGCGAGAAGGTGACGTTTGCCGCCGATGCGTTCTTCGACTTCAACAAGTCCGTTCTGAAGCCGGAAGCACAGGCCAAGTTGTCTGATCTGGTGGAGAAGACCAAGGGCGTGAACCTCGAAGTCATCATCGCCGTCGGGCACACCGATTCGATCGGCTCGGATGCTTACAACCAGAAGCTGTCGATCAGGCGTTCGGAGGCAGTCAAGGCTTTTCTGGTGAGCAAGGGCGTCGAGAAGAATCGCGTCTACACCGAAGGCAAGGGCGAGAAGCAGCCTGTGGCTGACAACAAGACCGCCGAAGGCCGCGCGAAGAACCGTCGCGTGGAAGTCGAGGTTGTCGGAACACGCAGCAGGAAGTGATCGTTGGCGGCGCGTTAGCGCCGCCCCGGTCCCCCTCGAGCCCCGCCCCGGCGGGGCTTTTTCTTTGCTGCGCCCGATCCCTGGGCCGTGCCCTGCGCCGGGGCGGGCAATGGACCCTCTGCGGCATGCCGGCGGGCGGGTGGCTACCATCGCGCCATGGACAATGTCGACGCGCAAGAACTGGCCAAATTCAGCGATCTGGCCCATCGCTGGTGGGACCCGGACAGCGAGTTCAGGCCACTGCACCAGATCAATCCGCTGCGGCTGGAATGGATCGACATGCTGGCGGGGCTGCGCGGGAAGATCGTGCTCGCCGTCGGTTGTGGCGGCGGCATCCTGGCCGAGGCCATGGCCCGCCGCGCACTGCGTGTCAACGGCATCGACCTGGCCGCCAAGCCGCTGGGGGTGGCCCGTCTGCATGCGCTGGAAGCCGGTGTTGAGAATGTCGAGTACCGCGAGATCGCCACCGAAGCGCTCGCCGCCGAGCAGCCGGGCAGCTTCGACGTCGTCACCTGCATGGAGATGCTCGAGCACGTTCCCGACCCCGCGGCCGTGGTGAGGGCCTGTGCCGCGCTCGTCAAACCCGGCGGCTGGGTCTTCTTCTCGACGCTCAACCGCAACCCCAAATCGTTTCTCTTCGCGATCGTCGGAGCGGAATACGTGCTCGGGTTGTTGCCGAAGGGCACCCACGAGTACGCGCGCTTCATCCGTCCCAGCGAACTGGCGCGCTGGTGCCGCGACGGTGGCCTGTCGCTGCAGGGTAGCCGCGGCATGCAGTACAACCCGCTGACCCGCCGCTACTGGCTGTCCGACGACACCAGCGTGAACTACCTGCTGGCTTGCCGCAAGGCAGCGTGAAGGCCTTGCCTGTGCGGCTGGCGGCCGTATTGTTCGACCTCGACGGCACGTTGGTGGACAGCGCGCCCGATCTGGCCGGGGCGGCCAACGACATGCTCGCCGCTCGCGGCGAGCCGGCGCTGCTGGTGGCGGTGCTGCGGCCGCACGCCGGATCGGGTGCTCGCGGCATGGTCGGTCGGGCCTTCGGACTGCAGCCGGGCGACCCGGGCTACGCCGCGCTGCGCGACGAGTTTCTCGCCCGCTACCAGGCCCGCATGCTGCACTCAACGCGCCTGTTCTGCGCTGCACTGACGACACTGGACGCGATCGAGCGCCAAGGCCTGCGCTGGGGCATCGTGACCAACAAGGCAGGTCACCTGGCCGAGCCCCTCGCGCGGGCTCTGGATCTGCTGCCGCGGGCTGCCGTGCTGGTCGCCGGCGACAGCACGCCGCACACCAAACCGCACCCGGCGCCGTTGCTCGAAGCCGCGCGCCGGCTCGGTCTGTCGCCGGCGCGTTGCCTGTACGTCGGCGACGACGAACGCGACGTCATCGCAGGCCGCGCCGCTGGCATGGCCACGGCCGCGGCCGCGTGGGGCTACCTGGGAAACAACGCAGACGTGCACAGCTGGGGCGCCGACAGCGTGCTGCCCGATCTCGGCGCGCTCTTGCAATCGCTGGCTTTGACCTAAACTCCTCATCATGGGTCCGACTTGGCTTCGACGTGGGTGCGGAGTCGGCGCGGGGCATGCCGAGCACCAGTTCGCTCGTAAATCCACTGGAAACAAAGTAACTGCGAACGATCAAACGTACGCCCTCGCCGCTTAAAACCGGTGAGCCTCGCAACAGTTGGCCGATGGGCTGGGTCTGACGGGTAACCGAAAGACTGCGAGGTCATTCACATTGGCTCGTCCTGCCGCGTGTCATTCGCGGCGGGCTTAAAACCAAATGACTCGGGGCTCAGGTAGCGTGCTGCTGCGCGACCGGGGGCCTTAAATCCAAATCAGACAGCTACGCATGTAGAACCGTCCGGCGATGGCTTGCGGACGGGGGTTCGATTCCCCCCGGATCCACCATCTGCGAGGGGCTCGGATGATCTCCGGGCCCCTTTTTTTGCCTGAGATTCACGCGCGACGCGGAATGCCGCCGAGCTGCGCGGCAATCGGTGCTGCATGAGGCGGGTCAGAACCGGTCAGAACGGTTTCGCGTCGATGAATGCTCACCAAGGCACTATCCTCGCCTTGGTGGACGTCTGCTTGTCGTCGCTGAAGAGCTTTTCGATCGCGGTGCTGTGGGCGCTGATGCTGGTGGCGCCGATTGCGTTCGCGGCCGACGCGACCCTGCTGAACTCGCCCGCTGGCAGCGCCGCCATACCGGCCGCTCCGTGGCGGATCGTCGGCCTGCCGCGCCAGAGCAAGCCCTTCACGCGCTTCAGTGTGGATGCGCTGGACGGCCAGCGGGTGCTGCGCATCGAAGCCGATGCCTCTTACGGCAACCTGGTGCATGCGCTGGCCAACCCGCCCGACGCGCACCGGCTTTCGTGGCGCTGGCGGCTGGATGTTCCGAACCCGAATTCCGACCTGCGCCAACGTTCGGGCGATGACAGCCCGATCAAGGTCTGCGCGATGTTCGACCTGCAGCTGGACGCCGTGCCCTTTCTCGAACGCCAGTTGCTGCGCGTTGCTCGAACCGCGAGTGCCGAGCCGCTGCCCGCAGCGTCGCTGTGCTACGTCTGGGACGCGCACCTGGCGCCCGGCACGGTGCTCGACAGCGCGTTCTCGCGGCGCATCCGGATGATCGTCGTGCGTGGTCCCGAGGCCCCGCTGCGCACCTGGCAGACCGAGCAGCGCGACATCCGTGCCGACTTCCTGCGCCTGTTCGCCGACGAGGCGCAGACCGTCCCGCCGCTGATCGGCATCGCCATCGGGGCCGACGCCGACAACACCCAGCAGCACAGCGTCGCCCACCTGGCGACGATCAAGCTGGATTAGTTAGCGCTGGCGCAGCCTGTTGCTGCTGTCGCCAGGGCAGCGAAGTGGCAAGCGGCGGCTTGCTTGCAAGGAAGGCTTGCAAGGAATGCGGGCAGGGAATGCGGACAAAGACTGACACGGACAAGGGACCTGCGGACAAGGACCGCGGGATCCTCGTCAGCTTATCCGGGCACGCTCCAGCATCACGTGCAGCAACACGTTGCAGCCCGCGGTGACGTGCTCGGGCGATGCGTCCTCGATTTCGTTGTGGCTGATGCCGTCCTTGCACGGGATGAAGATCATCCCGGTCGGGGCCAGCCGTGCCATGTAGACGGCGTCGTGGCCGGCGCCCGACACCGCGCGCATGCTGGAATAGCCAAGCTGCTCGGCGGCGCGCGCCACCCCGGCGATGCAGTCGGCGTGGAACGGCTGGGCGGGGTAGGCCGACACGGGCGTGATCTCGATCGGCAACCCGCTGTCGGCGCTGAGCCTGGCGGCCACGCTGCGGATGTCGGCGTCCATCGCGTCGCACAGCGCGTCGCTGGCGTTGCGCAGGTCGATCGAGAACTTGACGCGGCCGGGGATCACGTTGCGACTGTTCGGGTGCACCTGGACCATCCCCACCGTGCCCCGGCCGTGCGGCGGGTGGCGGTGGGCGCAGGCCACCACGTCCTGCATCAGCTGGGCGGCGACCTGCAGTGCGTCCTTGCGCTGGGCCATCGGGGTCGGCCCTGCGTGGGCTTCCATGCCGGTCACGATGCAGTCGTACCAGCGGATGCCGAGCACGCCGGTGACCACGCCGATCGTCGTGTCGTGGCTTTCGAGCAGCGGGCCTTGTTCGATATGGGTCTCGAAGTAGCAGCCGATCGGATGCGCGCCTGGTTCCTCGGGGCCCAGGTAGCCGATGCGTTCGAGCTCGTCCTTCACCGACCTGCCGTCGTGGTCCCTGGCGGCATGGGCATGCTCGAGCGTGAAAGCCTGGGCGAACACACCCGAGCCCATCATCACCGGCACGAAGCGGCTGCCTTCCTCGTTGGTCCAGAAGGCGACCTCGATCGGCGCCTCGGTCTGGATGCCGTGGTCGTTGAGCGTGCGCACCACCTCGATGCCGGCCAGCACGCCATAGTTGCCGTCGAACTTGCCGCCGGTCGGCTGGGTGTCGATGTGGCTGCCCGTCATCACCGGGGGCCGGCTGTTGTCCCGGCCGGGGCGGCGCATGAAGACGTTGCCGACTTTGTCGATGGTCACCGACATGCCGGCTTCGCGCGCCCAGCGGGTGACCAAGTCGCGGCCCTGCTTGTCGAGGTCGGTCAGCGCGAGGCGGCACACGCCGCCCTTTGGCGTGGCGCCGATCTGTGCCAGATCCATCAGCGACGCCCAGAGCCGGTCGCCGTCGATGCGCAGGCAGCCGGGCAGGGTGTTGTTCGTCTTGGTGTCCATCAAAGTCTCGGCCGGATTCACGCAACCGCATTCTGGCTGCAGGCGGCCGTGGCCCGCCAACGCCGCGGCGGCACTGCGCCTTCAGCGCACGCTGGACAGCCAATCGCAGCGCAAGGTGCTGCGGCGGTGCAGGTGCCGGCGCACCAGAAGGTACAGCCCTGGCGCGGCGATCAGCAGTCCGCAGCCCACGGCCATCGCCGGCGAGTGAAGGAGCCAGGCCACGCCCAGCCCGATCCAGCCGGCCAGCCAGGCGGTGAGCACGCCGTCCCAGACCTGCTGTTCGACGCCGTGACCGCGCGGATGATCGAGGTGCCACTGCTTGACGCGGGACAGTTGCTGCAAGGTCATGGTCGCCTTCGGTCGAAACGCCTGACGACACTGTACGCACGACGACCCACCGCGCGTCCTGCGCATGGGCGAGGGCGCCGGGTGCGAACAAGGGGGTGGTCGCCCGCACGCCCCGCGCGTGGCGCGCGCGCACAGGGGCTCAGGGGCTCAGGGGGTTGGTCGCCGAGACGAGCCAGGTCGAGCCGTTCAGGCGCACCGCGCCGTCGCTGCCGGCGAAGGGCAACAGCGCGCGTTCGATCGCTGCGCGAACGACCGGCAGGTGTTCCATGCCGGCCTCGCGGACGAAGCGCGAGGTCGGGCCGATGCGCGTCGTGTTCTCGGACGCGGCGCGCGGGCTGGCGCCAAGCAGCACCGGGGCGTCGAAGCGCTGCACGTCGATGTCGACGAAGCCGGCGTCGGACAGCAGGCCGCGCAGGCGCGATTCGTCAGCCAGCGCGAAAGGGCCCGGGGCGGTCGGGTCGGCCGGGGCTGGGCTGGCGCCCAGGGCCTGGCGGGCAGCGGCCAGCGGGGCCATCGTCCAGGGGTTGTCGTGCGGTGTGCGCCAGCAGACGCAGACCCAGCGGCCACCGCGGCGCAGCGCGCTGCGCAGGTGGACGAAAGCCGGCAGCGGCTCTTCGAAGAACATCACACCGAAGCGCGAGAACAGCAGGTCGACATCGGCCGGCAGGGCGGCGTTGCTGGCGTCGGCCTGACGGAACTCCAGCGTCAGCGGGCCGAGCCCCGCGGCTCGGGCGCGTGCCACCTCGAGCATCGGCTGCGAGACGTCGATGCCCAGCACATGGCCGGTTGCACCGACGCGCCGGGCCAGCGCGAAGCTGGTGTCGCCGCAGCCGCAGCCGACGTCGATGACGCGCTCGCCGGGCTGCGGCGCGGCCCGCGCCAGTGCGGCGTCGCCGAAGGGCTGCACGATGCCCTCGGTGTCGGCCTGCAGATCGGCCCAGCGTTGGCCTTGGGGGCCGTTCCATTCTGCGATCTGTGCGGCGTTGGCATGGCTCATCAGGGGTCCTCGGGACACCCGACGGGATGTCCAGCCTTCTCACTGTGCCGCATCCGCACTTGAGCGTGCCGCGGCCCGCGGCGCCGCGTCAGTTGATACGTGCCGCGAGGCCCGCGGCGTCGCGTCAGTGGATGCGCGCCTGCAGCGCGTTGACGCCCGGGCGCACCTGGACCTTCACGCCATCCTGTTCGAGCAGCGAGCGCGGGTGCCACACCGACATCGCGTACGCCCCTTCGGGCAGCCCGTCGATGGCCACCATGCCTTCGGTCTGGCTGATGCCGTACCACGGCGAATCGGCAATGTAGATGCCCGCGGCCATGCGGCTGTGCATCAGGCAGCCCAGCGTGATTGGCCCCTTGCCGCCTTGGATGACCATGTCCAGCGAGTCGGGCGGCGTGGTGCCCGCCTCGCTGCGGCGATAGCCTTTCAGGCGGAACGAGAACTGCTGGCCGCGTTCGCCCTTGACGTGGTGGTCGAAGCTGTCGAGGTTGCTGAAGCGCACCCGGGTGCCCGGCGTGACCACGGTGACGGCGGGCTCGAAGCGCATGCCTTGCTGCGTGATGTGCACATCGCTCAAGGGCTTGACGCTGGCGGCGCTGCCGACGGGCGTCAGCATCACCACCGCGCCGGACACCGCCTGGCCGCTCAGGTCGGTGACCTTGACGGTCGCGCTGGCCGCCGCGGCGGGGCCGGCAGCGGCGAGCAGCAGCGCCCCGAAGAGGGCTGCGGGGCGGTTCTTCACGGCCGCTCGTTGACGTCGCGGTACATCGGGGCGAGCAGCGCGAGCAGGCGGTTCTGCGCGCGAAACGGGATGCCCTGCGCATCCATCGCCTGTTGCAGGTCCTCAACCAGGGCGTTGAAGTGTGCCGTCGACAGACCCAGGTCCTTGTGCGCCAGTTTCATGTCCGGCCCGGTGTATTCGCAAGGGCCGCCCAGCAGGCTGCAGAACTGGCTGCCCAGCGACGTCGCCAGCGCGTCCTTGTCGGTCTTGGCAAAAAAGGTCTGAATCCGCGGATCGGTCGATGCGCGCGACACCAGATCCTTGGCCAGACGCTGCAGGCCCGGCAGCTCGCCGAAGGTCTGGTACAGGTCGCCGGGCATCGCGGCCGAGGCGCCCACCGGCTGGGCCGTTGCCAGCGCAGGCAATGCCAACGCACAGGCCAGCAGCAGGGCAGGGTTGAAGATGAATTTCATACGTTTGTTCGTGGGCTCTTTTGGCGTCGGGCGGCGGCGATCTCACAGGGCCAGCTGTGCCGACAGGTAAGCGCCCGACTGACGGCGCGGCTGCACGGCCGGCGCGATGTGGCCGAGATCGACCCAGGCCAGCGTCAGCGAGAAGTTCTTCACCGGCGCCCAGGCGACGAAGACATCGGCCCAGTTGTCCTCGCGGAGCGCGCCCGCGCCGAGGGCCGAGCGGTTCAGGTTGTCGGCCTTGAACTTGTATTCCCCGCCGACCGCGAGCTGGCGGCTGAGCAGATAGGCCAGCGAGATCTCGGGCTGGACACGGCGCCGGGATGCGGAGGCGCTGCCGAAGCCGAGCAGACCGTCCTGGTTGGCACGCGTCACGCGCAGCGTGGCATTGACGAGCAGGCCCTGCGCGAGGAACAGCTTGGTCGCTGCGGCATAGGCTTCGGTGTCGCTGAGCTTGGCACCCAGCGGGCCGGTCAGCACCGGCCCCAGCGTCCCGGCGTCAGTGCGCTTGTGCAGCAGGCCCAGGGCGATCTGCGGCATCCAGGTGTCGGCGTCAAGCACGGCGTTGCCCGCCACCTTGACCTTCACGCCGATCACGTCCTGGCGGATCTTCAGGTTCGTCAGGCCCAGCGGTGCCAGGTTGTTGCCGGCGTCGAAGTCCTGGTGCGCGGCCGACAGTTCGACCCGGTCGTACAGCGTGGCGGCAGCGCCGAACACCGTCAGGCCGTAGTTCCGGGTGCGCGCGCGGCTGGCGAAGGCCACGCCGCCGACCTCGTCAGGCGCGGCGTAAGAACTCGTCACCGCCCAGGGCACCAGGCCACCGCCCCCGGCGCCGTCGATGGTGCTGACACCGCCCGTCAGCAGCAGCTTGCCGCCGCCGGCCAGCGCGGCTGTGCTGCCGCCCAACGCGACGAGCGCGGCCAGCGCGGTGCACGTGGTCAGGATGATCTGGGCACAGCCGCCGCGGCGCGATGGCGGCGCCCGATCCTTCGAGATGGTGACATGCAAGGGGATGCTCCTGCGATTGAAGGTGTCTGCGAAACCCGGCAACGGTAGCGTCTGTAGTGCCCCGACTGTGGGGTACGTCCGAGGAGCGGGTCTGGATTCGGGACGATCGCCAGCCGAGCGTGCGTTGTTCCACGGGTCCGCCGACAGGCCGCAGCGGCCGGGACACACGCGTCGCACCGCGGCCGTGCGGCAGCACGGGCTTCAGCTCACCGCGTACAGCCCGCGCTGGCGGCCGAACAAGCGCGTCAGACCGAGCAGGGTGTCGATGTTCGGTGTCGCCAGGCCGACGCGGCGGGCGATCTCGGCAACCGCGCCGACCAGTGCATCGAGTTCGATGGGTCGACCGCCTTCGACGTCCTGCAGCATCGACGTCTTGATCGCCCCGAGTTGTGCGGTGATGCGGTGGCGGTCCTCCGGCCCCTGCTCGATCGGACAGCCGATCAACGCGCCCAGCTGCGCCGCTTCGCCCATCACGGCCGAACAGAAGGCGCGCACCAGCGGGTCGTCGAGCACGCGATCGAGAGTCGCGCCCGTCATCGCCGACACCGGATTCATCGTCATGTTGCCCCACAACTTGTACCAGATGTCCTGGCGCACGGCGGTCGACAGCTCGACATCGAAGCCGGCGCTGGCCAGCAGGTCGGCCACCGCTCGGGCGCGGATGCTGGATCCGCCGGCCGGCTCGCCGACGATCAGACGCTGGCCCATGCGGTGTTGCACCAGTCCCGGCGCGACGGCCTGCGTGCTGGCATGCACCACGCAGCCCAGCACCTGGGCGAACGGCAGCGCACGGGCGATGGCGCCGCCGGGGTCGACGCTGTCCATAGGGGCGTCGTCGAATCGGGGATCACCGAGGCAGAACCACCAGGGCACGCCGTTCATCGCCGGCAGGACGACAGTTGCCGGGCCGAGCAGCGGGGCCAGCGTCGGTGCCAGCGCCGGCAGCGCGGGCGCCTTGACAGCGATGATCAGCAGATCCTGCGGGCCGAGTGCTGCTGCATCGTCGCTGGCCAGCGCCGGGCCGTTCAGCAACTGCCCGCCCATCTGCAGGCGCCAGCCGTGGTCGCGCAGCGCGGCCAGCGTGGCGCCGCGGGCCAGGGCGCTGACGCGCGCCTGCCCGGCCAGCGCCAGCCGGGTGCCGATGAAACCGCCGATGGCCCCGGCGCCGACGATGCAGACACGGTCGATCATGCTGCGCACGATACCCGCGGCCGATGGCGCGGCGGGCCAGGGCTGGTCCTACACTGCGGCGCCATGCAGCCCCGCGCGACACCGCAGATCGGCCCGGCACAGGCCGCGTTGATCGAAGGCCGGGTCTCGATCATCGTCGGGACGGGCGACGCCGAACGGCACCCGCATGTGATGCGCGCGGTCGGCTGCCGTTTCGCCACCAGTGGGCAGCGGCTGCGCATCCTGATGGCCGCGTCGCGCAGCCGCGGTGTGCTCGACGACCTGCGCGCCAACCGTCGCATCGCTGTCGTCTTCAGCGAACCCAGCACCCACCGCACGCTGCAGCTCAAGGGCGAGGATGCCGAGATCGTTGCCGCCGACGCGGCCGATCTGGCCGCCGCCGAACGTTACGTGGCGGCCTTCAGCGCCGAGATCGGCATGCTGGGCTTCGCGGCCGACGTGGCCAGGCGACTGGTCGGCTGCCCAGCCGAGGATCTGGTGGCCATCGAGTTCCACCCCAGCGCGGCCTACGACCAGACGCCGGGCCCGGGCGCCGGTGCCGCGCTGGCCGGCACGGTTGGCTCGTGACCCGCCGATGGCGCCGAGCCTCGACGACATCCGCGCCTGCCTGGAAGGCGCCATTCCCGGCGTGATGGCCACCTGCGACAGCGACGGCACGCCGAACGTGACCTACATCTCGCAGGTCGAGTACGTCGACGCGCGGCATCTGGCGCTGTCGTTCCAGTTCTTCAACAAGACGCGGCGCAACGTGCTGGCCAACCCGCGGGTCGAGCTGCTGGTCATCGACCCGCGCAACGGCGCCATGTTCCGCATCGTCGCGCGCTACCTGCGCACCGAAGACCACGGCCCGCTGTTCGAGCGCATGAAGGCCAAGCTGGCGGGCATCGCATCGCACACCGGGATGAGCAGCGTCTTCAAGCTGCTGGGCAGCGACCTGTATGCGGTCGACAGCGTCGAAGCCGCGGCACCCGGGGCCACCGAGATGCCGCCCGCCAGCGCGCCGCGGCTGGCCCTGTTGCGCCAGTGCGCCGAGCAGCTGGCGGGCTGCAACGATCTCGAAGACCTGGTCGAACGGATGCTGGATGCCGTCGAGCACGGCTTCGACATCAGCCACGCGATGCTGTTACTGCTCGAGCATGGCGGGCAGCGCCTGTACACCGTGGCCAGCCGCGGCTATGGCGCGTCCGGCGCCGGCTCGGAAATCGCCCTGGGCGACGGGGTCATCGGCGTGGCCGCCCGGCAATCCACGACCATCCGCATCAACCACGCGACGCTGGACTATGCCTACAGCCGGGCGATGCGCGACCACGCTGCCGCTGCCGACGCCGCATCGCGGACGCAACCCGCTCGCGAGATCCCGCTGCCGGGTCTGGCGCGGCCCGGCAGCCAGCTGGCCTTGCCGCTGGCCTGCGCCGGACAGTTGCTCGGCGTGCTGTTCGTCGAAAGCCCGCAGGAGATGCGCTTCGGCTGGGACGACGAAGACGCCCTGGCGACGCTGGCGGCGCAGGCGGCGGTGCTGGTGCGCTCGTTCCTGGCCGGCGCCGACCCCGCCGATGACGACCCGGCCAGCCGGCCCGCAGCGCTGCCGCTGCCGGCCGAACCGGTGACGCCGCTGCGCGTGCGCTACTACGAAGCCGACGGCAGCTTGTTCCTCGACGACGACTACCTGATCAAGGGCGTTGCCGGCGCGGTGCTGTGGAAACTGCTCGGCGACCACGCGCGCGAAGGACGCACCGAATTCAGCAATCGCGAACTGCGGCTGGCACCCGAGTTGCGCCTGCCCGAGGTCGGCGACAACCTGGAGGCGCGGCTGCTGCTGCTGTCGCGCCGCTTGCAGGACCGTCAGGCGTGCATTCGTCTGGAACGCATCGCGCGCGGCCGGCTGCGCCTGTGCGTCGGCCGGCCGCCGCTGCTGCAACACGTGCCGCGCTGACTGGACCGCCGCCGTCGCGGCTTGCCGCTTCGCCTCACGCCGTCATCAGACCCGGCACCGGCGGCAGGCCCAGCGCGCGCGCCAGCTTGGCGAAGTCGTTCATCGGCAGCGCCTGGCGGGCGATCTCGACCATGCCTAGGAACGGCTCGGGCGGCATCGTCGCGCGCATGCCCTGCAGCAGCGCCGCGCGTTCCGGCGCGCTGACCGCCGGCAGCATCCACTGCGCCACCGCCACCATCTCCTGCGGCGCAATGCTGGCCAGCAGCGCGCCGTGGATGGCCAGCAGTTCGGCGTCGCTGTAGTGGGCCCACAGCACCGCGTTGTGCTCGCGTTCCTCGACCTCCATGTGCTGCAGGTTGTCGGCGACGAACAGCGCCAGCGCGCGGTACAGGCGCGTCAAGGCCGCCGGCCGCGCCGCCGGGCGCGAATTGGCGACCAGGCCCGCCAGGTCGCGCAGGTCGGCGATGGCTTCCTGGTGGTCGGCGTGCTCGCCGGCGATGCGCAGTGCGCTGCCCGGCTGCGCGCGTTCCAGCGCCGGGTGCACGAAGTCGTTCTCGTGCGCCAGGTGGCTTTCGCAGAGAGCCAGCAGCGCGTCCAGCGCGGACAGGTGGGCGCTGACCTCGGCGGCGTCGTCGGGGTCGGTGCTGCCGATGCGGCACAGGTTGCGCGTCAGGCCCAGGCGCAGTGCCTTGTGGATGTTGCCGTAGAGGTCGAGCCGCGCAGTGGCGGGCGCCGGCGTCTTGGGGGTCGCGGTCGCGGCGAGGGTCGCGCTGCGGGTGGGGGCGGAAGTCGATGTCATCAGAACGCTCACAGGGTTGAAGTGCGCCCTGCGGCCGGTCCGGGCCAGGGCGTGCCGCCACTGTAGAAAGCGCTGGCACGCCGCGTTCTTATTTCTTCACTCAACCGACCTTAGGGAATTCTTAACCCCCCACGCGGTGGTACGCGGTGGCGCGCTCGACCTCGTTCTTCGACCCCAGCACCACGCTGACGCGTTCGTGCAGCTTGCCGGGCACCAGGTCGAGGATGCGCTCGTGGCCGTTGGTCGCCGCGCCGCCGGCCTGCTCGACCAGAAAGGCCATCGGGTTGGCCTCGTACATCAGGCGCAGCTTGCCGGGCTTGTCGGGTTCGCGCGCGTCCCAGGGGTAGAGGAAGACGCCGCCGCGCGTCAGGATGCGGTGCACGTCGGCGACCATGCTGCCGACCCAGCGCATGTTGAAGTCCTTGCCGCGCGGGCCGGCAGCGCCGGCCAGGCATTCGTCGATGTAGCGCGTCACCGGCGCGGCCCAGTGGCGCTGGTTGGACATGTTGATGGCGAACTCGCGGGTGTCCTCGGGGACGTGCATCTGGTCTTGCGTCAACAGCCAGCTGCCGGTCTCGCGGTCGAGCGTGAACTGGGCCACGCCGTCGCCGACCGTCAGCACCAGCGTGGTCTGCGGGCCGTAGACGCAGTAGCCGGCGGCGGCCTGCTGCTTGCCCGGCTGCAGGAAATCGTCTTCACCGATACCGCGCGCGTGGCCGATCTTGCGCAGCACGCTGAAGATGGTGCCGATGGAGACGTTGACGTCGATGTTGCTGCTGCCGTCCAGCGGGTCGAACAGCAGCATGTACTCGCCCTGCGGGTAGCGGTTCGGCACCACGTGGATCGAGTCCATCTCCTCGCTGGCCATCGCCGCCAGGTGGCCGCCCCATTCGTTGGCCTCGATCAGTACCTCGTTGCTGATCACGTCGAGCTTCTTCTGCACCTCGCCCTGCACGTTTTCGCTGCCGGCCGTGCCCAGCACATCGCCCAGCGCGCCCTTGTTGACGGCGATGGCGATGTGCTTGCAGGCGCGGGCGACGACCTCGATCAGCAGGCGCAGTTCGGGCGGGATGCGGCCGTGCTGGCGCTGCTGCTCGACGAGGTAGCGGGTTAGGTTGACCCGGCGGGTCATGTAGCCCCCAAGGCGCCTGCGGCGCCGGCCCCCCAGGACGCGAAGCGTCTGCTGCGCGGCCGTTGGGGCGCGAACCCGCTCCGAGCGGTCGTGCCCCGGTTCATGCACCCTCCAGCGCGCGGCTGACGACCTCGCGCACGTCGTTGCTCAATTCGGGCCGGGCGGCGACGCGGGCGATGGCTTCGCGGGCGGCGTGGCGGTACGGCTCGGCCAGGGTGCTCCAGCGGTCCATGCTGCGCGCCAGGCGGGCGGCGACCTGCGGGTTGAAGGCGTCGAGCTCGAGCACGCGATCGGCCCAGAAGACATAGCCGGCGGCGTCGGCGCGGTGGAAGGCCGCCGGGTTGCCGCCGCACAGCGCGAAGACCAGGCTGCGCACCCGGTTGGGGTTGCGGATGGCGAAGTCCGGGTGTTTCAGCAAGGCCTTGGCGCGCTGGAAGCTGCTGCCGACAACCGCCCCCGCCGGCGCCGTGACGCCGGGCACCGGTTCGGGGGTGCGCGCCTGCAGGCTGAACCACTTGTCGATCATCAGCGCGTCGCCGCGCGCACTGTCGTGCAGACGCTGCAGCGCGGCTTCGGCCAGCGGCGAATGCGATTCCGTCAACGCCAGCAGCGCGCCCATCCGCTCGCTCATGTTGCCGGCGTCCTTGACGCGCTGGTACGCGCGGCCGGGCCAGACCGCGTCGCCGTTGTGCACGGCGCGCAGGCACAGCATCTGCAGCGCCAGATTGGCCAGCGCGCGGCGGCCGGCTTGTTCCGGCGTCGGCTCGTAGCCGGCGCGCACCTGGTGGGCGTCGAAGGCCCACAGCCAGTCGTCGTGCAGGCGTTCGGCCAGCTGCGCGCGCCACTGCTCGCGCACGACGTGGATGCGCTGCGGGTCGTGGCTGGCGAGCTGCTCGGCCAGATAGGTTTCGCTGGGCGGGGTCAGCACCAGTTCCTTGAACGCCGCGTCGAGCTGCGGATGGTGAAGCACCAAGCGCAGCACGGCGAGCAGGGCGTCGTCGAGCAGCGGAGCGGTGCCGCCGGTCACTGCCGTCAGCAGCCGCGTCAGCACCAGGCGCTGGCCGGCTTCCCAGCGGTTGAAGGCGTCGGGGTCGTGGGCCAGCAGTACCAGGCGCTGCGCGTCGTCCAGACCATCGGCCAGCAGCACCGGCGCCGAAAATCCGCGCAGCAGCGACGGCACCGGCGCTTCGGTGATGCCGTCGAAGGTCCAGCTCTGTTCGGTCTGGTCGAGCACCAGCAGTCGCTGGCCCATGAGTTCGCGGCCGTCGTCGGCCAGCAGGCCCATTGCCACCGGGATCACGAAGGGCTGCTTGACCGGTTGGCCGGGTGAGGGCTCGGCGCCTTGCGCCAGCGTCAGCGTGTAGCGCTGGGCCGCGGCGTCGTAGCTGCCGTGCGCGCGCACCCGCGGCGTCCCGGCCTGCGCGTACCAGCGCTTGAACGCTGGCAGGCGCACGGCGAGTTCGCTGCCCGGGTTGGCATCGGCGATGGCCTGCGCGAAGTCGTCGCAGGTCACGGCCTGGCCGTCGTGGCGCTGGAAGTACAGCGCCATGCCGCGCGCAAAGCCGTCGCGGCCGACCAGGGTGTGCATCATGCGCACGACCTCGGCGCCTTTTTCGTAGACCGTGGCGGTGTAGAAGTTGTTGATCTCGATATAGCTGTCCGGGCGTACCGGGTGGGCCATCGGGCCGGCGTCTTCCGGGAACTGGCTGGCCCGCAGTGCGCGAACGTCCTCGATGCGCTTGACGGCGCGCGCCGACGGCAGCGCGGCCATGTCCATGCTGAATTCCTGGTCGCGGAAGACCGTCAGCCCTTCCTTCAGCGACAGCTGGAACCAGTCGCGACAAGTGACGCGGTTGCCGGTCCAGTTGTGGAAGTACTCGTGGGCGATGACGCTTTCGATGGCCGCGAAGTCGGCGTCGGTGGCGGTGGTCGGGCTGGCCAGCAGCAGCTTGGTGTTGAACAGGTTCAGACCCTTGTTCTCCATCGCGCCACCGTTGTAGTCCTCGACCGCGACGATCATGAAGCGGTCCAGATCCAGCGCCAGGCCGAAGCGGGCTTCGTCCCAGACCACGCTGGCGACCAGCGAGTTCATCGCGTGTTCGGTCTTTTCCAGGTCCCCGGGGCGGACGTAGATCTGCAGCAGGTGCTCGCGCCCGGCGCGCGTGCGGATGCGCTGTTCGCGCGCCACCAGCTGCCCGGCAACCAGCGCAAACAGATAACTCGGCTTGGGGAACGGGTCGTGCCACGTGGCGAAGTGGCGGCCGCCGCCGAGGGCGCCATGCTCGACCAGGTTGCCGTTGGACAGCAGCACCGGGTAGCGCGCCTTGTCGGCGCGCAGCGTCACGGTGAAGACGGCCATCACGTCGGGCCGGTCCAGGTAGTAGGTGATGCGGCGGAAGCCCTCGGCCTCGCACTGCGTGAAGAAGCCGCCCTGGCTGGTGTACAGGCCCGCCAGGCGCAGGTTCTTGTCCGGCGCGCAGGTGTTGCGGATCTCCAGCGTGAAGTGCTCGGCGTCCGGCGGGTTGTCGATCACCAGTTCGTGGCCTTCGTGGCGGAACGACACGCTCTGCCCGTCGGCCTGCACGCGCAGCAGCGTCAGCTCTTCGCCGTGCAGGCGCAGCGGCTGGTGCGCGGCGCCCGCAGCGCGCTCGATCTGCAGCTTGCTGGCCACGATGGTCTTGGCCGGGTCGAGGTCGAACACCAGATCGACGCTGCGGATGGTGTAGGCCGGCGCGGTGTAGTCCTCGCGGCGGATCAGGGCGGCATTCGCTTCACGCATGCGGTGTCTCTCGGTTCTTGTTGTTGCTCGGGCGGGCCGATGGCGGTCGCTACAGGCCCTGCTTCAGGCTGGCGGCGATGAAGGCGTCGAGGTCGCCGTCGAGCACCTTCTGCGTGTTGCTGATCTCGACGTTGGTGCGCAGGTCCTTGATCCGGCTCTGGTCGAGCACGTAGCTGCGGATCTGGTGGCCCCAGCCGACGTCGGTCTTGGTGTCTTCCAGCTTCTGCTGGGCTTCCATCTGCTTGCGCATCTCGTGGTCGTACAGGCGCGAACGCAGCCGCTTCCAGGCCACGTCGCGGTTGCTGTGCTGGCTGCGCCCGTCCTGGCACTGCACGACGATGCCGGTGGGAAGGTGCGTCAGGCGCACCGCCGAGTCGGTCTTGTTGATGTGCTGGCCGCCGGCGCCGCTGGCGCGAAAGGTGTCCACGCGCACATCGGCCGGGTTGATCTCGATCACGAACGTGTCGTCGACCTCGGGGTAGACGAACAGATACGCGAAGCTGGTGGGGCGGCCGCCGGCGCAGTCGAACGGGCTCTTGCGCACCAGCCGGTGCACGCCGGTTTCGGTGCGCAGGTGGCCGCAGGCGTAGTCGCCCTCGACCTTCAGCGTGGCGCTCTTGATGCCGGCGACGTCGCCCGGGCTCTCGTCTTCCAGCGTCGCCTTCCAGCCCTTGCGTTCGATGTACTTCAGGTACTGGCGCAGC
>JANMAP010000228.1:0-18353 GCA_031359905.1 Burkholderiales bacterium | reverse complement strand
GCCAGCAGCACTGGCATCGCGGGCAGATGAAGCCCTCGGGCCAGCGCCACGCGCGCACGAGGTCCTCACATCGCTCCTGCGACCCGTACTGATCGAAGAACTCCGGGAGCGACAAGCCTCGCTGGTATTGCACCGTGTTCTGCGCCATCGCGACCTGATCAGGAGGCCACATGGCGCCGTCGTAGTTGATGGCCACGGCGTCGAATTGCATGCCGGGGTCGAGCCTGCCGATCTCGCCGCGGAAGGCGGTCGTCTTCGCGCCGTGCTCGCTGGCCATGCGCAACACCTGCGGGCAGCTGGGCACGTCGTCCTCGTCCATCCCGGGCACGCGGTGGGCGCGCAGCGCCAGCTTCATCTCGAGCAGCATGTCGCGGTCTTCGTTGATGCCGCCTCGTCCAGACCCAGGCCGACGGTGACGCCCTTCCTGGCCAGTGCATTGACCGGGCGCGACGCCGCTGCGCAGCCGGAAGTTGGAACTGCAGTTGTGGCACACGCAGGTCATCGTGTGGGCCACGGTCTCGATGTCTTCCTCGGTCAGCCAGACGGCGTGGCCAAGCGTCATCCAGGGTCCCAGGGCGCCCAGCTTGTTCAGGTGCTGTACCGCCGTGGTGCCGGTGCGGCGGCGCGCGTATTCCTTCTGGTACACGGTCTCCAGCAGGTGCATGTGCATCGGCACGTCGTCGGCCTTCGCGCGTTCGACCAACTGCATCAGGCCGTCGTCGGTCACCCAGTGCAGGTTGGCCGGTGCCAGCTGGATGCGCGTGCGGGTCTGGCCGCTGTTCTCTTCGCGCAGCATGGCGTACAGCTTCATGTGCTCGGCCAGGCTGATCTTGGCTCGCTTCAGGTTCTGAGTCAGCGGCCCGCCGATCTCGGCGGGCAGGCGCGCGCAGAAGGCGGCGTCGTCTTCATAGACCAGCAGGTTCTGCTCGCGCACCGCGTAGCAGTACGAAGCCCGCATGCCGATGGCGCGGTAGGCCTGCAACACCGCGCTGGCCGCACCATGCACCGGCTCGAAGTCGCCGCTGCGCCATCCCTGGATGTGCTGCACGCAGGTGATGCCCGAGGCGATCATCTCGAAGGCCGAGTACAGCGTGTCGAGGTAGACGTCGACATCGCGCCGCTATGGCTGGGTGCCCGACGACGACGGCCCCGAGATCGCGCCAGGATCGATTTTCTCGATCTCGGCAGGGATCGAATGACCCCCGAAATTACTCGATCGCCGAGTTTTCGCACAGCCTCGGTCGGTAGCTGACTCGTCGAGCCGGCGACCTGTGTTCGCGCCGCAGCGCTCGAGCGGACAGCCTGCCGGCTGCCGCTCGGCTCTTCGCTGCCGCCTGAGGCGTGGTGCTGAACGAAAAGCTGCTCGAAGTGATGGGCGACGACGTGGCGCAGGAGCAGGCGCGAATTTTTGAATCAGGCACGCCAACGATGTGCTGAAGAACGCCGTCGGCGGGATGAGCGACATCATCCACATCCCGGGTCTGGTCGACGTCGGCTTCGAGGAGGTGAAGACGGTGGTGAGCGAGCCCGCAAGGCGAATGATGGCCACGCCGTGGCCACAGTCCGGCAACGGCGCGCAGCGCGCGTTCAGGCGGCATCGGGGCGCTCACCACATAGGGACGTGGGGATTGCGGGCTTGCAACAGCCAGTGCCCATGCCTAGAGTGCGTGCGAAGGAGCACCACCCCATGGGCGAGATTGCCGCAGGCCAGGTCAGGATCTTCATTTCGTATGCCCACGTCGACGAAGCCTTGAAGAAGGAGCTCGACAAGTACCTGAAGGTGCTGCGGCGGTCGGGAAAGATTGCCGTCTGGCACGACCGGGAACTGGTGGGCGGCGACGAATGGGACGCCACCATCCTGCGCGAGCTGGGGCTCGCGCACCTGATCCTGCTGCTGGTGAGCGTGGACTTCAACGCGTCCGACTTCATCTGGGACAAGGAACTGGCGGCCGCCATGCAGCGCCACGACGCTGGCACCGCACGCGTCGTGCCGATCATCCTGCGGCCCTGCCAGTGGAGCAGCCTGCCGTATGCCAAGTTGCAGGCGCTGCCGCGCAACGCGCGCCCGGTGACGGACCACCCGGACCGCGATGCCGCCTTCACCGAGATCGCGGTCGAGATCGAGCGGCTGGTCGACCAGATGACCCGGCCGGCTTGACCGCGGCCGCCCAAACCCTTCCACCGGAGCCACCCCGTGACAACCCACGCCACCAACACCCTGCCGGCGCGCAGCATCCAGATCTACCTGCTGGCCGCGGACGCCGACCGCCCGGTGTGCGAGGCCATCGTCAAGTACTTGAAGCCGGTGGTGCGCGAGTTTGCGGTGCCGGTGCAGCTGCTCAGCGACTTCGATTTGCCCCCGGGCAGCGAGGTGCAGGCGCACCGGCAGCGGCTGCTGACGTCGGGCATCGTGCTGGCGCTCATTAGTGCCGACTTCATCAGCGATGACGACATCTACAGCCGCGTCAAGGCGGTGACCGAACTGCACAACCTCGGCCGGCTCGTCATGATTCCCCTGCTGGTGCGCAATTGCCTGTGGAAGGCCACGCCATTTGCCCGCATGGGCATGCTGCCGAAGAACTTCCAGCCGCTGAACAACCTGCAGTTCTGGCCCAGCGCCGACGACGCGCTGACGGCGGTAGTGTCCGACGTATACGCGGCATTGGGCGAGATGACCCAGAAGACCGAGGCGCTGGTGGCCCAGTCCCCTGCGAGTGCAGCGCCGCCGGCGGCCACTGCCGGGGCCATGCCGGCATCCGCAGCGCCTGCGCCTGCGCCCGCGGCCCCTGCACCTGCGGCGCCCAGCTTCGCGGCAAGCCTCGGCGGCGCCGCCGCAGTGCGGGATGTGGCGGTGGAGTGGCGGCAGGCCTACTACCGCAAGATCGTCTGGAAGCGCGCGAGCGCGTTCGCCATTGACTGGGTGGTGGCCATCCTGGTATGGCTGGTGTGGCTGACAGTCTATATGTCGGCCGACCCGAACGCCTCGTCGCAGTGGGACGGCACCGATGCTGCGGTCATGTTCATCATCTTCTACATCGTCTGCCCGCTGCTGGAGTCATCGCCCTGGCAGGCCACGGTGGGCAAGCGGATGATGGGCCTGCAGATCACCGACCCCGACGGTCGCCGCATTTCGTTCGGCCGTGCCTTCCTGCGCACGGTGCTGCGCACGGTCGTCGCCTACACCTACGTGCTGTCGTTGGGCATCCTGCTGGTCGTGCAGTACGCGCGGTTCAAGAAGACCAAGAAGCTGTTCCACGACGAACTCAGCAGCACCCTTATCGGCGAGCGGCTCGCGAATGGCAAGGCCGCTGCGCCGACCGCAGCGGCTGCCGCCTGAGGCGCGTCAGCCAGCGGGCTTCACCCGGCAGGTGCGTCTGTGGAGGATAGATTCTTCTGCTGTGACTTCTTCGTCTTTCGCGAAGAACATCAGGCCGCTGCTGCAGTGGCGTAGACGTTCGGGAAGTGGTGCTCGTTCAGATACAGCGGCGTGCCCATCGCCTGGTGTCCGTAGGTGGTGACGCGCCAGCGGCGTGTGCGCGGGATCTTGGTAATCAGTCTGTGCGCATGCGTTCCGCGTGCGCAAGAAGTTCTTGCGCGACGGCAAGCAGCGGGCTGAGTGGGTGCAGCTGCGCAAGGGCGTGGCGTATCTGTTCCGATACCGCGAGGTCTCATTGCCGGCCAATGCCCGTTACCTCGATGCCATGGCTGCGGTCGATGACCCGAGCAATAGCAAGCAGGAGCTGCAGCGCCCGACCACCACGAAGAAGGATGCCGCGGGTCGCTCTTGCCCGGGGTTCAATCCGTTGGCGCAAGGACGACGCACCCTCTTGATGAACGGTGAGCACTCCTTGCGCGGCTTCACCAACCGCGGCATCCGCTCGCAGCTGACGACCACGCGCTGGTTGCGCTCGTGTGCCGACGATCCGAAGAAGGCCAGTGCGAGGGTAGGCCGCTTCTTCAGGCGGCTGCGACCTGCAGCATGGGAGCTTGGGCTGTGCTGCCAAAAGTAGACGCAGGGGAATGGGCAGAGAGAGCACCCACTGGCGCACCGGCACATGGGGGATGACGTGGTCCACCACGTGAGCGGCGGTCCGCGCCATGCGCCGGGCCCCGCACGAAGGCCGACCTGCTGCTGGTTGAGTGCTACCACGCGGTCTGCCGGCGCCCATTGCCGACCTCGCGTAGCAGAACAAGGCCGCGATGTATGGGCTGCTGTTCGATGTGGCTGCCGAGGTGCTGCAGACCATTGCCGCCGATGCCCAGGCACCTTGGCGCGCGCATCGGCGCGACGCTGGTGCTGCACACCTGGGGCTCGGCGCTGACGCACCCCAGCGGCCCAACCGGTCGGCTCGCAAACACGAGCCTGGGCGTTGCTGGGCGTCGAACGCGCACGACGCTCAAGGCACCACGGTGAACTCTCGGCTGGAGAACGCAGGCAGCTTCGACGAGCGGGTCAGGGCCTGGTCAGGGCCTGGTGGCGCAGGGCAACAGCCGCGATCAGCGGCAGGTGCTCGGCCTGCAGCAGTGCTAGCTGCGCTGCGGTCGCCTTCGAGGCCGCGGCCGCAGCACGATCTTCTCGAGGCGGCCGATGGTGGCAAAGTCCAGGGTGAGTTCGCGCAGCGTCAGGCTCATGCGGGCCGCATTGTCCTGAATCGAGGTGGCACGCACGTGCTGCATGCAGGCCTAGACTCCAGAGAGCCGCGGAGACCCACAGGCCATGCCTTTCGAGCAGCACGCCTTCATCAGCTACGCCCACATCGACAACAAGCCGCTCACGGCTGAGCAGCAGGGTTGGGTGACGCAGTTCCACGACACCCTGTGCGTGCTGCTGAGCCAGCAGCTGGGCGAGGAAGCGCGCATCTGGCGCGACCAGAAGCTCGACGGCAGCGACGTCTTCGACGACGCCATCGAAGCCCAGCTCGCCGGCACCGCGATCCTGGTATCCATCCTGACGCCGCGCTACGTGAAGAGCGAATGGTGCCGGCGCGAGGTCGACCGCTTCTGCGCCGTCGCCGCCAGCCACGGCGGCATGCGCCTGGGCAACCGCTGGCGCTTCCTGAAGGTGGTGAAGACGCCTGTCGACATCACCGATCCGAACCTGCCCGAGATGGCGCGCCGCTCGATCGGCTTTGAGTTCTACCGACAGGAAGACGGCCACCCCGAGCCGCTGGACCCAGCCTTCGGCAAGGAGGCCGAGCAGGCCTTCCTGCGCAAGCTGAACCTAGTGGCGATGTCGCTGGCCGAGAACCTGAAGGCGCTGGCCGCCGGCGGCGAGGTGCCGGTCGACCCCGCCAAGCCGGTTGTCTTCCTGGCCGCGTGCGGACGCGACCAGCGCGAGGTGCGCGAACGCGTCGAGGCCGACCTGCGTACCCAGGGTTACAGCGTGCTGCCCGAACTCGAGCTCGAACTCCACGAGGACAGCCTGCGGCCGCAGCTGCGCGAGATGCTGCAGCGCTGCGACCTCGCGGTGCACCTGGTAGGCCGCAGCGCCGGTCCGGTGCCGGCGGGGCCCAGCGGTCAGCCTCTGGTGGCGCTGCAGAACGCGGTGGCGGCCGAGGTGGCGCGCGAGGACCGCAGCGGCACGAGGCCCGGCGGCCGGCCGCGCGAACGGCTGCGCCGCATCATCTGGCTGGCCGCCGGCACGCAAGGTGAAAGACCCGACGAGCAGGCCTTTATCGACGCGCTGCAGACCGACCCCGCGCTGCGCAGCGGCGCCGACCTGCTGACCGGCGACGTGGAATTACTGAAGGGCGCCATCCGAGACACGCGGAAGAAGCTGGCGGCACCGCCGCCGCCACCGCCACCGCCAGCAGGTGCCGGGCGGATCGTCCACCTGCAGATCGATGAGGCCGACCGCGGCGCCGTGGCGCCACTGATAAAGGCGCTGCGCGAGCGCGGCCTGATACCCACGATCCCGGTCTTCAGCGGCGGCGCCAGCGAGATCCGCGAGGCCAACCAGCAGCAGCTGCTAGCCTGCGACCTGCTGCTCCTGTTCTACGGTGCCGGCAGCGAACTGTGGAAGCACCACCAGCTGGCTGACCTGCGCAAGCTCGCCGCGCTGAACGGCCGCCCCGCGCTGCGCGCGCCCTGGATCGTGCTGGCCGCACCCGACCAGGCCGACAAGGGCTTTCTCGTCGACAGCGGCGAGCCGCAGCTGCTGGACCTACGCGCCGGCATGGCCGACGCGGCGCTGCAGCCGCTGTGGGTGGCGCTGGCGCTGGCGGAGGCCCAATCATGACCGCGCCCGCAGTCGCCCAGTCGCCGAACCCGTTCCCGGGGCTGCGGCCCTTCCGCGAAGACGAGGAAGGGCTGTTCTTCGGCCGCGAGTCGCAGGTCGACGGCATGGTCGACAAGCTGGCCGCGAACCGTCTGCTGGCGGTGGTGGGCACCTCGGGGTCGGGCAAGTCGTCTCTGGTCAACTGCGGGTTGATCCCGGCGCTGCACCGCGGCCTGATGGCCGACGCAGGCAGCGCCTGGCGCGTCGCCATGCTGCGCCCCGGCAACCGGCCGCTGGCGGCGTTGGCCGAGGCGCTGGCACGGGCCGCGGTGCTGAGCCGCGAAGATGCCGCCGCAGCCCACTTCAAGCCAGCCGACCTGATGGAAGCCACGCTGCGCCTGGGCCGGCGCGGTCTCGTCGATGCCTTCGTGCAGGCCCGGCTCGACCCCCGCCAGCGCCTGCTGGTGGTGGCCGACCAGTTCGAGGAACTGTTCCGCTACCGCACGCTGGCCGACGCCGGCGACGCCACGCGCGCCGGCGAAGACGCCACCGCCTTCGTCAACCTTGTGCTCGAAGCGGCGGCGCAGCGCGAACAGCCGATCTACATCGTGCTGACCATGCGTTCGGACTTCCTCGGAGACTGCGCGCAGTTCGAAGGCCTGCCCGAGGCGATGAACCTGGGCCAGTACCTAGTGCCGCGCATGTCGCGCGACGAGCGAATGCGCGCCATCGCCGGCCCGCTGGGCGTGGCTGGCACGCCCGCAGACCCGCTGCTACTGACGCGGCTGGTCAACGAGGTCGGCGACAACCCCGACCAGCTCTCGGTGCTACAGCATGCCCTGAATCGCACCTGGGCGCGCTGGGCCGAGGGCGACCCCGCGGGCCCGCTTTCGGGCAGCCATTACGACGCCGTCGGCACCATGCAGCAGGCGCTGGACCGCCATGCCGAGCAGGCTTTTGAGCAACTGGGCAGCTTGCCGCTGCAGGCCGTCTGCCAACACATGTTCCGCGCCATCACCGACCGCAGCACCGACGCCCGCGGCACGCGGCGGCCGACACGCTTCGATCAGCTGCAGGCCGTCACCGGCGCCGGCGCGGCCGAGCTGACGGCGGTGATCGATATCTTCCGTGCGCCCGAGCGCTCGTTCCTGATGCCGCCGGCCGGGGTCGCGCTGGCGGCGACGACGCCGGTCGACATCAGCCACGAAAGCCTGATGCGCGTGTGGCAGCGGCTGCTGCGCTGGTCGGAAGACGAGGCGCGCTCGGCGCAGACCTTCCGCCGCCTCGCCGAGACCGCAGAACTCGAAGCCTTGCCGCAGAAGGCGGCCGGCCTGCTGCGGCCGCCTGACCTCACCTTCGCTCTCGAATGGCGGCGGCGCGAACAGCCCACCGCCGCCTGGGCGGCGCGCTACCGCGAAGGTTTTGCGCTGGTGATGGACTTCCTGGACCGCAGCGAAGCGGCCGAAGTGGAGAACCAGCGCGCCGCGGAGGCTGCCGCCGCCGAAGCCCTGCGGCTGCGCCAAGCCGAGCGCCGCCGGCAGTTGCAGCTGCGCATCGGGCTACCTGTGTTCCTGATCTTCAACGTGCTGGCGTTCGCGGTGTTCTGGTTCTGGAACGACGCGAAGCAGGCCGCCGAGCAGGCCGCCGTCACGCGCCAGGATGCCGTGAATTCGGTCGAGAAGACCGAGCTCTACCTCTTGAAAGAGAGCGCACCGGCATCGGCCGCCGTGGCCTCGGCGCCCTACGAGCCCGCGCGCCATGAGCGGAAAGACCTGTTGCATGCGCCCAGCGCCAGGCCTGCGCCGGCGACCGCAGACGGCCCTGCCATCGATGGGCCGCTGGTCTACCTGCAGTTCGCCGACCCCGCGCTCAGCGAACCGGCCCGGCAGTTGCGCACCCAGCTCACCGGCGCCGGCTATCAGGTGCCCAACGCTGAGAAGACACCGCAGGCGCCTGCATGCCCCGAGGTGCGCTACATCCGCGACGCCGATGCCGGCAACGCGCGCGCGCTGGCCACTCGGCTGCGCAGCGCGGGCTGGGGTGCGATGCCGGCGAAGCAGATTCCCAAAGTGGTGAGCGGAGACCGGGCTGCTTCTGCGCAGCGACAGCCGCTCGAGGTCTGGCTGGCGCGCCCCGACGCGGCCGAGCTGCCGCAGCTGATGCGCAGCATCAACGCCGCGACCCCCGAAGAACGCCGCACCGCCGGGCAGGCGCTGCAGAACCGCTGGACCTGCTGGCCGGCGGCCATCAACGCGGCGCTGGACCTGTTCGCGCGCGAGCACATCGAGGCGCTGTCGACCGAAGGCCGCATTAACGCGCTGTACTTCCTGACGCGCAGCGCGCCGATGGCCTGGGACGCGGCGGCCGTGGCGCGCGGCCGCGACGCGGTCGAGCGCGTGCGCGCGCGCGGCTACGCGGGGCCGGCGACGCTGGCCGAACTCGATCGGCTGCAGAAGCTGCTGAACGACGTCGCCGGTGGAAAGTCGGCAGGTTCGTAGCGCCCGTCGCGGCTAAGCCGCCGCAGGCGGTCGGTTGCGAGCCTTCGGCTCGAACTGGCGCGCGATGCTGCTGCGCGCCAGGTCGCACAAGGCGTACACCGATTCGTCGGCGATGCTGTAGTAGGCCTTGTGCACGTCGGCCAGGCAGTTGGCCACCGTGGACGCCTTCTCGTCGGCGCGGTAGGTGTCCTGCACCGGGCCGAACTTGCTGATGATCTCGCGCGCCGTGGCCCGCTCGGCTTGCAGGTCGTCCACGGTGGACGACAGGTAAACGCGGAACTCGGGCAAGTCGGCCGTGGGTTTTCCTGAGCGTTCGGTGGCGCGGCGAAAGCCATTGTCTGGGCGCCTGCGCCGGCCGACAAGTTTAGGTAACCTCAGACCGCTTGAACGGCTTGGCCACGGGTTGTCGCACGAGGCGGTGCCCGCGCTTGCAGACCCAGGTGGGTAAGGGTCTTGTCGATCACCGGCGCATGCATGATTTCGGCGATGCTTGAGCTCACCCCCGCAGTTCGAGCCGTGCTCCATGTCGATATCGAACACGCGCTTTAGCAGCTTGGCCCAGCTCAGCCGCACCGGGTGGTGGTGCGCACAGTTCGCCTCGCACTCGGCGGGCGGTGTGGCCTGCGCCGGCGGCGCGGGCTCTTGCGGCACGGGCACCAGCGCCGCCAGCCGCTACATGAACTCCAGCGGACTCATGACCAGGTGCGTGGTGCCGTCGCGCCAGGGGGTCTTCAGCTTAAGCACCACCTGCCCGGCGGCGTTGGTTCGCACGCGTTCGTTGGCCAGCGCCGGGCGGGTGATGTAGCGGCACAGCTGTTCCAGCTTGGCGGTCGTCGTCGCCGCAGCGCACGGCAGCGTGCAAGCCAAAGCCGTCGATGTCGGCGCACAGCGCTTGATTGAGATCCGCATGCCTCGGCAGAGGCCCTCAATCAAGCAACTGTGCGCTGTCGATGACGTCGACCTCGAACTGCCCGAAGGCGCGCGCCAGTCGAACCATCTGCGCCGTGCCGCCGCCACGGCCGTCGTCCTGGCCATCCCACAACGCCAGCAGCGTGACCCGCGACGCGCCCCAGGTCTGCGCCAGCTGGATCACCCAGCGGTTACCGCGCTCCCAGGGGTCAATGCCGAGGCGCCCCTGCAGCCAGCGCGGCACTTCGGTGTCGTCACCCATCTGCAGCAACTTGCTTTCGTGCGCGCGGACAACCTTGAAGAAGCGCGCGCGCCAGGCGTCGGCGGCGGGGAACGACTGCCCGGCCACATGCTCGGCCGGCATCGGCAGGCACAGGCGGCTGTTCAGGCCGAGTTCGGCACAAATCTCGTGCAGCAGGATGTCGGCCCCGGGCGCGGCACTGGCCAGCACGGTCTGGCGTTCGCCTTCGGGCATCTGGCGCAACAGATCGTTCAGCCGGTTGGCGATCAGCGTGCGCGCCCTGGCTTCGGCGGTGGACGGGAAACGCGGCGGCGATCCCGCCGCGTCGATGCCGTGTCCCGAGAAGACGAGCAGGTGCTCGCGCTGCTTCCGCGTGGCGGCATCAGCCTTCTCGAAGGCCCGCATCACAGATTGCACGGCCTCGGCGCGATACCCGAGTTGTGCAAACAGCGCGAGCTGGCCGCTGGTCGCGTCCCAGGCAAACTGCTTGTTCGGCGGAATGGCGTCGCGATACGCCTGGACCAGCAGCGAGTGGTCGGCCTGGAGTCCTTCGTCGGACACGGTCAGGAACAGCAGGTCGGCTTCGGCGATGTCGGCCCACAGGCGGTCGGCCTCGGACGCCTCTTCGCGGGCCCGCGCGATCGAAGCCGCGACCACATGGGTCAGTGCCGGCACTTCGGCCTCGAGATCCTGACGCGCCCGGTCGGCCTGCGTGCGATTGCCCTTGAACAGGTTGCGCCAGGCCGGCAGCGCCGACAACAGCAGCAGGATGTGGCCCATCTGCAGTGCGGCCAAGCCGGGGTAGAAGGCGTTCAGGTCGATGCGAAAGGCACGCCGGTACGACTGGTAGGACTCCAGCGCGCGCGCGTCCAGGGCAAGCTGGCGTGCGGCTGCAGGGTCGGCTGATGCGGCCAGGCGGGCGCGCCACAGCGTCTTGAGGTTGCGACCTTCGAGCGCCAGGGCTTCGGCGCGCTGCGCGGCAGTGGTGCGTTCGGCGTCGAGCACGCGCCGGATGGCCTGGCTGGATGCTTCGAGCCGCGTTTCACGGCCGCTGACGCGGTAGTCACGTTCGTACAGATTGGCCAGCGCCAGGTTGGTCTCGATGTCGCCGTCGACTGCGCTGCGCAGCGTTTCCCAGGCCTTCAATGCGCCGCTCAAGTCCTTCAGGCTCCACAACGCGCGGGCCACGCGCCGCAGGCCGTCCCACTGGTAGCGCTGGCCTTGCAGGTCCTCGGCAATGACGCGCAGCCAGGCCTTGTCTGAAGCCGCTTCGGCACGCTGGATCTCTTCGATCAGATCCAGCGGGACAGCTGTCACTTCGGATGGGTCGGCTTCGCGCAGCGTCGGCATCATCAGGAAGATCGGGCTGTCGGTTTCGCGTGTGCTGCGCAGCGCGGCCTTCAGCGTCGCGACAAGCGCCTCCCGCGCCGAAGCCGGGTCGGCCAGGCTGTACTTGAGGTAGCGGTCGGTCGAAAGGTCGAATGGCGTCGTGTCGGCCGAGGGGTCACCCTTGATCAGCACCGTGTGCTTCTTGCGCAGCGCGTGGCGCACGCCGAGTTCGTAGAACACGTTAGCGTTGTGCACCGTGATGTCGCAGACGACGATGTCGGCCTGCAGGATCAGCGCGAACATGTCGGCGCGGATGTTGCCGGGGTCGATCACCTCGACCGTGGTGCTGCCGGCCAGGCCGCAGCGGACGAGCGCCGGCGCGATCAGCGAGGCATGGACCTGCTCGAAATCGATGACCTGGCCGTCCTTGTCCTTCTTCTTGTCGAAGCCGCGAATGACAAACGCGCGCTCGTTCATCGGTCCTGTCCTGCCCGCGGGTCGGTGCCGGAGTCCGGCTCGTACATGCGCTCGAACTTGTCGGCGCCTATGGCATACGCGTCGCTGCCGTCCTCGTTATTGGAAACAAGCCAGGCACCGGCCTCGTAGTGGGTGCGGCCTTCCTGGGTGGCGACGTCGCCGGCCTGCCTGGCCTGTTCGGCCCACACCGGCGTGGTCTTCAGCCAGCGCCCCTGTCCGGTCTGGCGGTAGGTCTTGGCAAAGGAATCCGCCGCCACGGTGTAGACGTCGCCTTCGTTGTCGACCAGCCAGTCGCCGGTCTGCGCGCGCTGGATATCGCCCCACTTCCGGTAGCTGAATCCGTCACCCTCCAGCGGCAGCGCCAGCTGCACGGCGGTCACGGCTTGGTCGGGCTTGCGGCGGTAGCGCTGGCGCATCGCTCAGATGTCGATCTTGCTGATGTTGTCGACCAAGAACGGCTGCACCTTGCCGGCCACCGCGGCGCTGATGCTTTCCAGCCGGGCGGCCGTGACGCCGAGCTGGCCTTCGGCCTTCTTCAATTTTGCTTCGTGCTTCGAAACCTTGAAGAACAGCACCTGGGTGATCGTTCGCTTGGCGTCGAGCGCCAGCGCCAGCAGCTTGACGCTGATCGCCGAGGGGTCTTGCGGGTTCACGTCGACAAAGCCGAACTGCAGCTTGGCGCCGCTGGCATGCTGGCTGGCGCGGTTGAATACCGTGATCCAGGGATTGTCCTTGTCCATCTCCTGCAGCCCGCGCAGCACCGAGACGACCATCGAGACCCCGGCCGCCGCTGGCCCGAGCATCGCCGTCAGCACCGGCAGGATCGCCTGGTGCACACCGCCATCCATGTCGCTGACCTGCTTTTCTTCCATGTCCATCGACTGCACGTTCCAGCCGATGCCCTGCAGCACCTGCACGTAACTGCGATACCAGGCCATCAGGTCAGGAGATGCCGCATTGGCCTTGTTGGCCGCCAGCTGGGCCAGCAGTAGGCAGTCGGCGACCAGTGCTTTTTGCTCGGCAGTGACCTGCGGGCTGAACTCGGCGACCTGCGCGCCGACGACGACGGCTTCCTGGTCGGGGCCGAAGCTGATCTCGTTCGCCTCTGCGCTTTCAAACTGCGGCGGCGGGTCAGGCAATTCGAGTCCCTGGACGAACTGGACAGATGGCTGCATCGGCATCGCGGACCCCTGCTGTGTCGTGTTAGGGCTTGGATGAGGCGCCCCTATCTGCTAGTGTGAATCGTCAATCAGGCGCCAGACAAGTTCATTCAAGGGAGCATCGGACCATGCCTTCAGCTGCCTTTGCCAGTGCCTTGCCCTTTGTCCTGCGTTGGGAAGGCGGGTATGTGAATCACCCCGACGACCCCGGCGGCGCGACCAACAAGGGAGTCACGCAGAAGGTCTACGACGACTGGCGCAAGACGCAGGGGCTGGCTGCTGCCGACGTGCGTTCACTGGCCGAAAGCGAGATGCAGTCCATCTACGAAAGCGGATACTGGTTGCCGCCCAAGTGCGATGCGCTGTCCAGCCCGCTGGACCAGGTGCAGTTCGACACGGCCGTCAACATGGGCAGCGGCCGGGCAGTCAGGTTTCTGCAGCAGGCGGTGGGCGCCACGCCCGTCGATGGCCGCTACGGCCCGGGCACGCAAAGCTGCGTGGCCGGATGCGATACCGGCGAGGCGTTGATCGCCTACTGCAACGCGCGCGAAGCCTATTACCGCGATCTGGCGGTTCGCAATCCGAAGCTGGGGGTGTTCCTGAAGGGCTGGATGAACCGCCTGAATGCCTTGCGCAAGCATGTCGGCTTGCCCGGTTTCGAGGCCGCCAGCGACGAAGTCGATTACGGCGGTGCCGACTACATGGCGCGGGTGCCGGACGAAGAAGCTGACGCCGAAAAGTAGTGGCACCGCAGCCAGCCGGCCGGTCATGATTCAAGCGGCGGCCGCAGTGAACGACGAGGACAAGCAGCGTGCGCAGGCCCAGGCACTGATCGACGCGCTTGCGGCGCGGCCGACGTCCAAGAGTCTGCGCGAAGCTCGCGGCCTGGCTGTCACGCTGCGCAACCTGCGGGCCTTCGATCTGCTGTGCAAGCTGGCCGAAGCGATCTGCCGCAACGATACCGGCGACGCGCGGACGCGGCGCCTGTACGCGCAGGGGCTGATCGACACCGGCTGCGCGGTGCCGGCCATCCACATGCTGGATCACCTGGTGGCCACGCTGCCCAGACAGCACGAAGAAGCGATCGAGGCCTGGGGCCTGCTGGGCCGTGCCCACAAGCAGATCTTCTTCGACGCCACCGAGTCGGGTTCATCGGCAGCGCGGTCCGCGCTGGCAGCGGCCGTCGATGCCTACGGCAAGCCCTACAAGGCCGATCCGCAACGCAACACCTGGCACGGCGTCAACCTGCTGGCGCTGCTCAGCCGGGCGCGTCGCGAAGGCTGGGACGAGATCGCGCCCAGGGTCGACGTGGCCAAGCTCGCAGCGCGCCTGTCGGCCACGCTGCAGGCGCTGCCGCGCAAGGACCGCGACGAATGGTTCCTGCCGACGCTGGCGGAGGTGTCGCTGGGCCTGGGTCTGGCGAACGGCGACCTGGGCGTCGTCGAGGCGGTTCTGCGCGACTACATCGGCAGCCCGGACGTGCATGCATTCCAGGTCGCCAGCACCTTGCGCCAGTTCACCCAGGTGTGGCAGCTTGAAAGCCTGAATGTCAGCACGCCCGGCATCGCATTGGCAGATAAGGCGGCGGTCGAGCGTGCGCGGGCGCTGGTCGGCATCCTGCAGGCCCGGCTGCTGCAGTTGCCCGGTGGTGCGGTCACCGTTTCACGCGCGCTGCCGGCTGCCGCCGCAACGGTGCGCAAGCGGGGAGACAAGCGGGCCGATCCTCCTGCGACCCCGGCCGACGGCCAGCTCGAAGCCATCCTAGGTGTCGAAGGCCCGCGCGTTTTTGCGTGGTGGCGCGCCGGCGTCGAGGCGGCGCGCTCGGTGGCTGTCGTCCGGCAGCAGTTGGGCAAACGGCTCGGTTCGGGCTTCCTGGTTCGCGGCGCCGATTTCGGCCATGCCAGCGCCCCGGGCGAACTGCTGCTGCTGACCAATTTCCATGTTGTCAATGCGCAGGGCATGGCGCCTGGTATCCGCCCCGACGATGCTGAAGTCGTGTTCGAGGCCGACGACCCATCGAAGGCCTACAAGGTGGAATCGCTGGTCTGGTCTTCGCCGGTGGACGCGCACGATGCCTGTCTGCTGCGTCTTCAGGCCTTGCCGGCAGGCATCGGCGCGCTGACCATCAGCACCGAACTGCCCGAGTTGCCGCCTGCCGACGCGAAGAAGCGGCCGCGCGTCTACATCATCGGTTACCCAGGAGGCCGCGAGCTTTCGGTCTCCTTCGAAGACAACGAGCTGCTCGACCACGAAGGTCCGCCGGCCGGCAATCTGCAGATACCCGGCGTGTGCCGGGTCCACTACCGCACGCCCACCGAAGGCGGCAATTCCGGCAGTCCGGTGTTCGACGACGGTGCCTGGAAGGTCATCGCGCTGCACCACAAGGGCGGCCGGTTCGGCATGCCACGCCTCAACGGCGTGACTGGAAATTACGCCGCCAACGAAGGCCTTGCAATGTCGACGCTGGTGGCTGCCGCCAGGGCCGCAGCGGGCTGAGCGATCTATACGCTGCCCGCGCCGCGGCCAGCGCTGCATGCATCACCGCAAGGAGAAGGACATGACCTACCGCGTTATGAACCGTGACGATCACTACCGCTTCGACGGTCGCCCAAAGCGCATCCTGGCGCTCGACGGCGGCGGGCTGCGCGGGGTCCTGACCCTGGGCATCCTGGGCCGCATCGAAGACATCCTCAGGCAGCGGCACGGCGGTGGCGCCGACTTCAGGCTGTGCCATTACTTCGACCTGATCGCCGGCACATCGACCGGCGCCATCATCGCCGCCGCATTGGCACAGGGCTGGGAAGTCAAGAAGCTGCACGCCGAGTACATGAAGCTGGGTGTGAAGGTGTTCGAGAAGAGCTTCTTTCGCCAGGGCCTGCTGCGGGCGAAGTACGACGAGAAGCTGTTGATCGCCGAACTCCAGCGGGTCTACGGGGCCGACACCCTGCTCGATTCGGACAAGCTGCAGACTGGCCTGCTGGTGGTGACCAAACGCCTGGACACCGGCAGCCCTTGGCCCGTGGCCAACAACCCGCGCGGGCGCTACTTCGAAGGCAACGACAAGGGCCGCCTGGGCAACGGCCGTTATCCCCTGTGGCAGGTGGTCCGCGCTTCGACCGCCGCGCCGGCGTTCTTCGACCCAGAGTCGATCACTCTCTCAACCGAGGAAGGCAAGGCGCCGGTTCAAGGCAACTTCGTAGACGGCGGGGTCAGCCCGTTTAACAACCCGGCGCTGCAGGCACTGATGTACGTCACGATGAACGGCTACAACGTCGGCTGGCCGACCGGTGCCGACAAACTGCTTCTGGTGTCCTTGGGCACCGGCGCAGCCGATCCTGCCGTGGCCAAGGCGAGTCTCGCGGCCAGCCACGCCATCGGCGCGCTCCTGTCGCTGATGCAGGACTGTGCCGCCTTGCAGCAGACGCTGCTGCAATGGATGTCGTCGAGTGCCACCGCCAAGGTCATGGACCGCGAACTGGGGGACCTGCGCCACGATCTGGTCGCCGGGTCGCCCTTGCTGAGCTATCTGCGCTACGACGTCGACCTGCGCAAGGAAGCGTTGCAGGCACTCGACCCGGCGCTGACCGACGCTCAGAATATCAAGTCTTTGAGCGAAATGGATGCGCCCGAGAACATGGACACGCTGCACGCGCTGGGCGTTCTGGCCGGCGAGCGCGATGTGCACGCCGAAGATTTCGCTTCGCTGTTCGACCTGCCGCGCATCTGATCGATTCGCCTGCCGGCGGGTGGCCGGTCCGGCCGCTCGCTGATGTCCTGGCCGACGCGCGTAATCGGCTGCCCGCAGTGCGCTGTCGCGCAGCTCGTGTCCTGAGGCTCGTGATGGTGCTCGACGCGCCGCAGATGATCGGGCAGCGCCTGGCGGCGAGGACGACGCGACGGGGCCTTGGGCGCCGGCGTCTTGGGCAGCGCAGCTTGCAGCGCGGCGAGTTGCGCTTCAAGTCGGCTTCGTCCTCCAGCAGCGTGTCCTGGAACATTTGCTGCGCATTTCAGCGATCGTGGACGCCTGTTTCAGGCTGATCGTGGACGGCGTTTCAGCGCCATCGTGGACGCGCGGGGGTTGCGCGCAAGCGAGGGGTTCAATGTATCTCAGTCGTCCACGATCAGTTTGAAGCGGGGCGTGGACGGGCCGCTGTCGGTGCGCCCGCAAGGCGCGGTTTGGGGTTGAGGATTTGCTCTGTCAGGCCCCTGCCAGGCCGCCGGAGGCGCCCCCCGATCACGCATGTACTCATGCTTGACCCGCTTGCTTCGGTTCGTCGTGAGCCGGCTTGGCCTGGTCGCGCAAGGACCGGCCCCTGAGCTCGATCTTGTGGCTGCTGTGCACCACCCGGTCCAGGATCGCATCGGCCAGCGTCGGGTCATCCAGGTAGGCGTGCCAGGCCTTGACCGGCAACTGGCTCGTGATCAACGTCGATCGTGTGCCGACCCGGTCGTCCAGCACCTCCAGCAGGTCGTTGCGCTCGGCCGCGCCGATGGGCGAGATCGCGAAGTCGTCCAGGACCAGCAGATCCAGCTTGGCCAGTTGCGCCAGACGCCTGGCGAAGCTGCCGTCGCCGTGCGCCACCTGCAGCTCGTCGAAGAGCCGCGCCGCTCGGGTGTACAGCACCGAGAAGCCTGAGCGTGCGGCCTGATGCGCCAGCGCGCACGCCAGCCAGGTCTTGCCGCAGCCGGTGGCGCCCGTGATCAGCAGGCTCTGCCCATGGCGCAGCCAGTCACAGCCGGCCAGCGCCGTGACCAGCGACTTGTCCAGGCCCCGACTGGCGCGCCAGTTGATGTCTTCCACGCACGCCGTGCTGACCTTCAGCCGCGCCGCCTTCAGCAGCCGCGTCACGCGCCGGTCGTCGCGCCAGGCCACCTCGCGCTGCACCAGCAGGCTCAGGCGTTCCTCGAAGCCCAGTGCCGCGGCCGCGGCGCTGCTGGCTTGGTCCTCGATGGCGCGCACCATGCCGTCCAGGCGCAGGCCGCGAAGCTGGTTGATCGTGTGTTCGTTGAGCATCGGTAGTTCTCCTTTAGTGGTAGTAATCGGGTCCGCGCACGTTCTCGTGGGCCGGCAGTGCGGGCGCGGCGTTGGGGAACAACGAGGGCTGGCGGTCCAGCCCGGTCTTCAAGATCGACGCCACGCTGCGGTACGTCGGCGAGCGGATCGCCAGCGCCCGGGTGCAGGCCGCCTCCAGCCGTGCCGGCGTGTACTGGCGCGCCAGGCGCTGCAACCCCAGGCAGGCCCGGTAGCCCTGCTCGGGGTGCGGGCGGTGCTCGAGCTGCCAGGTCACCACGGCCGCGGCACTCACGCCGATGCGCCGGCCCCAGTCGATCAGCTTGGCCGGCGTCCACTGCAGGTGCGCCCGGTGCGACGCGGGCATGTGCTCGGCCACGGTGGTGTGTCGGCCGATCAGTGCGCTGCGGGCATGGCTGGCCACGCGCTGGTTGGCAAGGAAGGCCTCCACCAGCTTGGCCGTGACGCGCAACTCCACCGTCTGCCCCACCAGCCGGTGCGGCACGCTGTA
>JANMAP010000210.1:0-2201 GCA_031359905.1 Burkholderiales bacterium | reverse complement strand
TCAGCAGGCGGTCGTATTCGCCTTTGACGACGGCATAGCACTCGCAGCTGCGTTGCTCCAGCCCCGACCGGTCGAGCACGGTGATGCGGCCGCGGCGGTAGCTGATCAGTCCGTCGCGCTGCAATGTCAACGCGGCTTCGGTGACGCCTTCGCGGCGAACGCCCAGCATGTTGGAGATGGTTTCCTGCGTCACCAGCACTTCGTCGGCGGGCAGGCGGTCCAGGCTCAGCAGCAGCCAGCGGCAGAGTTGCTGGGCCAGCGTGTGGTGCCGGTTGCACACCGCCGTCTGCGCCATCTGCGCGATCAGCGCCTGGGTGTAGACGAGCAGGATTTGCATGACCATCGGTGAGCGCGCGAATTCTTCGCGCACCACCGAGCCGGCCACCCGCAGGCCGACGCCAGCGCTCTGCACGATCGCGCGGCTGGGGGTCGAACCTCCGCCCATGAACAGCGGGATGCCGACCATGCCTTCGCTGCCGACGACCGCGATCTGCGACGACGCGCCGCTCTCGGTGACGTATTCCATCGAGATCACCGCGCTGGTCGGGAACACGGCGTGCGTCAGCGTGGTGCCCGATTCGTAGACCACCTGGCCGGCCAGCATGTCGATCACCTCGACACGGGGCCGCCAGCGGTCCAGGTCCTTGGGTGACAACACGGCGAGCAGCCGGTTGTCGGTGAGTTCGGCCCGCAGCGTGCCCGGCCTGGAGTCGTCACTTCCAGGCGGGCCGCTGGCGCGGCGCAGCGAGGTGGTCATGCCTGCGGGCCGGGTGCGCCCGCTGCCGTCTGAGGTGTAACGTCGAACGCCGGCGCCGCCAGCGGCAGCGTCATCACGAACTGCGCCCCGCGGCCATGGCCCGCGCTGTGCGCCTTCAGCTGCCCGCCATGCCTGTGCACCAAAGCGCGTACCACCGTCAGGCCGATGCCCAGCCCGATGCCGTTGAAGCCCAACGCGTTCGGATCCTGCACGAAGGGGTCGAAGATGTTCGGCAGAAGCTGCGGCGTGATGCCGATGCCGTTGTCGGCGACGGTCAGCGTCAGTGTCTGGTCGGCAACCACCACCGACAGGCGGATGTGCCCGCCGTCGTGGGTGTGCTTGCACGCGTTGTCGAGCAGGTTGCCCAGCACCTGCTCCAGCCGCGCGGCGTCGCCCATCACGTCGAGCGGGCCGTCGGGGAGGTGCTGCTCGAAGTGCTGGCCGCGCTGCTGCAGCACCGGCAGCATGGTGTCGACGACGTTGTCGATCAGCCGGTGCATGTCGACCCGGGCCGGCTGCAGTTCGACCCCGCCGTTGTGCAGATTGGACGCGTCGACCAATTGGCTGATGAGTTGCGACATGTGCGTCAATTGCTTCTCGACCAGGGTCTGCACGCGCGGCAGCAACGTCGCGTCGCTGGACTGCAGGCCGAGCATCGCGGTGGCGATGCGGATCGGGGCCATCGGGTTCTTCAATTCGTCGGCCACCGCGGTCATGAAGGCTGTCTGGCGCTGCTGCGCCAGTTCGGCGGCCGATTGCAGTTCCTGCGCCGTCAGGGCCGCCAGCACCAGGCGTTCGTTGGCGTCGCGCAGCTGGGCCTGGCGATCCGCCAGCGGGCTGGCATGGATTGCTGGTGAACGGGCGCGGTGCGTGGCTGGCGAGCCAGGCGCCGCCGCCATGCCAGCCGCCTGGCGAAGGGCCATGCCCCCCGGCCCGAAGCGCTTGCTTTCGTACATCGCTTCGTCGGCCAGCTCCACCAGGCGTTCGAAATCGTCGGCGTCGTCGGGACACAGCGCGATGCCGATGCTCGCCGTCAGCTGCAACGGCCGGCCATGGACGACGACCGGCTCGGCGATGGCCGCCAGCAGCTTTTCGCCCACGGCGCTGGCATCGGCGGCGCCGCCGATTTCGGACAGCAGCACGATGAACTCATCGCCGCCGTGGCGGCTGACGGTGTCGGCCTCGCGAACGGCGCTCACCATTCGCGCGGCGACCACGCGCAGCACCTGGTCGCCGAAGCCATGCCCATGCGCGTCGTTCAGCGGCTTGAAGTTGTCCAGGTCGACGAACATCAGACCGAAGCGGGTGCCATGGCGCCGCGATTGCGAGATGCACTGCATCGCCCGCGCCACCAGCGTGGTGCGGGTCGGCAGTTGGGTCAGCGCATCGACGGTCCCCGTCATCGGCGCATCACGCAGGGCCTGCGCTGCGGCGTCGGCGGCGG
>JANMAP010000183.1:0-2822 GCA_031359905.1 Burkholderiales bacterium | reverse complement strand
CCCGGACGCGGCGGACCGGCGCCCCGCTGATCGACCACGGGCGCGACAAATCCGCTGAGCGACCGCCGGCGCGCCGCGCCGCCGAGGGGCCGCGGGCGCGGTGCAGGCTGCCGGTTGCAGCGCCCGGCCGCGCCCGGGTCTAACCGCCGAACTCGTCGCCGAGTTCGCCGGCACGCAGCGCCGCGGCCTGCAGCGCCTGCACGAAGGCCGCCTGCACGCCGGCAGCGTCGAGCACGCTGATCGCCGCGTGCGTGGTGCCGCCCCTGGACGTGACCTGGGCGCGCAGATCGGCGGGCGGCAGCGGCGAGCGCTGGGCCAGCGCGGTGGCGCCGTCGAAGGTCGCCAAGGCCAGCGTCCGCGCCTGCTCGACACTCAAACCGAGCTGGGTGCCAGCGTCGATCATCGCTTCGAGCAGATAGAAGACGTACGCCGGGCCCGAGCCCGAGAGTGCGGTGACGGCATCGAGATCGACCTCGCGCGCGACCCACAGCACCTGGCCGGTGGGGGCCAGCAGGGCCTCGACCGCGGCCCGCTGCGCGGCGCTGACATCGGCGCGGGCGAACAGCCCGGCGATGCCACGCCCGATCAGCGCCGGCGTGTTGGGCATCGCCCGCACCACCGCCGGACTGCCGCTGGCCCGGGCGATCGCAGCACTGCGGATGCCGGCCATCACGCTGATCTGCAGCGCGGCGCCGACGAACGGCGCACAAGGCGCGGCGGCGGCAGCGAACAGCTGCGGCTTGACGGCCCAGACGACCGTGCCGGCAGCAGCCAGCCGGGCGTCGGCGCTGGCCTGCGGGGTGATGCCAAAGTCCTGCGCCAGCTTGTCGCGCTGGGCGGCCACGGGTTCGACGACCAGGATGCTGTCGGGCCGTTGCCCGGCCCGGATCAGCCCGCCGATCAAAGCCGACGCCACGTTGCCGCCGCCGATGAAGGCCATGCAGGGTGCAGTCATCGGTGCAATCGTCGGTGCAGTCATGCGAACCAGTGTAGCCAGCGGCTCCGACACACCCTCACCATGTGCGGCGGCCGCCGCAGTCATGCAAAGCCGGCATGGCGGGCGGGGCACATTCGCCGGCACGGCGCCTACAGTGGGTGCTGGTGCGGCAGCCACCGGCCCCAGCCATGAGCCACGAGCCACGGGTGCAGCAGCAGCAGCCGCCGACGTCACCTTCCAGGAAGCCTTCGATGAACTCACCCCTGTCCTTCGTCCACCCCACGGCCAACAGCCCCTGGGGCACCTACCTGTCGCAGGTCGACCGCGTCGTGCCCTATCTGGGGCACCTGGCGCGCTGGGTCGAAACGCTGAAGCGCCCGAAGCGCGCGCTGATCGTCGACATCCCGATCGAGCTCGACAACGGCGAGGTCGCCCACTTCGAGGGCTACCGCGTACAGCACAACATGAGCCGCGGCCCGGGCAAGGGCGGCGTGCGCTACCACCCCGACGTGACGCTGGAAGAAGTGATGGCCCTGTCGGCCTGGATGAGCATCAAGAACGCCGCTGTCAACCTGCCCTACGGCGGCGCCAAGGGGGGCGTCCGCGTCGACCCGAAAACGCTGTCGATGAAGGAACTCGAGCGCATGACGCGGCGCTACACCAGCGAGATCGGCATCATCATCGGGCCGCAACAGGACATTCCGGCGCCGGACGTGAACACCAACCCGCAGATCATGGCGTGGATGATGGACACCTATTCGATGAACACCGGCACGACAGCCACCGGCGTCGTCACCGGCAAGCCGATTCATCTGGGCGGGTCGCTGGGCCGCGTCAAGGCCACCGGCCGCGGGGTCTTCGTCACCGGCCGCGAGGCGGCGCGCCGGCTCGGGCTGGACCTCAACGGCGCACGCGTCGCCGTGCAGGGCTTCGGCAACGTCGGCTCATCGGCGGCCGAGCTCTTCGCCCAGGCCGGCGCGAAGATCGTCGCCGCGCAGGACCACACCGGAACGATCCACAACGCCAACGGGTTCGAGCTGGCCGACCTGATTCCGCATGTCCGCGAGCACGGCGGCGTCGGCGGTTTCCGCGGCGGCGAGGTGATGGGCAACGAGGAGTTCTGGGATGTCGACTGCGACATCATGATCCCGGCCGCGCTGGAAGGGCAGATCAGCGCCGCGCGGGCCCAACGGCTGAAGGCCCGGCTGGTGCTCGAAGGCGCCAACGGCCCGACCACCACCAGCGCCGACGACATGCTGGCTGAGCGCGGCGTGCTGGTCGTCCCCGACGTGATCTGCAACGCCGGCGGGGTGACCGTCAGCTACTTCGAGTGGGTCCAGGACTTCAGCTCATTCTTCTGGACCGAAGACGAGATCAACGTGCGGCTGGACAAGATCATGGTCGGCGCGCTGAAGAAGATCTGGGACACCGCCGACCAGCACAAGATCTCGCTGCGCACCGCGACCTTCGCGGTGGCCTGCGAGCGCATCCTGACAGCCCGCGAGGAACGCGGGCTGTATCCGTGACAGCGCTGTCGACACTGGCGCGAACTGCAACGAGCGATCAGCACCCGACGCGGCCCGCGCAGCTCGCAGCTACCATCTCGGCCCCCCTTGGCGCGATTTTGCAGCCCACCGAGATGAGAAAAGATCTGCCGATGCCGCTGCGCCGCCGTGTTGCCGCTGCCTGGCTGGCCGGGTTGGTGGTCTGCGGATTGCTGCCGGGCTCTGTCTGGGCCCAGGCCTGGCCGACACGGCCGGTGCACATCGTCGTGCCGACACCGGCGCCGCCGGCCGCGGCGTCTGCGCCGCCACCGGCCGCACCGAGCGTGCCGGCATCAGCCGCGTCGAAGTAGCGATCAGGGGTACAGCCCGCGCTCCTCGCG
>JANMAP010000178.1:0-2026 GCA_031359905.1 Burkholderiales bacterium | reverse complement strand
GGACAACACGCCGCAGGTGGCGGGCACGGATGACGTGGACACCCAGCCGACGCTGGGCTTCCAGCGCGTCATTCAGCGCGCCATCATGCACGTGCAGTCCACCGGCAACGGCAAGAAGGAAGTCACCGGCGCCAACGTGTTGGTGGCGATCTTCGGCGAGAAGGACTCGCACGCCGTCTACTACCTGCACCAGCAGGGCGTGACGCGGCTGGATGTCGTCAACTTCATCGCCCACGGCATCAAGAAGAGCGACCCCCCGGAGCCGGCCAAGGGCAACGAAGGCAGCAGCAGCGAAGGCGAGAAGGAGGAAGCCGCCGAGACCAAGGGTTCGCCGCTGGATCAGTTCACGCAGAACCTCAACACCCTGGCGCTGCAGGGCAAGATCGATCCGCTGATCGGCCGTGAGCACGAGGTCGAGCGGGTGATCCAGGTGCTGTGCCGGCGGCGCAAGAACAACCCGCTGCTGGTCGGCGAGGCGGGCGTCGGCAAGACCGCCATTGCCGAAGGCCTGGCCTGGCGCATCACCGAGAAGGACGTGCCCGAAGTGCTGGCCGACGCCACGGTCTACTCGCTGGACATGGGCGCGCTGCTGGCCGGCACCAAGTACCGCGGCGATTTCGAGCAGCGCCTGAAAGGCGTTCTCAAGCAGCTGAAGGACCAGCCCGGCGCGATCCTCTTCATCGACGAGATCCACACCTTGATCGGCGCTGGCGCGGCCAGCGGCGGCACCCTGGACGCGAGCAACCTGCTCAAGCCGGCGCTGAGCTCGGGCGCGATGAAGTGCATCGGCGCGACGACGTTCACCGAATACCGCGGCATCTTCGAGAAGGACGCCGCGTTGTCGCGGCGCTTCCAGAAGGTCGACGTGGTCGAACCGTCGGTGGAACAGACGATCGAGATCCTGAAAGGCCTGAAGACGCGCTTCGAGGAACACCACAGCGTCAAGTACGCGGTCGGCGCGCTGCAGGCTGCGGCGGAACTGTCCGCCAAGTACATCAACGATCGCCACCTGCCCGACAAGGCCATTGACGTCATCGACGAAGCGGGTGCTGCGCAACGCATCCTGCCGGCCAACAAGCGCAAGAAGACCATCAACCGCAGCGAAGTCGAGGAGATCGTCGCCAAGATCGCGCGCATCCCGCCGGCCAGCGTGTCCAACGACGACCGTGGCAAGTTGAAAACCCTGGATCGTGACCTGAAGAGCGTGGTTTTCGGCCAGGAGCCGGCGATCGATGCACTGGCCGCGGCGATCAAAATGGCGCGATCAGGCCTCGGCAAGCCCGACAAGCCGATCGGAAGCTTCCTGTTCAGCGGACCGACCGGTGTCGGCAAGACCGAGGTCGCCAAGCAACTGGCCTACGTGCTGGGCATCGAGTTGATTCGCTTCGACATGTCGGAATACATGGAGCGCCACGCCGTCAGCCGACTGATCGGCGCGCCCCCGGGGTATGTCGGTTTCGACCAGGGCGGCCTGCTGACCGAGGCCATCACCAAGAAGCCGCACGCGGTGCTGCTGCTCGACGAGATCGAGAAGGCGCACCCGGACGTCTTCAACGTGCTGCTGCAGGTGATGGACCACGGCACGCTGACCGACAACAACGGGCGCAAGGCCGACTTCCGCAGCGTCATCATCGTGATGACGACGAACGCCGGCGCCGAGACGATGAACAAGTCGACCATCGGCTTCACCAACTCGCGCCAGCAAGGCGACGAGATGGGCGATATCAAGCGCCTGTTCACGCCCGAGTTCCGCAACCGGTTGGACGCCATCGTCAGCTTCCGGCCGCTGGACGAGGAAATCATCCTGCGCGTGGTCGACAAGTTCCTGCTCCAGCTCGAAGGCCAGCTGGCCGAGAAAAAGGTCGAGGTCACCTTCACCGACGGGCTGCGCAAGCACCTGGCGAAGAAGGGCTTCGACCCGCTGATGGGCGCGCGTCCGATGCAGCGGCTGATCCAGGACACCATCCGTCGCGCCTTGGCCGACGAGTTGCTGTTCGGTCGGCTGGTCGACGGCGGCCGCCTGACG
>JANMAP010000157.1:0-2271 GCA_031359905.1 Burkholderiales bacterium | reverse complement strand
TGCGGCTGAGCTTCGTCACCGTGTCGCCCGAGCGCATCGCGCAGGGCGTGGCGGCCCTCGGCCGCGTGCTGTCGGCAGCTTCGGCAGCCTGAAGATCAAGGAATCCGCATGACGCGCCGCTTCCATCAGCTCGACGTCTTCACCGCCGTGCCGCTGCGCGGCAACCCGCTGGCAGTGGTCCACGATGCGGCCGGCCTCGGCGAGGCCACGATGGCCGCCTTCGCGCGCTGGACCAACCTGTCGGAAACGACCTTCCTGCTGCCGCCGCAGGACCCGGCTGCCGACTACCGCGTGCGCATCTTCACGCCGGGCGGCGAGCTGCCCTTTGCCGGCCACCCGACGCTGGGCAGCTGCCACGCCTGGCTGGCCGCCGGCGGTCGGCCGCGCGACCCGCGCACCGTGGTCCAGGAGTGCGGTGTCGGCCTGGTCCGCGTGCGCCGCGGCGATGACGGCACGCGGTTGGCCTTCGCCGCCCCACCGCTGCGCCGCAGCGGGCCGCTCGAGCCGGCGCTGCGCGCGACCATTGCCCGCGGCCTGGGCCTGCCCGACACCGACCTGCTGCACGACCAGTGGATCGACAACGGCCCAGGGTGGTGCGCGGTGATGCTGGCCTCGGCCGCGCAGGTGCTGGCGCTGCGGCCCGACTGGCGCGTGCTGCGCGACATCAAGCTCGGCGTGGTCGCGCCGCAGCGGCCGGGCGCCGACACGGCCTTCGAGGTGCGCGCCTTCGTGCCGTCGCTGGGCGTGCCGGAGGATCCCGTCACCGGCAGCCTCAACGCCGGTCTGGCGCAGTGGCTGATCGGCGCCGGCCTGGCCCCGCCGGCCTACGTCGCAGCCCAGGGCGCCGCGCTGCAGCGCGCCGGCCGCGTGCACGTGCAGCAGCAGGGCGACACGATCTGGGTCGGCGGCGATGTCGTGACCTGTGTCGATGGGCAGGTCAGCTTGTGATCACGTCGCCCGCCCGTCAACAGCCGTGCCCGCTCCCAATGGTTGCGACGGCGCCCAGCGCCAGAGGGCGGCGATGAGCGTCGCCGTCGATCATCTGGTGGTCGCCGCGGCCCGCCTCGATCAGGGCGTGGCCTGGTGCGAACAGACGCTCGGCGTCACGCCCGGGCCGGGCGGTCGCCATGCCTTCATGGGTACCCACAACCGGCTGCTGAAGATCGCCACGCCGGCCTATCCGGACGCCTACCTCGAAATCATCGCCATCGACCCGGACGTGCCCGCGCCGGCACGTGCCCGCTGGTTCGGCCTCGACGACGCGGCATTGCAGGCCGGGCTGCGCGACTGCGGGCCGCGGCTGATCCACTTCGTGGCCCGCTCGACGATGCTGGACATGCACCGCTGGGGGCTGATCACCGTCGGCCAGCGGCCGGGCGACCCGGTGCAGGCCAGCCGCGACACGCCGCAGGGCCCGCTGTCCTGGCAGATCCTGCTGCGCGAAGACGGCGGCCTGGACTGCAACGGGGCGCTGCCGACGCTGCTGCAGTGGCAGGGGGTGCACCCGGCCACGGCGATGTCCGATTCAGGCGTGACCCTGAAGTCGCTGGCTCTGCAGGGTGTGCCCGATCGGGCGCGCGACGTGCTGCGGCTGCGCGGCGTCAGCGTTCAGATGGCGCCGGGCGACGCGGCGCTGACCGCCGTGCTGGACACGCCGCGCGGGCGGGTCGAGTTGCGCTCCGGCAGCTGAGGTGCTCAGAGCCAGGCAGACCCCGTCGGGCCGGTCAGGGCAGGCGGTCAGGGCTGGCGGAAGTTGTCGTGGCAGGCCTTGCACGACGCTGCGGCGTTGCCGAAGGCGGTCTTCAACACGTCGAGGTTGTTGGTCTTGCTGGCCACGACCAGTTTGGTGGCCTCGTCCTGCATCTTCTTCGTCGCTTCGTCGAACTTGGCGCGCTCGCTCCAGACATTCGGCTTGGGTTGCCCCTTCTCGGTGCCGCCCGAGCCTTCGACAAAACCGGCGAACGGCAACTTGGACATCTCGGCGACGATTTCGGCGTTGACCGTGGCGGCGGCGGCGTCATACGGCACGCGACCCTGGACCATCGCGCCGATGCGGCTGAAGTGGGTGGACATCACCGTGTACGCCGCCTTGCGGTACTTGACGGCGTCCTCGGGCTTCTGGAACTGGGCGGCGGCGGGCAGCGTGGCCAGCAATCCTGCGGCGGCAGCGACGATCGCGTCCTTCATGTGGGGGAACTCCAGCAGACGGTGGGGGCGGGGGTGGCGGGCGGGGCCGCCGGCGGGCCGCAGTTTACGAGAGCCGGCAGGGCG
>JANMAP010000141.1:0-5096 GCA_031359905.1 Burkholderiales bacterium | reverse complement strand
CCAGCCTGCGCCCGCCAGCAGGGCCAGAAGCAACATGCCTCCCACCATCGTCGACAGCCTCATCCGGATCGATCCAAAGCCCGATCATTCTCGGGGCGCCGCAGCGTCGTCCCGCAGCGCCGTTGCATCAGGGTAAACCGTGACCACGGCGCGCGCGCCGCGCCGTTAAGTTGGCGACCGCTGCCCGCTTTCGGAGACCCCACTGTGCAAAGACGATCGTTCGTGAAAGCCGCCGTCGGCACGACCACTGCCGCGGCGCTCGGCGTGCCGCATCTGGCCGGGCTGGCGCAGCAGAGTGTGACGCTGAAGTTCCACACCTTCATGGCGCCCTTGTCCAACGTCTGGTTGACGATGCACAAGCCGTGGATGGACAAGGTCGAGAAGGACAGCGGCGGGCGCATCAAGTTCGAGGCCTACCCGGCGATGCAGCTCGGCGGCACGCCGGTGCAGCTCTACGACCAGGCGCGTGACGGTGTCGTCGACGTGGTCTGGACGCTGCCTGGCAACACGGCCGGCCGCTTCCCGCGCATCGAGGTCTTCGAGCTGCCGTTCATCATGAACAACGCCGAGGCCACGTCGAAAGCCTACTGGGAATACTTCCAGACCCAGTGCCCCGACGAGTTCAAGGAAACCCAGGTCATCGCGCTGCAGGTGCATGGCCCGGGCATGTTCCACACCGCCAACAAGCAGGTGAAGAGCGCGGCCGATCTGAAGGGACTGAAGATGCGCGGACCGACGCGCCAGGTCACCAAGCTGCTGTCGGCACTCGGCGCCACGCCGGTGGGCATGCCGCTGCCGCAGATCCCCGACGCGCTGAGCAAGGGAACCATCGACGGCTGCGTCATCCCGTGGGAAGTCGTGCCGTCGGTCAAGGTTCATGAGCTGACCAAGTTCCACAGCGAGTTCCCGGCCGGCAGCCCGGCGCTGTACACCACGACTTTCGTGATGGCGATGAACAAGCCGAAGTACGAGAGCCTGGCGCCGGACCTGAAGAAGGTCATCGACGCAAATTCCGGAATGGCCACCAGTGCGTTGCTCGGCAAGACGCAGCAGGGCAACGATCCGATCGGCCGCAAGAGCGCGGTCGACCGCAACAACACGATCTACACCTTCACGCCCGAGCAGACGCAGGAATTCGTCAAACTGTCCAGCGCCATCGACGACGAATGGGTCGCCGACATGGACAAGCGCGGCTTCAAGGGCCGGGCGCTGCTCGACAGCGCCAAGGCGTTGATCAGCAAGCATGGCAAGGCCTGATCAGCAGCCTGCGATGGACAGTCGGGCTTCGATCCCGCAGCGACAGCGTTCCCGAAGGATTTGAGCCCAGCGTCTCACCGGACAGCCGCAGGGCTCGCTAGAGTCCAAAAGGTTTCATTCAACCCACACTGGAGATCACCATGCGCTCATTCCTTCCGACCAAAACCCTCGCGGCGTTGGCCTTCTCGGCCCTCGGCCTGGCTTGCTCATCCACGATGATGGCCGGCGGCGGCAGCATGGTCAGGCTCAGCGGCGATCAGGAATCGCCGCCGGTCAAGACCTCGGCCAGCGGCAGCGGCACGATCAAGGTGGCCGCCGACGGCGCGGTCAGCGGCAGCGTCACGGTCAGCGGCCTGACCGGCATGGCCGCCCACATCCACACCTCGCCGACCAAGGGCGCCAACGGGCCGGTGATCGTGACGTTGACGCAGACCTCGCCGGGCGTCTGGGCCGTGCCCGCGGGCGCCAAGCTGACGTCCGAACAGATGAAGGCTTATGCCGACGGGTTGCTGTACGTCAACGTGCACACTGCCGAGAACAAGGGCGGCGAGATCCGCGGCGCGCTCACGCCCTGAGCGTCAGCCTCGGCGGTCGTTCGCTCCGCGGCTTCAGGCCCGGCCCGCCGAGGCCGCACGCCCCAGCCACGCCGCACCGCGAACGCCCGATGCATCGCCATGCAGGCTGGCGACGAGCCGCGAATGCACCGGCTCGCGCAGGCCGCCGGCAAAGACCCAATCGCCCCACAGCGCCGGCACGCGGTCGTAGAGATGCGGCAGGCGCGACAAACCGCCGCCGAGGACGATGACATCGGGGTCGAGCAGGTTGATCACCGCGGCCAGCGCGCGCGCCAGGCGCTGGGCGTGGCGTTCCAGCGTCGCTGCGCAGGCCGCGTCGCCGGCGGCTGCGCGGGCGGCGATGTCTTCGCCGCGCAGCGATCCGCCGTGCAATGCGGCGTGGTCGCGCGCCAGGCCGGTGCCGCTGAGCAGCGTCTCGATGCAGCCGCGCTGCCCGCAGTAGCAGTCGAACAGCGGATCGTCGCCACCGCGGGCCCAGGGCAGCGGGTTGTGGCCCCATTCGCCGGCCAGGCCGTTGGGCCCGCACAGCACCCGCCCGCCGACAGCGATGCCGGCGCCCACGCCGGTGCCCAGGATGGCGGCGAAGACCACATGGGCCCCGGCGCCAGCGCCGTCGGTGGCTTCTGACAGCGCCAGGCAATTGGCGTCGTTGGCCAGGGCCACCGGCTGGCCGAGCAGGGTTTCCAGGTCGTGGTGCAGCGGCCGGCCGTTCAGGCAGGTCGAGTTGCAGTTCTTCATGCGCCCGTCGGCGGCCCGCGTGCCCGGCGTGCCGATGCCGATGCTCGGCAGCGCAGCGGCTGCGATGGCTGTCGTGGCCGTGGTGACCGTGGTGAGGCTCGCGGCCGTGGCAGCCGGGACAACCATGGCCGCGCCATTTGCCGTCCGCGCGGCATCGACCAGCGCCGCCACGGCGCGCAGCGTGGCGTCGTAGTCGCCCGCCGGTGTGGCCACGCGTTGCTGCCACAGGGTGTGGCCATCCGGGCCCAGCAGGACGGCAGCGATCTTCGTGCCGCCGAGGTCGATGCCGAGTGCGTTCAACCTGGCGTGGGGCGCGTGGGCTCAGCCTCTCAGATCGGCTGGGTGCGCTCGTTCAACCAGGCCAGCGCCGCGCCGCCGACCCGCGGCGCCAGGCGCTCGCGGACCGTCGCGTGGTACGCATTGAGCCAGGCGATCTCGTCGGCGCGCATCAAGCCCCTGTCGATGCAGCGCGTGTCGATCGGGCACAGCGTCAGCGTCTCGAATTCGAGGAACTCGCCGAACGCGCCGTCGGTGGCGGCGGGCACGTTGAGCACCAGGTTCTCGATGCGCACGCCCCACTGGCCGGGCCGGTAGACCCCGGGCTCGATGCTGGTGATCATCCCCGGCTCCATCGCCATGTTCGCGTCGGGAATGGCCTTGCTGATGCTCTGCGGGCCTTCGTGGACGTTGAGGAAGTAGCCCACGCCGTGGCCGGTGCCGTGGCCGAACTCGATACCCTGGTCCCACAGCGGCGCGCGCGCGATGCTGTCGAGCATCGGGCTCAAGGTGCCGCGCGGAAAGCGCGCCCGCGACAGCGCCAGCGTGCCCTTCAGCACCAGGGTGTAGTCGCGGCGCATCGCTGCGCTGAGCGTGCCGATCGGCCAGACGCGGGTGATGTCGGTGGTGCCGCCGAGGTACTGTCCGCCGCTGTCGATCAGCAGCAGGCTGCCTTCGCCCGGCTGCACGCCGATGACGGCGTGCGATTCCTCGCTGGCCCGGTAATGCGGCATCGCGCCGTTCGGCCCGAAGCCGGCGATGACGTTGAAGCTCAGGCCGACGAAGCCGGCGCGCTTCGCGCGTTCGGCGCTCAGGCGTTCGTCGACGGTCAGCTCGGTGATGTGCTCGCCCGCGGGCGTCAGCCCCGCCTGCTGCTGCGCTATGGCAGCCTCGAACCAGGCGTAGAACTCGCACATCGCCGCGCCGTCCTCGGCCATCGCCTCGCGCACGAAGGCGGCTTCCTGCGCGCTCTTGCGGCTCTTCAGCAGCGTGCTGGGGTTGATGGCCTCGACGACGCGGCAGGCCGCGGCCACGCGCTGGCGCAGGCCGAAGGTGATGCGCTTGGGGTCGATCAGCAGCGTGTCGCCGGCGCCCAGCGCGGCCAGCGCATCACCGGCGGCGGCGTAAGGCGCCATTTGCAAGCCGTCGGCGGCCAGCCGCGCGGCCAGCGCGGCGTCGACCTTGCCTTCGCCGACGAACAGCGTCGCACCGCGCAGATCGACCAGCAGGTGGGCCAGGAACACCGGGTTGTAGGTGACGTCGCTGCCGCGCAGGTTGGTGATCCAGGCGATGTCGTCGACCGTCGAGACGAAGTGGTGGGTGGCGCCATGGCGGGCCATGGCCTCGCGCACCGCCGCCAGCTTGGCCGTGCGCGGCAGCGGCGCGTGCGGCGCGGCGTGCTCGTAGACTGGCTGGGTGGGCAGGGCAGGGCGGTCGGGCCACAGGGCGTCGAGCAGGTCGAGGTCGGTGCGCAGGGCCACGCCGGCGGCGGCCAGCGCGGCCTGCAGCGCCTGCGCCGCGGCCAGGCCCAGCACCTGGCCGTCGACCGCCACCGTGGCGCCGCGCGGTGTGTGCTGCGCCAGCCAGTCGACATGGGCGGCCGACGTGCCGGTCGGAATCTTTTCCAATGCGATGCCGGTGCCGGCGAGTTCGGCCTCGGCCTGCACCCAGTAGCGGCTGTCGGCGAACAGCGCCGCGCCATCGACCGTCACCACCAGCGTGGCCATCGACCCGGTGAAGCCCGACAGCCACTGCCGACCCTGCCAGCGGCCGGGCAGGTATTCGCTCAGGTGCGGGTCGCTGGACGGCACCAGCAGCGCGTGCAGGCCTTCGCGGGCGAGCTGCTCCTGCAGTTGCGACAGACGCAGGCGGATCGGGGAGGTGCGGGTGTCCATGGGCGGCTTTCGGGCGCGGTAGCGCGCGATGAAACGCAATCAGCCGCGAATTCTAGGGTCGGCGTCATGGCCGACGTGGCGCCATCGTGGATATCCTGCGCTGGCCGCCGGGCGCAACGCGCTGTACGAGCTGGCCCACCAGATCCTCAAGACCCGGGCTTTCGGCGACCCGGCCAAGGGCCTGCGCATCAACTGGACGGTGGCCCAGTCGGGCGATTCGCGCAACGTGATCCCCGCCGCGGCCACGGCGGTGGCCGATGTGCGGTCGCTGACCAACCAGGACCTGGACCTGATGGAAGCGCAACTGCGCGAGGCCATCAAGGACAGGCTGATCCCCGACACCAGGATCGAACTC
>JANMAP010000108.1:0-7456 GCA_031359905.1 Burkholderiales bacterium | reverse complement strand
AGCCGTACCGACAGTAACGGTCGAATGGTCTTGCGAATGACCTACCCCCAAAACGTCGCGGGCTGGGACGACTACAAGCTTACCGTGGCGGCCACCGGCGTCTCGGGAACAGAAGGTCGCGCCAGCTTCTCAGGGACCCTGCTTGTCCCCATAGAGCCGACCCAGTTGGACGGGACCCCGCCGTTCGCCGACAGCCCCTACGGCAAAACTGACGGGAATCCGCGCGTCGTGGTGACCACGCCCGATGGCCGTGCCTCTGCCAGCCTCTGCACGAAGTAGCACGCTGGGTCTGTCCCTGGTCGGCATGCCCGGCTGTGGCAAATCCACGGTCGGGCGCCATCTCGCGAGACAACTGGGGTTGCGCCTCGTCGACAGCGACGTCGAGATCGAACGCCGCATCGGCATGCCGATCCGCGATTACTTCGAGACCCACGGCGAGCCGGCCTTCCGCGACATCGAGCAGGAGGTCATCGATGCCCTCAGCGGCCAGCCGGGCACGGTGCTGGCCACCGGCGGCGGCGCGGTGTTGCGGCCGTCGAACCGCGACGCGCTGCACTCGCGCAGCCACGTGTTCTATTTGCGTTCGACCCCCGAAGAGCTGCAACGCCGGCTGCGCAACGACAGCCAGCGGCCGCTGCTGCAGGTGGCCGATCCGCTGCGCCGGCTGCGCGAACTGTTCCGCGAACGCGACCCGCTGTACCGGCGGACCGCGCACTTCGTCGTCGAGACCTCGAGGCCGTCGGTCCACGCGCTGCTGGGCATGGTGCTGATGCAGCTGGAACTGGCCGGTCTGGTCGATCCGGGGCAGGTGCCCTCGGTGGTCGACACCCCGTCGAGCAGCAGCTGAAGGCGGCGGCGGCCCGCGGGCGGCCTGCGCATGAACCGTAAACTCCGGCGCATGCCCTCCGCCCTGCCGGCTGTGGTCGCCGTCACCACCGGCACCCGGCACTACGACATCCACATCGCCGCCGGGCTGCTGCAGCGGCCCGAGTCCTGGATCGGCCTGCCCCGCGCGTCGCAGGCCGTGATCGTCAGCAACACGACGGTGGCACCGTTGTACGAGGCGCCGCTGCGTGCCGCGCTGGCGCCGCACTTCCGCCGCATCAGCAGCGTGCATCTGCCCGACGGCGAGGCGCACAAGGACTGGACCACGCTGAACCTGATCTTCGACCACCTGCTGGCCGAAGGCTGCGACCGCAAGACCGTGCTGTTCGCGCTCGGCGGCGGCGTGGTCGGCGACATCACCGGCTTCGCCGCCGCCAGCTACATGCGCGGCGTGCCCTTCGTGCAGGTGCCGACGACGCTGCTGGCGCAGGTCGATTCGTCGGTCGGCGGCAAGACGGCGATCAACCATCCGCGCGGCAAGAACATGATCGGCGCCTTCTACCAGCCCGAGCGCGTGGTCTGCGATCTGGCCACGCTCGACACGCTGCCGGCGCGCGAGCTGTCAGCCGGCCTGGCCGAGATCATCAAGTACGGGCCGATCGCCGACATGGCCTTCCTCGACTGGATCGAGGCCCACCTGCCCGCGCTGCGGGCGGGTGACCACGACGCGCTGGCCCACGCCGTGCGGCGTTCCTGCGAGATCAAGGCCGCCGTCGTCGGCCAGGACGAACGCGAGAGCGGCCTGCGCGCGATCCTCAACTTCGGCCACACCTTCGGCCACGCGATCGAAGCCGGGCTCGGCTACGGCCAATGGCTGCACGGCGAAGCGGTGGGCTGCGGCATGGTGCTGGCCGGCGCGCTGTCGGCCGAACTCGGCCTGGTCGATGCGGCTTTCGTGGCCCGCCTGCGCGGCCTGATCGAAGCCGCCGGCCTGCCGGTGCGGGCGCCGGTGATGGCCGGCGATCGCTGGCTCGAATTGATGCGCCTGGACAAGAAGGCCGACGCCGGCGAGATCCGCTTCGTCGTCATCGACGGGCCCGGGCGCGCGGCGCTGCGGGCGGCACCCGATGCGGTGGTCCGCCGGGTGCTTGAACACCACAGCGAACGCCACAGCGGCCCTGACGGCGCGGCGCGTTCGTGAATCTCGACGCGCTCGCCCCTTGGGCCAGCGACCCGCGCCGCACACGCGGCAGGCGCCATGCCGAAGCCGCGGCGCCGCCGCGCAACGAACACCAGCGCGACCGCGACCGCATCGTCCACAGCACCGCCTTCCGCCGCCTGGTCTACAAGACGCAGGTCTTCATCAACCACGAAGGCGACCTCTTCCGCACCCGGCTGACCCATTCGCTGGAAGTCGCCCAGCTCGGCCGCTCGGCGGCGCGCGCGCTGCGCCTGAACGAAGACCTGGTCGAGGCCATCGCGCTGGCGCACGACCTCGGCCACACGCCGTTCGGCCATGCCGGGCAGGACGCCCTGCACGAGTGCATGGCCGAGCACGGCGGCTTCGAGCACAACCTGCAGAGCCTGCGCGTGGTCGACACGCTGGAAGCACGCTATCCGGCCTTCGACGGCCTGAACCTGTGCTTCGAGACCCGCGAAGGCATCCTCAAGCACTGCTCGCGCCGGCATGCCGAGCGCCTGCTGCAGGCCGAGCCCGACGGCCCGGCGCTGCGCTTCATCGCCGGTGGCCAGCCGAGTCTGGAGGCGCAGCTCGTCAATCTGGCCGACGAGATGGCCTACAACGCGCACGACGTCGACGACGGGGTGCGCTCGGGGCTCATCAGCCTGGCCCAGCTCGAGGCGGTGCCGCTGGTCGCCGGCTGGCAGCGCGCGGTGCTCGCAGCCTATCCGGCGCTGGCCGGGCAGCCCGGGCGGCGGCTGCTGTTCGAGACCCTGCGCCGCATGCTGTCGGCACAGATGAGCGATCTGATCGACAGCACCGTGCTGGCCATCGCGCAGGCGGCCGATGGTCATCCGCCAGCCGACGCCGATGCCGTTCGCCAGCTGCCGCCGCTGTTGGTGTTCAGCCCGCCGATGCGCGCCCAGTCGGCCGAACTCAAGCGCTTCCTGTTCAGCGCGCTGTACCGCCATCCGCAGGTGATGCAGACCACGGCGCTGGCGGGACAGGTCGTCACCGAGTTGTTTGCCGCCTACAGCGCGCGCCCCGCCGAGATGCCCGCCGAATACGCCAGCCGCCCAGACCGCGCCCGGGCGGTGGCCGACTACATCGCCGGCATGACCGACCGCTACGCCTTGCGCGAACATCACCGGCTGACCGGTCGGCGCGTCTTCGCCGACTGAAAACCCGTCGACGGCCATGGCCCGCCTGCCCCGCCTTGTCGTGCCGGATCACGCGCATTACCTGATCCAGCGTGGTCACCCGGGGCGCCGGGTGTTCGTCGACCAGCCCGATCGCCAGGCCGGTCTGGCCGCGCTGCGCGAGGCCGCCGCCGCCACGGGCGTCCGGCTGCACGCCTGGGCGCTGCTCGACGACGAGATGCAACTGCTGGCCACGCCGCCCGACAGCGCGGCGCTGAGCCGCTTCGTCCAGGTGGTCGGCCGCCGTTATGTGAGCGCCTACAACCGCCGGCACGGCCTGACCGGCACGCTGTGGGAAGGCCGGTTTCGCTGCGCGGTCGTGGAGCCGGGCGCCACCCTGCGACAGGTGCTGTTGCTCGTCGACGGGGCGGCGGCAGATCCCGGGGTGACCAGTGCCCACCTGCGCCTGGGCAGCCGCGCGGACCCACTGCTGGTCGACCTGCCCGAATACTGGCAACTCGGCAACACGCCTTTCGAGCGCGAGGCCGCTTACCGCAGCTTGCTCGCCGCCGGGCTGCCTGCCAGCACGGCCGAGTCGCTGCGCCGCGCCGCCTGGGGCGGGTGGGCGCTCGGGTCGGCCGTGTTCGTGGCCGCACTGGGCGCCAGGATCCGCCGGCCCATGCAGGCCCGTCGCCCGGGCCGGCCGCGGCGCGCCGCGGTTTGAGCGGTGCCGCAGCCTGCCGGGCCACGCCTGGCACACGGAATGCGTGAAGGCTCCCGTTGCCAGCTCAACGAGACTGTCCCCATTTAATCGACGGACGTTCGATAACCAAATCATTTGGAGTCTGACCCCATTTATTCGGCTTGCCCGGCCTGCTGCACTGCGATAAGTTCGGGCTCTTTTTGTCCGTCCCGCCCGGAGATCGCCATGACCCACCCCATCCCCCTGCCCGCCACGCCGCTCGAGCCGGCGACTGCATTGCAGGCGGCCGATGCTGTCCTGCGCGACGCCGCTGACCGCGGGCTGTACGACCCCGCGCAAGAACACGACGCCTGCGGCGTGGGCTTCGTCGCCCACATCAAGGGCAACAAGGCGCACGCCATCGTCGAGCAGGGTCTGAAGATCCTGGAAAACCTCGACCACCGTGGCGCGGTCGGCGCCGACAAGCTGATGGGCGACGGCGCCGGCATCCTCATCCAGCTGCCCGACGAGTTCTACCGCGCCGAACTCGCCGCGCACGGGAAGGCGCCCGATGGTCGCGTGGGCATCGAGCTGCCGCCGCCCGGCGAATACGGCGTGGGCATGATCTTCCTGCCCAAGGAACATGCGTCGCGGCTGGCCTGCGAACAGGAACTCGAACGCGCGGTGAAGGCCGAAGGCCAGGTGCTGATCGGCTGGCGCGACGTGCCGGTGGACCGCGAGATGCCGATGTCGCCCGCCGTGCGCGCCAAGGAACCGGTGATTCGCCAGATCTTCATCGGCCGCGGCACCGACGTCATCGTGCCGGATGCACTCGAGCGCAAGCTCTACGTGATCCGCAAGACCGCGAGTGCAGCCATCCAGGCCCTGAAGCTGACGCACAGCCGCGAGTACTACGTGCCCAGCATGAGCTGCCGCACCGTCATCTACAAGGGCCTGCTGCTGGCCGACCAGGTCGGCGTGTACTTCAAGGATCTGGCCGACCCGCGGGTGGTCTCGGCGCTGGCGCTGGTGCACCAGCGCTTCTCGACCAACACGTTTCCGGAGTGGCCGCTGGCCCACCCCTACCGGATGGTGGCGCACAACGGCGAGATCAACACCGTCAAGGGCAACTTCAACTGGATGCGCGCGCGTGAAGGGGTGATGAAGTCGCCGGTGCTCGGCGACGACCTGAAGAAGCTCTACCCGATCAGCTTCGAGGGCCAGAGCGACACCGCGACCTTCGACAACGCGCTCGAACTGCTGACGATGAGCGGCTACCCGCTGGCCCACGCGGCGATGATGATGATCCCCGAGGCCTGGGAGAACCACGAACTGATGGACCTGCGCCGGCGCGCGTTCTACGAATACCACGCCGCGATGCTCGAACCCTGGGACGGCCCGGCGGCGATGGTCTTCACCGATGGCAAGCAGATCGGCGCCACGCTCGACAGAAACGGACTGCGGCCTGCGAGATACATCGTCACCGACGACGACCTGGTGGTGATGGCCAGCGAATCCGGCGTGCTGCCGATCCCCGAGAACCGCATCGTCAAGAAGTGGCGCCTGCAGCCGGGCAAGATGTTCCTGATCGACCTCGAACAGGGCCGCATCGTCGACGACGAAGAGCTGAAGAATCAGTACGCCAACGCGCGGCCGTACCGGCAGTGGATCGACAACGTGCGCATCCGGCTCGATTCGATCGAGGCCGTGGCCGAGCCGCGGCAGTTCAACGACAGCCTGCTCGACCGCCAGCAGGCCTTCGGCTACACGCAGGAGGACCTAAAGTTCCTGATCAGCCCGATGGCCGCGCTGGGCGAGGAAGGCACCGGCTCGATGGGCAACGACAGCCCGCTGGCCGTGCTGTCGGACAAGAACAAGCCGCTGTACTACTACTTCAAGCAGCTCTTCGCGCAGGTCACGAATCCGCCGATCGACCCGATCCGCGAGGCCATCGTGATGTCGCTGAACAGCTTCATCGGGCCGAAGCCGAACCTGCTCGACATCAACGCGGTGAACCCGCCGATGCGGCTGGAAGTCACCCAGCCGATCCTCGACTTCGACGACATGGCGCGTCTGCGGGCGATCGAAAAGCGCACCGGCGGCAAGTTCAAGAGCCACGAGCTCGACGTGACCTACCCGCTGGCCTGGGGCCGCGAAGGCATCGAAGCCAAGCTCGCATCGCTGTGCGCCGAGGCGGTCGACGCGTTGAAGACCGGCCACAACATCTTGATCCTCACCGACCGCGGCATGCGGCGCAAGCAGGTCGCGATTCCCGCGCTGCTCGCGTTGTCGGCAGTCCACCACCACCTGGTGCGCGAGGGCCTGCGGACCACCGCCGGGCTGGTCGTCGAGACCGGTTCGGCGCGCGAGGTGCACCACTTCGCGGTGCTCGCCGGCTACGGCGCCGAGGCCGTGCATCCGTACCTGGCGATGGAGACGCTGGTCGAGCTGCACAGTTCGCTGCCCGGCGCGATGACCGCCGACAAGGCGGTCTACAACTACGTCAAGGCGATCGGCAAGGGTCTGTCGAAGATCATGTCGAAGATGGGTGTCAGCACCTACATGTCGTATTGCGGGGCGCAGTTGTTCGAGGCCATCGGCCTGGAAAAGGGCTTCGTCGACAAGTACTTCCGCGGCACGGCGTCGCAGGTCGGCGGCATCGGCGTGTTCGAGGTCGCCGAGGAAGCGCTGCGCATGCACCAGGCGGCCTTCGGCAGCGACCCGGTGCTGGCCCGCATGCTGGATGCAGGGGGCGAATACGCCTGGCGCGTGCGCGGCGAAGAGCACATGTGGACGCCCGACGCGATTGCCAAGCTGCAGCACAGCACGCGTGCCAACCGCTGGGACACCTACAAGGAATACGCCCAGCTGATCAACGACCAGAGCAAGCGCCACATGACGCTGCGCGGCCTGTTCGAGTTCAAGGTCGACCCGAGCAAGGCCATCCCGGTCGACGAGGTCGAACCGGCGGCCGAGATCGTCAAGCGCTTCGCCACCGGGGCGATGAGCCTGGGCTCGATCAGCACCGAGGCGCACACCACGCTGGCCATCGCCATGAACCGCATCGGCGGCAAGAGCAACACCGGCGAAGGCGGCGAGGACCCGGCGCGCTACCGCAACGAACTGAAGGGCATCGCCATCACCGCCGGTACCAAGGTCAGCGACGTCATCGGTGCCAAGGTCATCGAGAGCGACTACGTGCTGCAGGACGGCGACAGCCTGCGCAGCAGGATCAAGCAGGTGGCATCGGGCCGCTTCGGCGTGACCACCGAATACCTGGTGAGTGCCGACCAGATCCAGATCAAGATGGCCCAGGGCGCCAAGCCCGGCGAAGGCGGCCAGCTGCCCGGCGGCAAGGTCAGCGAGTACATCGGCATGCTGCGCTACAGCGTTCCGGGTGTCGGCCTGATCAGCCCGCCTCCGCACCACGACATCTACTCGATCGAGGATCTGGCGCAGCTGATCCACGACCTGAAGAACGCCAACCCGCGGGCCAGCGTCAGCGTCAAGCTGGTATCGGAAGTCGGCGTCGGCACCATCGCCGCCGGCGTCACCAAGTGCAAGGCCGACCACGTGGTCATCGCCGGCCACGATGGCGGCACCGGCGCATCGCCCTGGTCGTCGATCAAG
>JANMAP010000102.1:0-5159 GCA_031359905.1 Burkholderiales bacterium | reverse complement strand
GGGCAAGAATGCGATGAGCGCGCAAGGCGGCGGCGAATACAACGACACCGAGATCGGACGCGCCGTGGTCTACATGGCCAACCAGAGCGGTGCGAAATTCGCAGAGCCTGCCGCCCCGGCTGCGCCTGCTGCTTCCGCCACCACTGCCGCCCCGGCCGCCAGCGCCGCCAAGTGATCGCGCGCCGCGCGGCCGGCGCGCTGATGCTGCGGCGTCGGCTGCTGCGGCCTGCTCTCGCCGTATCGGCCGCCGCGCAATGCGTCACACCCCGCACTCGCGCGGCCAGCCCGGCGCATCCGGCCCCCGGCCAGACGCGTAAGCCGTGGGGTGAGGTCTTCTCCGCCCCTGCATTCGCCCTGCGCTTCAAAAACCACATCAGGCCGCGGTCTCCGGCACGGGCCTGAGCAGGTAGTTGAAGTGCGGTGGCATCGTGGCAAACAGCATCTCCCCCGGCACCCATTGCCCGGCCTCGATGGCCTCGGCGGCGATGCCCATGTCCATGCTGTGGACCAGGCCGAAACCCAGGCTGGTGGCCAGGAACAGCCGGCCTCGCTCGTCGAGCCAGGCGCCCTGCGCGATGGCCGGCGTGCCGGTGTGGGCCTGCACGGTGATGCCGCGCGTTGCGTCGCCGTCCAGCCGCCAGACCCACGGCGCGGCCTCGAGTTCGACGTACACACGCTGCGGCCCGTTCTGGAAGAACCAAGCGCCGTGCTCGTCGCAGGTGTAGTTGCGGCCGATGAAGCCGAGCAGCTTGTCGTGCACGATGCGGCTGCCCTTGACGCGCGGGAACGGGCCGGCGGTCTGCACGCGGTCGTCGCGCATGTACCAGTCGCCGCGGGCGTCCAGCGCCAGCCAGCCGTGGCAGTGGGGCACGTTGGGCCACTTGCGCAGCGCGGCTTCGACGATCTCGTCCATGCCACCGAAGGTACACCCGGGCTAGCCGCCGTGCACGGCCAGCCAGTCGCTGACGGCCTGCGGCATGGCCAGCACGTGGCTCGGATAGCCGCCGTGCGGAAAGCCGACATGCCCGCCGTGCGGCGGCTGCCACAGCGTGACGCAGCGCCCGACCTGGCTGGCGCCGGGCAGCGACGCGGCCGGCACGAAGGGGTCGTTGCGCGCGTTGAGCAGCAGCGCCGGGATGCGGATGCGCGCCAGATGCGGCTTGGCCGAGGCCCGCGCCCAGTAGTCCGGCGTGTCCTTGTAGCCGTGCAGCGGCGCGGTGAAGACGTTGTCGAAATCGAACAGCGTGCGCGCGGCAAGCACCTTGTCGCGGTCGAACAGGCCGGGGTGCTGCTGCCACTTGGCCAGCGCCTTGGGCTTCATGGTCGCCAGGAACATCCGCGAATAGACCAGCCAGTTGAAGCCGCGGTCGATGGCCATGCCGGCGGCGGCCAAGTCGACCGGCGACGACACCGCGGCGACGGCGCCGGCCGTGGCCGCAGCGCTGTCGCCGCTTTCCTCGGCCCAGCGCAGCAGCGCGTTGCCGCCGAGCGAAATGCCGACCACCCGCAGCGGCCTGCTGCTGGCGGCGCGCAGGCGCTGCAGGATCCAGCCGATCTCCTCGAAGTCGCCCGAGTGGTAGGCGCGCGGGGCGCGGTTGAGCTCCCCCGAGCAGCCACGGAAATGCGGCACGCTGTAGGCCCAGCCACGCTGCTCGGCGACATGCGCGAACGCCAGCGCGTACTGGCTCTGCGTGCTGCCCTCCAAGCCGTGGAACAGCACCAGCCGCGGCGCGTCGGCGGCGCTGCCGGCCAGGTGGTCGACGTCGATGAAGTCGCCGTCGGGCGCTGTCCAGCGTTCGCGCAGGAACCGCGGCACCGTCGTCAGCGGGTGGCGCAGTGACCGCGTCGCGGCCCAGATCGTCTGCAGGTTGCCGCCCGGCAGCCACAGCGGTGCGCGGTACTCGTGGCCGAAGCCGGCGCCGGCCTGCGCGGGTGCCAGCACGGGCCGCCCTAGTGCAGCGTCGACGGGGCGTCGTCGTCGCCCAGCGTCGGCAGGTCGTGCGGGCTGCCGACGCTGGCGTGGTGCGCCGCCAGCCGCCAGCCCAGCGGGCCTTCGATGAAGACGTTGGTCGACAGCACCCAGGCGGTCTGCAGCCCGTCCTTGCCGGCGACCTCGATGCGCTCGACCAGGTGGTGCAGCGCGCCGCCCGGCCATTCCAGACGGTGCACCTGCTCGATCTGCACCGGCACGCCACTGGCACCGCTGAAGATGGCCTCGAAGCTGGCGCGGATCGCCGCCGCGCCGATCACCCGCGGCCCGCCCGGGTGGACGCAGACGATCTCGTCGTCGTCGGCCCAGACGGCCATCAGGCGCTCGATGTCACCGCGCTGCAGCGCTTTGTAGAACTCGGCTTCGACCGCGTCGGCCGAGCCTGCGAGCACGGCCGGCGGAAGCTTGGGTCGGGGCATGGCCGTCAGGGCGTGGCGACGCGTGGCGGGCCCGCGTCAGCGGAAGACCACGCATTTGTGGCCATTGATCAGCACCCGGTGCTCGACATGCCAGCGCACCGCGCGTGCCAGCACCATGCATTCGATGTCGCGACCGGCCGCGGTGAAGTCCTCGGCCGACAGCGTGTGGTCGACGCGCTGGACGTCCTGCTCGATGATCGGGCCCTCATCGAGGTCGGGGGTGACGTAATGCGCGGTCGCGCCGATCAGCTTGACGCCGCGCGCATGGGCCTGGTAGTACGGCCGCGCGCCCTTGAAGCTGGGCAGGAAACTGTGGTGGATGTTGATCGCCCGGCCGGCCAGCGCGCGGCAGAACTCGGGGCTCAGGATCTGCATGTAGCGCGCCAGCACCACCACGTCGATGCGCTCGCGATCGACCAGGGCTTCGATCTGCTGCTCTTGCGCGCGCTTGGTCGCCGCGTCGCTGCCGCCGACCAGCGGCAGGTGGTGGAACGCGATGCCGTAGCTCGCCGCCAGTTCGGCAAACGCCGTGTGGTTGGAGACGATCGCCGGGATGTCGACCGCCAGCGAGCCGCTCTTCCAGCGGAACAGCAGGTCGTTCAGGCAATGCCCGTGCTGGCTGACCATCAACAACACCCGCGGCCGGGTCGCCAGCGCGTGGAAGTGCACCTGCATGCCGAACTGCTGGCGGGTGTGCTGGAACAGCGCCTGCAGCGTCGGCGCATCGGCCAATTGCGGCGGCGCTTGGAAATGCACGCGCATGAAGAACAATCCGGTGGCGGGTTCACCCTCCAGGTCGCCGAACTGCTGCGAGTCGATGATGTTGCAGCCGGCCTGGTAAAGCAGGCCCGAAACGGCGTGCACGATGCCCTTGGCGTCGGCGCAGGCGAGGGTGAGAACGTATTCGTGTTCCAGCGGCATCGCCGGGATTGTAGGGATCGAGCATAGGAATCGAGCATGAGAGTCGAAGAGCAAGACTGGCCCGAACGCAGCCGCGAACTGTCGCAGCTGCTGGCCCGCGCCGGGCTGGGCGACCGCGGCGCCTTCGCGCGGCTGTACGAGCGCACCAGCGGCCATCTGTACGCCGTGATCCTGCGCATCCAGCGCGATCGCGCGCAGGCCGAAGACCTGCTGCAGGAGATCTACGTCTCGGTGTGGAAAGCGGCGGCCACCTTCGACGCCGCACGCAGCCAGCCGCTGACCTGGCTGACGCACATCGCGCGCAACCGGGCCATCGACAGCCTGCGCCGCGCCGCTGCCCAGCCGCGCCTGGAAAGCATCAGCCGCGATGACGACGACGAGCGCCCGGACCCGAACGACGCGCTGGCCGACGCAGCCCCCGGCCCGCTGGAGTTGCTCGGCCGCGCCAGCGATGCGCGTGAGCTGGGCCAATGCCTGGAGCGCCTGAGCCCGCCGCAACGGCAGAGCGTGGCGCTGGCCTTCTTCGACGGCCTGTCGCATGCCGAAGTCGCCGAGCATCTGCAGGAGCCGCTGGGTACCGTGAAGAGCTGGGTGCGCCGCGCGCTGCTCACGCTCAAGGGCTGCCTGGACCGCAGTGCGATGCGCGACAACCACGACACGCAGAAAGCGATCTGATCATGGATTACGGAAGACTGTCGCTGGCCGACGCCCTGGCGTCGCAGTACGTGGCCGGCACCTTGCGCGGCCGCGCCCGCACCCGCTTGGAGACCCTGCTGCCCAGCCATCCGGCGCTGCAGCGCGCGGTCGCCGACTGGCAGGCCCGCCTGATGCCGCTGACCAGCGTGCTGCCGCCCGCCACGCCGCCGTCGACGGTCTGGCGCCGCATCGAAAGCCGGCTCTGGCCGGCTGCTCCAGCCGCAGCGGTTGCAGCGGCCCCGGCGGCCGTGTCCTGGTGGAGTCGCCTGGCGCTGTGGCGCGGTCTGGCCGGCTTCGCCACCATCGCCGCGCTGGGTTTCGCGGTGCTGCTGGCCAGCCCGCCGCCAGCCCAGGCACCGGTGGTGGTCGTGCTGCAGGCCACCGGCAGCCTGCCGGCTGCCAGCGGCAGTTTCGTGGCCAGTTTCAGCGGTGACGGCCGCGCCCTGGTGGCCCGCCCGCTGACCCCGGTGGCGCTGCAGGCCGACCGCGTGCTCGAACTCTGGTGGGCGCCGGCCGAGGGCAAGGGCGGGCCGACTTCGATGGGCCTGCTGAAGGCCGACGGGGTGACCGTGCTGCCGCGCGAGAAGCTGTCGCGCGCGCTGCTGCAGGGCATCGACCACATGGCGGTCAGCGACGAGCCGCCCGGCGGTTCGCCGACCGGCAAGCCGACCGGCCCGGTGGTCTACGTCGGCAAGCTGTAGCTGTAGCGGCCGGACGCCGGCTTGGACTTGGTCCAGCGCTGACGGTGCAGCGCCAGCGTCGGCGCGGGTGACAGCAACGGAGACGGCGACGGTGCAGGCGATGGCGATGGCGATGGCACAGGCGCGCGCGGCCAGCCGTCATCGGCATGTGCGACAGTCGCTGCCCGCCGCCTGGAGAGAGTCATGAAGCTGCTGTTCGTTGCCGACCCGCTGGAGTCGTTCAAGACCTACAAGGACAGCACCTTCGCGATGATGCGCGAGGCCGCCGCCCGCGGCCACCGGCTGATGGCCTGCGAACCGAAGGACCTGCGCTGGCAGCGCGGCGAGAAGGTGCTCGGCTTCGTGCGCGACATCGAGCTCACCGGTGACGCCGACGACTGGTTTCGCGCCGCCCAGCAGCACCCCGACGAGCGCCCGCAGCCGCTGTGCGAC
>JANMAP010000071.1:0-4195 GCA_031359905.1 Burkholderiales bacterium | reverse complement strand
GTCAGGTCGATGACGCTCACGTCGCTGGTCGGCACGCGAAAGCTCATCCCGGTGAGCTTCTTGTTCAGCTCGGGAATGTCCACGCCCACCGCCTTGGCCGCGCCGGTGCTGCTCGGGATGATGTTCTCGAGGATGCCGCGGCCGCCGCGCCAGTCCTTGTTGCTCGGGCCGTCGACCGTCTTCTGCGTCGCCGTGGTGGCGTGCACGGTGGTCATCAAACCGCGCTTGATGCCGAAGCTGTCGTTCAGCACCTTGGCCACCGGGGCCAGGCAGTTGGTGGTGCAGCTGGCGTTGCTGACGATCGTCTGCCCGGCGTAGCTCTTGTCGTTGACGCCGTAGACGAACATCGGCGTGTCGTCCTTGCTCGGCGCGGTCTGGATGACCTTCTTCGCGCCGGCGTCGATGTGCTTCTGGCAGGTGTCCTTGGTCAGGAACAGGCCGGTGGCTTCGACCACCACGTCGGCACCGACATCGCCCCACTTCAAAGCCGCCGGGTCGCGTTCGGCGGTCAGGCGGATGCGGTTGCCGTTGACGATGAGGGTGTTGCCGTCGACCGCGATGTCGCCCTTGAAGCGCCCGTGCACGCTGTCGTACTGCAGCATGTAGGCCAGGTACTCGGGCTCCAGCAGGTCGTTGATGCCGACGATGCGGATCTCGGGGAAGTTCTGGACGGCGGCGCGGAACACCATCCGCCCGATGCGGCCGAAACCGTTGATGCCTACATTGATCGCCATGACGTGGCTCCTTCGAAACTAAGTGGACAGGACCTTGCGCACCACATCGGCCAGGTTCTCGGCCGTGAAGTGGAAATGCTTGAAGAGCTGCGGCGCCGGGGCGCTTTCGCCGAAGGTGTCGATGCCGAGCACCGCGGCGCAGCCGTACTTCCACCAGCCGCCGGTGACGCCGGCCTCGACCGCGACACGCGGCAGGCGGGGCGGCAACACACTGTTCTTGTAGGCCACGCTCTGGCGGTCGAAGACCGTCGTGCTGGGCATGCTGACCACGCGCACGGCGATCTTGCGCAGCGCCAGCGCACTTTGCGCCTGCAGCGCCAGATGGACCTCGCTGCCGGTGGCGATGATCACCGCCTGGGCCTTCTTCTTCAGTCCGACCTCGCTCGGTTCGGCGAGCACGTAGGCGCCCTTGCCGATGGCGTCGACGCCGCTGGCATCCGGCGCCAGGTCGGACGAGGCCTTGGGCAGGTACGGCAGGTTCTGGCGCGACAGCAGCAGCGCGCTCGGCCGGGTGCGGTTGGCGATGGCCAGGGTCCAGGCCACCGCCGTTTCCGCGGTGTCGGCGGGGCGCCAGACGTCCAGGCCGGGCATCAGACGCAGGCTGGCGGCATGTTCGACGCTCTGGTGCGTCGGCCCGTCTTCGCCCAGGCCGATGCTGTCGTGGGTGAAGACATGGATCACCCGGCGCTTCATCAGCGCGGCCATGCGGATGGCGTTGCGGCTGTAGTCGCTGAAGGTCAGGAAGGTGCCGCCGTAGGGGATGAAGCCGCCGTGCAGGGCGATGCCGTTCATCACCGCGGCCATGCCGAATTCGCGCACGCCGTAGTTGATGTGCCGGCCCGGGCGGCCGTCGGCGCCGGGCAGCGGCGCGCCGTCGGCGCTGAAGCGCAGCGCCGGGGTCGACGCGGTGTTGGTCAGGTTGCTGCCGGTCAGGTCGGCGCTGCCGCCGAGCAGTTCGGGCAGCGCCTTCGTGAACGCTTCCAGCGCCAGCTGGCTGGCCTTGCGGCTGGGCACCGTCGCAGCCTGCTCGTGGGCGGCGATCACCGCATCGACGGCGGTCTGCGCAAAGCCTGCTGGCAGGTCGCCGTGCATGCGGCGTTGGAATTCGGCGGCCAGCGCCGGGTGCGCCGCCTGGTAGGCCGAGAAGCGCTCGCCCCAGGCCGATTCGGCGGCCTCGCCGGCGGCCTTCGCATCCCACGCCACGTAGGCCGCCTCAGGGATGACGAACGGCTCGTGAGTCCAGCCCAGCGCGGCACGCGTCAGCTGGATCTCGTCGGCGCCGAGGGCTTCGCCATGCGCCTTGGCGGTGCCGGAACGGTTCGGCGAACCCTTGCCGATCGTCGTCTTGCAGATCACCAGCGTGGGTTGGGTTGCCGATGCCGTGGCCTGCGTGATGGCCGCGTCGACGGCGGCCACGTCGTGGCCGTCGAGTGGACCGATGACGTTCCAGCCGCAGGCCGCAAAACGTGCGCCGGCGTCGTCGATGTACCAGGGCTTCACCTGGCCGTCGATGCTGATGCCGTTGTCGTCGTAGATGGCCACCAGCTTGTTCAGCTTCCAGGCCCCGGCCAGCGCGATGGCTTCGTGGCTGATGCCTTCCATCAGGCAACCGTCGCCCATGAAGACCCAGGTGCGGTGGTCGACCAGCGCGTGGCCCGGCCGGTTGAATTCCGCGGCCAGCAGCTTCTCGGCCAGCGCCATGCCGACGGCATTGGCCAGGCCCTGGCCGAGCGGGCCGGTGGTGGTCTCGACGCCCGGCGTGACGTCGACCTCGGGGTGCCCTGGCGTCAGGCTGTGCAACTGGCGGAAGTTGCGCAGCTCACTCATCGCCAGGTCGTAGCCGGTGAGGTGCAGCAGCGCGTAGAGCAGCATCGAGCCGTGGCCGTTGGACAGCACGAAGCGGTCGCGGTCGGCCCATTGCGGGTTGCTCGGGTTGTGCTTGAGGTGCCCCGCCCACAGCGCCACCGCGATCTCGGCCATGCCCATGGGCGCGCCTGGGTGGCCGGAATTGGCCTGCTGCACGGCGTCCATCGCCAGGGCGCGGATGGCGTTGGCCATCAAGGAGGTGTCGGCAGCGATGGCGGGCATGGGCAGGCGGCTTGCGGGGGATGGACAGCAGCGCGGCATTCTAGGCGGGGGCCTTGGCGAGACACCTCGGCACCGGCCGCGGCTCGACCGTCGCCCCGACCCGCCACGCCATCACGACAGGACGGGCTGCTTGCCGTCCGCCCGCGCCCACCAACGCACGTAGTAAGGTCTGACGCATGCACGGACTGCACCTGACAGCCGACCTGCGCGGCTGCCGCGCCGACCAGCCATCCTTCACCAACCCTGCGGCGCTGCGCGGCCTGTGCCTGCAGGCCGTGGCCGGCAGCGGCCTGCAGGCGGTCGGCGAGCTGTTCCACCGCTTCCCCAGCCCCGGCGGCGTGACAGGCGTCGTGCTGCTGGCCGAATCGCACCTGGCGGTGCACACCTGGCCCGAACTCGGCGCGGTGACGCTCGACGTCTACGTCTGCAATCTGCAGGGTGACAACAGCGCGCGTGCAGCGGCCTTGATGGCCACGCTCGAAGGCGCGTTCGGCGCTGCCTGGATCGAGCGCCAGCGCCTGCAACGCGGCCAGGCCTGACGCCGCGGCGGGCGCGGCGCGGGCCGCCGTCGAGCCGACGGTGGGCCGGACGAGGCCGGCCTATTCGGCCAGCCCCGCAGTGGCCGCGTCGATGCGCGCCATCACCTCGGGCGTCAGCTTGTCGATCAACGCCAGCGCGCCCAGGTTGGCCTGCAGCTGCGACAGCTTCGACGCCCCGGTGATGACGGTGCTGACGCGCGGGTTCTTCGCCACCCAGGCGATGGCCAGCTGGGCCAGCGTGCCGCCGAGTTCGGCGGCGATCGGCTCGAGCCGGGCCAGCGCGGCGTTCTTCGCCACGTCCGTCAGGTCGTCGCGCAGGTAGGCCATGGTGTCCATCGCGCCGCGGCTGCCTTCGGGCATGCCGCTGCGGTATTTGCCGGTCAGCAGGCCGCTGGCCAGCGGGCTCCACGTCGTCAGGCCGAGGCCGGTGTCTTCATAGAGGCGCGCGTACTCGACCTCGACACGCTGGCGGTGGAACAGGTTGTATTCGGGCTGCTCCATCACCGGCTTGTGCCAGCCGTGGTGGTTGCAGATTTCCCACGCGGCGCGGATGTCCGCCGCGCTCCACTCGCTGGTGCCCCAGTACAGCGCCTTGCCCTGGTCGATGATGTCGCTCATCGCGCGCGCCGTCTCTTCCACCGGCGTGTGCGGGTCGGGGCGGTGGCAGTAAATGATGTCGATGAAGTCCAGACCGAAGCGCCGCAGCGAACCATCGATGGCCTGCATCAGGTACTTGCGATTCAGCGTGTCCTTGCGGTTGATGGCATCGCCCTGGCGGTCCAGACCCCAGAAGAATTTGCTCGAGACGACGTAGTTCTGGCGCGGCCAGGCCAG
>JANMAP010000067.1:0-14550 GCA_031359905.1 Burkholderiales bacterium | reverse complement strand
AACAGCAGCCGCGCCGCGCTCACGACTCCGGGTCGAACCCGATCTCTCGGACCTCTTGAGCGCACCTGCAACTTTTGGCGATGCGCGCTGCCCAAACCATTGCTTCGTCGTGCGTTGGCACCTCAATGATTGAAAACCCTCCGACAACGGCCTTCGTCTCTGGCACCGGGCCAAGCGAAGTGGTTCCATCGCTCGCAACAATCGTCGCCTGCTGGCGCAGGACGCCACCGCCAAAGATCCAAATTCCTGCAGCCTTGGCCTCTCGAACCACAGCGTGCGAGGCCTCACGCACTTCCGGCCAGTCGCCCTCAGGAATGTGGTTCATCGAACCGTCGTCGAACGAAATCAGGTACCGAGGCATCGCTGAGCTCCTACTTTGGCGGGCCATTGCCGGCTTTACAACCGCGATAGTGCGACAAGTGAGCCCCCTCAAGCCTGGGTCTCACGCCAAGCGACGCGAACCCGTACGAGCACCTGTGCATCTCCGGCGTAGCCGCTAGCCGACGCCGCGCGCCCGCTCGGCCTTGAACTGCGCGCGGAAGGCCTCGAAGCGGCCGCCATCCAGCGCGTCGCGCACCGCGCGCATCAGGTCCACGTAGTAGTGCAGGTTGTGGATGCTGGCCAGCATCGGCGCCAGCATCTCGCCGCAACGTTCCAGGTGGTGCAGGTAGGCCCGCGAGAAGCCGCCCCGCACGCTGCCGTCGGGCCCCGTGACGCCGGTGCAGGCGTGGCAGCGGCAGGTGGCGTCGATCGGCGCTGCGTCGTCCTTGAAGCGCGCGTTGCGGATCTTCAGGTCGCCGAAGCGCGTGAACAGGTGGCCGTTGCGCGCATTGCGCGTCGGCATCACGCAGTCGAACATGTCGACGCCGCAGGCCACGCCGTCGACCAGATCTTCCGGCGTGCCCACGCCCATCAGGTAACGCGGCTTGTGTGCCGGCAGACGCTGCGGCGTGTGGGCCATGATCTGCAGCATCTGCTCTTTCGGTTCACCGACGCTGACGCCCCCGATGGCATAGCCCGGCAGGTCGAGCGCGGCCAGCGCGGCCGCCGATTCCTCGCGCAGCCCCGGGAACATGCCGCCCTGCACGATGCCGAACAACGCGTTGGGGTTGGCCAGACGCACGAATTCGTCGCGGCTGCGCACGGCCCAGCGCAGGCTAAGTTCCATCGAACGCCGCGCCTCGTCCTGGCTGGTCAGCTGCCCGGCGGTTTCGTAAGGCGTGCACTCGTCGAACTGCATCACGATGTCCGAATTCAGCACGCTCTGGATCTGCATGCTGAGTTCGGGCGTCAGGAACAGCTTGTCGCCGTTGACCGGCGACGCGAACTTCACGCCTTCTTCGCTGATCTTGCGCGCCTTGCCGTCGGCCCCGGCCAGGCTCCAGACCTGGAAGCCGCCGCTGTCGGTGAGGATCGGCGCGTGCCAGCCCTCGAAGCGGTGCAGCCCGCCGAAGCCGCGCAGCACGTCCAGCCCCGGCCGCATCCACAGGTGGAAGGTGTTGCCCAGGATGATCTGCGCGCCCATCTCGTGCAGCGAGCGCGGCAGCACGCCCTTGACGGTGCCGTAGGTGCCCACCGGCATGAACACCGGGGTCTCGACAACGCCGTGGTTCAGCGTCAGGCGGCCGCGGCGGGCCGCGCCTTCGGTGCGCAGCAGTTGGAAATCGAGCATCCGCCGATTGTCGAGGACGGCAGATCGCGCGCCTGGCGCGGATTCGGCTACGCCGGTCCGCTGCCAGAGCCCCCTCGGGGGGTGGCGACCGGAGGGAGCCTGGGGGCTCGTTGCAGCAGCATCGCGTCGCCGTAGCTGAAGAAGCGGTAGCGCGATTCGATCGCGTGGCGGTACAGCGCCATCACGTGATCGTGACCGGCGAAGGCGCTGACCAGCATCATCAGCGTGCTTTTGGGCAGGTGGAAATTGGTCAGCAGCGCGTCGACCACATGGAACGCGAACCCCGGAGTGATGAAGATGTCGGTCTCGCCGCTGCAGGGCCCGGGCGCCGCACCGCTGGCGTTGCTTCCTGGGCCACCCTGCGCAAAGCCGCCCGCAGCGCCGTTCGCAGTGCCGTCCGTCGTTCTTAACGCTGCCGATTCGAGCGCCCGCAGCGTGGTCGTGCCGACGGCGACGATGCGCCCGCAGGCCGCGCGCGCAGCGCGGATCGCCGCGGCCGCGGCGGCGTCGACCTCGAACCATTCGCTGTGCATGCGGTGCTCGGCCAGGCTGTCCACACGCACCGGCTGGAAGGTGCCGGCGCCGACGTGCAGCGTGATCGCGGCGCGGCGCACGCCGCGCGCGTCGAGCGCGGCCAGCAGCGGCTCGTCGAAGTGCAGCGCCGCGGTCGGTGCGGCCACCGCGCCGGGGCGGCGCGCGAACACCGTCTGGTAGCGGCGCTCGTCGTCGGCGCTGTCGGCGTGCGTGATGTAGGGCGGCAGCGGCACATGGCCGTGGCGCTGCAGCAGGGACAGCGGGTTGTCGGGAAAGCGCAGATGGAACAGCGCGTCGTCGGGTCCGGCGCGGCCCAACACCTCGGCGTCGAAAGCATCGCCGAAGCGCACCAGGGTCCCCGTGCGCGGCGATTTGCTGGCGCGCAGATGGGCCCAGACCTCGAAGACACCGCGCTCGCTGCCGGGCAGCACGCGTTCGACCAGCGCCTCGACCGCCCCGCCGGTCGGCTTTTCGCCGAGCAGCCGGGCCTTGATCACCCGCGTGTCGTTGAAGACCAGCAGGTCGTCGGGCTGCAGCAGGCCGGGCAGATCGCGGAAGGCGCGGTCCGCCGGCAGCGCGGCGCGGCCGTCGAGCAGGCGCGAGCCGCTGCGCTCGGCCGCCGGGTGCTGGGCGATCAGCTCGGGCGGCAACGCGAAGTCGAAGTCGGCGACGGTGAAGGATCGCGGCGGTGCGGTCATCGAAAGAGTCCGGTGGGTCGGCCCGACGGACCGGTGACGCGAAGGACAGTCGCGGCACGGGTCAGGCGGCACGGTCAAGCGGCACGGTCAAAATTGTTCCATGCCCGCCGCCCGAGCGCCCAGCGCCGACCCCAAGACCTCTGGGGCCGACAGCCGGGCCACGCACCGGGCTGCTGGCCGGGCCGCAGGCAGCGCTGCCAAGCTGTCGGCGCCCGCGCAGGCGCTGCGCAAGCTGGGCCTGCTGCGCGACATCGACCTGGCCCTGCACCTGCCGATGCGCTACGAAGACGAGACGCGCATCGTGCCGATCGCCAGCCTGCGCGACGGCGACACCGCCCAGGTGCAGGGCGTGGTGCGCGAATGCCGCGTCGACCAGCGCGGCCGGCGCCAGCTGGTGGTGGTGCTGGCCGACGCCAGCGGCGAGCTGGTGCTGCGCCTGCTCCACTTCTACCCGTCGCACCAGAAGACGCTGGCGGTGGGGCAGCAGGTGCGCGCCCGCGGCGAGGTGCGCGGCGGCTTTCTCGGCCGCGAGATGGTCCACCCGGTGTTCAAGGCGGTGACCGCCGACACGCCACTGCCGAGCGCGCTGACGCCGGTCTACCCGAGCAGTGCGCAACTGCCGCAGCTCTATCTGCGCAAGGCGGTGGTGGCGGCCCTGGCGCGCGCACCGCTGGCCGAACTGCTGCCGCCCGGGCTGCTGCCCCCGGACCTGCCGACGCTGCGCGAGGCCCTGCTGTTCCTGCACCACCCCGGCCCCGAGGTGCCGCTGGCCACGCTCGAAGACCACAGCCACCCGGCCTGGCAGCGACTGAAGTTCGACGAGCTGCTGGCCCAGCAGCTGTCGCAGGCCCAGGCGCAGGCCGACCGTGCGCTGCTGCGCGCCCCGGCGCTGCCGGCGGCGGTGGGCGGCCTGCGCGCCGCGCTGCAGGCCGCGCTGCCGTTCCAACTGACGGCCGCCCAGCAGCGCGTGGTCGCCGAGATCGACGTCGACCTGGCGCGTTCGCGGCCGATGCACCGTCTGCTGCAGGGGGATGTCGGCTCGGGCAAGACGGTGGTCGCTGCGCTGGCTGCGGCCACGGCGATGGCCGCCGGCTGGCAATGCGCGCTCATGGCGCCGACCGAGATCCTGGCCGAGCAGCATTTCCGCAAGCTGGTCGGCTGGCTGCAGCCGCTGGGCGTCACGACGGCCTGGCTGACCGGCAGCCGCAAGGGCAAGGCGCGCGGTGCGATGGTCGCGCAGGTGGCTTCGGGCGAAGCCATGCTGGTCGTCGGCACGCACGCCGTGATCCAGGACGACGTGGCTTTCGCACGGCTGGGCCTGGCGATCGTCGACGAACAGCACCGCTTCGGCGTGGCGCAGCGGCTGGCCTTGCGGGCCAAGCTCGTCGATCAAGCTGGGCCCATGCCCTCACCTTCACCCGCGAGCGGGCGGGGCAGGGACGGGGCGAGCCCCATGACGACTCATGAGGATGAGGGTCGAGCGCAGCTCGAACCTCACCTCCTCATGATGAGCGCCACGCCGATCCCGCGCACGCTGGCGATGACCTACTTCGCCGATCTGGACGTCAGCACCATCGACGAACTGCCGCCCGGGCGCACGCCGATCGTCACCAAGCTGTTCGCCGACGGCCGCCGCGCGCAGGTCATCGCGCGCATCCGCGACGAGGTGGCGCAGCCCGCACTGCCCGGCCAGCCGCCGCGCCAGGTCTATTGGGTCTGCCCGCTGATCGAGGAAAGCGAGCACCTCGATCTGCAGAACGCCACGGCGACGCATGCCGAGCTCAGCGCCGCGCTGCCCGGCGTGATGGTCGGCCTGCTGCACGGGCGCATGAAGCCGGTCGAGAAGGCCGCGGTGATGTCGCTGTTCGCCGGCGGGCAGATGGCGGTACTGGTGGCGACCACGGTGATCGAGGTCGGTGTCGATGTGCCGAATGCCAGCCTGATGGTCATCGAGCACGCCGAACGCTTCGGCCTGGCCCAGCTGCACCAGCTGCGCGGGCGGGTCGGCCGCGGCGCGGCGGCCAGCGTCTGCGTGCTGCTCTACAGCGCGCCGCTGTCGGCCACCAGCAAGGCGCGGCTGCAGGCCATGGCCGAGACCAACGACGGCTTCGAGATCGCCCGCCGCGACCTCGACATCCGCGGCCCGGGCGAGTTCATGGGCGCGCGGCAGAGCGGCGACGCGCTGCTGCGCTTCGCCGACCTGGCCGAAGACAGCGCGCTGCTGCAGCAGGCCCGCGCGCTGGCACCGCGGCTGCTGCGCGAGCACCCGCAGGCGGCGGCGGCGCATGTCGCGCGCTGGCTCGCCAGCCGCGCCGACTACCACAAGGCGTGAGCGGGACGGGAGACCCTGCCTGCGCAGGGGCTCTCGCCAGCGAACGGGCCGGCGCGTGCCAGCGACGGCGCGGGCTGCAAGCCTGAGCGGGACGGGAGACCCTGCCTGCGCAGGGGCTCTCGCCAGCGAACGGGCCGGCGCCTGCCAGCGACGGCGCGGGCTGCAAGCCTGAGCGGGACCGGAAATGCTGCCTGCGCAGCGGCTCGCGCCAGCGAACGGATTGGCGCCGTCCAGCGCGGCGCACCCCCGGCACAATCGCCGCATGACTCTCACCGAGCTGAAATACATCGTCGCCGTGGCGCGCGAAAAGCACTTCGGCCGCGCCGCCGAGGCCTGCTTCGTCAGCCAGCCGACGCTCAGCGTGGCCATCAAGAAGCTCGAGGAAGAGCTCGACGTCAAGCTCTTCGAGCGCGGCACCAGCGAGGTCAGCGTGACGCCGCTGGGCGACGAGATCGTGCGCCAGGCGCAGGCGGTGATCGAGCAGGCCGCGGCGATCAAGGAGATCGCCAAGCGTGGCAAGGACCCCGTCGCCGGCCCGCTGCGCCTGGGAATCATCTACACCATCGGCCCTTACCTGCTGCCCGACCTGGTGCGCCAGGCGATCGCCCGCGTGCCGCAGATGCCGCTGATCCTGCAGGAAAACTTCACCGCCAAGCTGCTCGACATGCTGCGCACCGGCGAACTCGACGCGGCGATCATGGCCGAGCCCTTTCCCGACACCGGGCTGGCCATCGCGCCGCTGTACGACGAGCCTTTCATGGCCGCCGTGCCGACCAGCCACCCGATGGCCAAGCGCAAGACCATCACCGCCGAGGAGCTGAAGAACGAGACCATGCTGCTGCTCGGCACCGGGCACTGCTTTCGCGACCACGTGCTCGAGGTCTGTCCGGAGTACGCCCGCTTCGCCAGCGGCGCCGCCGGCATCCGCAAGAGCTTCGAGGGCAGCAGCCTGGAGACCATCAAGTACATGGTCGCCTCGGGCATGGGTGTCACCGTGGTGCCGCAGCTCAGCGTGCCGGCCGACAAACAGACCCACGTGCGCTATGTCAAGTTCGCCGCCCCGGTGCCGACGCGCCGCGTCGTGCTGGCCTGGCGCCGCACGTTCCCGCGCTACGAGGCCATCGCCGCACTGCGCAACTGCATCCACGCCTGCGCACTGCCGGGCGTGACGCGCCACGCCGGCTGAGCGCGCCGCGGCCGGCGGCGCCCAAGGCGTGATTCAGGCGCGCCCCAGGCGGCCGGCCCCCAGGCTATCCCTCCCTTAGGGCCAATTGCGTTGACCAGCGACAGGCCGCTTCTTAAAGTCGGCCGGCTGTTCTCTCATTCACGTCAGGAGCCCCCGATGACCCAGCCGACTTCAACGCCCGACAAGCCCTCGATGACGCAACCGCTTGCCAAGCTGGACGACCCCATCGCTTCGCCCTGCCCGTTCTCCGGCGGCGCCCGCAAGCCGACGTCGGCGGGCACGCCGACCAACGGCAACTGGTGGCCCAACCAGTTGAACCTGAAGATCCTGCACCAGCATTCGGCGAAGTCGAATCCGATGGGCGAAGACTTCAACTACGCCGAGGAATTCAAGACGCTGGACCTGCATGCCGTCGTCAAGGACCTGACGGCGCTGATGACCGACTCGCAAGACTGGTGGCCCGCCGACTACGGCCACTACGGCCCGTTCTTCATCCGCATGGCCTGGCACGCGGCGGGCACCTACCGCATCGCCGATGGCCGCGGTGGCGCGGGCAGTGGCTCGCAGCGCTTCGCGCCGCTGAACAGCTGGCCCGACAACGGCAACCTCGACAAGGCCCGCCGCCTGCTGTGGCCGATCAAGCAGAAGTACGGCCGCAAGCTGTCGTGGGCCGACCTGTTCGTCCTGACCGGCAACGTCGCGCTCGACACGATGGGCTTCAAGACCTTCGGTTTCGCCGGTGGCCGCCCGGACATCTGGGAACCCGAGGAAGACATCTTCTGGGGCCCCGAAAGCAAGTGGCTGGGCGACGAGCGCTACAGCGGCGACCGCGAACTCGGGCAGCCGCTGGCCGCGGTGCAGATGGGCCTGATCTACGTCAACCCCGAAGGCCCCAACGGCAAGCCCGACCCGGTGGCGTCGGCACGCGACATCCGCGAGACCTTCGCCCGCATGGCGATGAACGACGAAGAGACCGTGGCGCTGGTCGCCGGCGGCCACACCTTCGGCAAGGCCCACGGCGCCGGCGACCCCGGCAAGTACGTCGGCCCCGAGCCCGAAGGCGCGGACATCGAGACGCAAGGCCTCGGCTGGATCAACAGTCTGGGCAGCGGCAAGGGTGTGCACACCATCACCAGCGGCCTGGAAGGCGCCTGGAAGCCCAACCCGACGACCTGGGACAACGGCTACTTCCAGACCCTGTTCGGTTACGAGTGGACGCTGACGAAGAGCCCGGCCGGCGCCCAGCAGTGGACGCCCACCGACCCCGCCGCGGCGACCACCGTGGCCGATGCGCACGACCCCGCGGTGCGCCACGCGCCGATGATGTCGACGGCCGACATGGCCATGCGCATGGACCCGGCCTACGAGCGGATCTCGCGCCGCTTCATGCAGAACCCGGCGGAGTTCGCCGACGCCTTCGCCCGCGCCTGGTACAAGCTGACGCACCGCGACATGGGCCCGATCGCGCGCTACCTGGGCCCGCTGGTGCCCAAGGAAGAGCTGATCTGGCAAGACCCGGTGCCCGCGGTGGATCACCCGCTGGTCGACGCGCAGGACATCGCCACGCTGAAGGCCAAGCTGCTGGGCTCGGGCCTGTCCATCTCGCAACTGGTGACGACGGCCTGGGCTTCGGCCTCGACCTTCCGCGGCAGCGACAAGCGCGGTGGTGCCAACGGCGCCCGCATCCGCCTGGCCCCGCAGAAGGATTGGGACGTCAACCAGCCGGCCGAGCTGGCCAATGTGCTGGAAGCGCTGGGCGCCATCCAGCGCGACTTCAACGCCGGCGCAGCCGGTGGCAAGAAGGTGTCGCTGGCCGACCTCATCGTGCTCGGCGGCTGTGCGGCCGTCGAAGCCGCGGCGAAGAAGGCCGGCGTCGACGTGACCGTGCCCTTCGCCCCGGGCCGCACCGATGCGTCGCAGGCGCAGACCGACACGCATTCGTTCGCCGTGCTCGAGCCCACCGCCGATGGCTTCCGCAACTACCTGCGCCAGGACCAGGACGGGTCGGCCGCCGAATTGCTGGTCGAGCGTGCCAACCTGCTGACGCTGACCGCGCCCGAGATGACGGTGCTGGTCGGTGGCCTGCGCGCGCTGAACGCCAACACCGGCAAAACCCCGCACGGGGTGTTCACCACACGGCCCGAAACGCTGACCAACGACTTCTTCGTCAACCTGCTCGACATGAACACGAAGTGGCAGAAGTCGGCCGCGTCGAACACCGTGCTGGAAGGCCGCGACCGTGCCACCGGCGCGGTGAAGTGGACGGGAACGGTGGTCGACCTCGTCTTCGGTTCGAACGCCCAGCTGCGTGCGCTGGCCGAGGTGTACGCCAGCAGCGACGCGCAATCGGTCTTCGTGCGTGACTTCGTCGCGGCTTGGGACAAGGTCATGAACCTGGACCGTTTCGACCTGCGCTGATCGAGGCCCAGTCCCCCGGGCGCCGGCCCGGCCCGGCCCGGCGCCGAACCACCCCGCTGCCCACGCAGCGGCCCGTGCCGCCACTTCGATAGAGTGGCGGCATGATTTTTTCTGGAGTGACTGCATGGCCAAGACGATCAAGGACCGCGCCAAGGCGACGACCACCGCGCCGTCGATCAACATCGGCATCAGCGAGAAGGCCCGCGCCGACATCGCGGCCGGCCTGTCGCGGCTGCTGGCCGACACCTACACGCTGTACCTGACGACGCACAACTTCCACTGGAACGTCACCGGGCCGATGTTCAACACCCTGCACGTGATGTTCATGGGTCAGTACACCGAACTGTGGAACGCGGTCGATCCGATCGCCGAGCGCGTCCGCTCGCTGGGCCACGCCGCGCCGGGCAGCTATGCCGCGTTCACCGCGCTGGCGTCGATCCAGGACGCGCCGACCACGCCGCCGAAGGCGCTGGACATGGTGCGCATCCTGGTCGAAGGCCACGAAGCCGTGGCGCGCACCGCGCGCGGCATCTTTCCGCTGGCCGACAAGGCCGGCGACGAGCCCACCGCCGACCTGCTGACGCAGCGCCTGACGGTGCACGAGCAGACGGCATGGATGCTGCGTTCGCTGCTCGAGGAGTGAACGGCCCGGGCCGCGCCCGCCGGGAGCCCTGATGGCCGAGCCCGCGCCGCGGCCGGTGGATCGCGTCCGCTACATCGTCGGCGTCGACGGCGGCGGATCGCGCACGCGGGCCCGCGTCACCGAACTGAGCGGCCCGCTGGTCGGCGAGGGCGAAGCCGGCCCGTCGTCGCTGTCGCAGGGCATCCCCCAGGCCTGGCGGCATGTCGACCAGGCGGTGTCGGAAGCTTTTTTCATCGCCCGCGTGCCGCGCCCGGCGCTCGAACGGATCGCGCTCGGCCTGGGTCTGGCCGGCGCGCGCGCGCCCGAGTTGCGCGAACAGATGCTGGCCGCCAACCCGGGCTATGCGCTGGTCAGCATCTGCCGCGACGGCGAAGCCGCGCACCATGCGGCCTTCGACGGCGGGCCGGGCGTGATGCTGGTCGCCGGCACCGGCAGCGTCGCCGAAGCCATCGACGCCGAGCGCCGCGAGCGTCTGGTGGGCGGCTGGGGCTGGCCCAGCGGCGACGAAGGCAGCGGCGCCTGGATCGGCCGCCAGGCGCTGGCCCAGGCCCAGCAGGCGCTCGACGGCCGCGGCCCGGCTGGCGCACTGGCCCGCGCGGTGTGGGCGGCGACGGCACCCGACGAAGACGGCCTGCGCCGCTGGTCGCGCCAGGGCGGCGCGCGCGAATGCGCCGGGCTGGCGCCGCTGGTCTTCGACAGCGCAGACCAGGACCCCGCCGCCGCGGCGCTGCTGCAGCGCGCGGTCGACGCCCTGACGCGGCATGTCGACGCTGCCGACCCCAGCGGCCTGCTGCCGCTGGCAGTGCTGGGCAGCGTCGGCCAGCGCCTGCAACCGCGGCTGCCCGAGCGTCTGCGCCAGCGCTGCATCACGCCGGCCGGCGACGCCATGGACGGCGCGCTGCTGCTGGCGCGCTGGGCCCACGCTGCGGCAAGGACATGACCCCCCCCGGAGCGCCTGCGGCGCTTCCCCCCCAGGGGGGCCGAGCCCGGACAAGCCAGGTCCAGTGGACCCGGCTTGCCTGGCGAGGAACCGAGCCGCGACGCTCGGTGCGGTCTGCAAGACACGCCAGCGGCCCGGCAGAGCCGGTTCCGCGGCGTCTGCTTGAGGGCCGCTTCGCCGCAACCGCGGCGGTCGCCTGGCCCCGGGGGAGGGCGCTGTGGTGTGTCGCTCGACCATCGCCGAAGGTCATCTGCTGACGCCGCACGGCTGGCTGCGCGGCGGCTTGCGCCTGGACGACGGGCGCATCACGTCGATCGACGGCACGCCGGTCGACGAGGCCGCGGTGCGCGCCAGCCCGCTGCCGCTGCTGCTGCCCGGTTTCATCGACCTGCATGTGCACGGCGGCGGCGGCGCCGACACGATGGACGGCGGCGACGCCGCGCTAACCGTCGCCCGCTGCCACGCTCAGCACGGCACCACCGCGCTGCTGGCGACGACGATGACCGCGCCGCGCGCCGAGATCGAAGCGGCGCTGCACGCCGTCGCGCCGCTGTGCCGCGCCCGCCCGTCGGGCAGCGCGCGGGTCCTCGGCGTGCATCTCGAAGGCCCGTACATCAACCCCGGGCGGCTCGGCGCCCAGCCCGACTTCGCCTGCACGGCGACGGTCGACGAGGTGCTGGCGCTGCACGCCATCGCACCGCTGCGGCTGGTGACCATCGCGCCCGAGCTGCCCGGGCATCTGGCGCTCATCGTGGCGCTGCGCGAGCGCGGCCTGCAGGTGCAGATCGGCCACAGCGCGGGCAGCTACGACGACGGCGTGGCCGCGCTGCGCGCCGGGGCCAGCGGCTTCACGCACCTGTTCAACGCCATGACCGGGCTGCACCACCGCGCGCCCGGGCTGGTCGGCGCGGCGCTGGCCCATGCCGACTTCGCCGAGATCATTCCCGACCTGCTGCACGTGCACCCGGGCGCGATCCACGCCGCGCTGCGCGCGATTCCGCACCTGTACTGCGTGTCGGACGCCACCGCGGGCGCCGGCATGCCCGACGGCGCGTACCGGTTGGGCCGGCAGACGGTGCACAAGTGCCTGGGTGCCGTGCGCCTGGCCGACGGCACGCTGGCCGGCAGCGCGCTGACACTCGACCAGGCCTTGCGCAACCTCGTCAGCATCGGGCTGACGCTGCAGGATGCGTCGTCGCGGGTGTCGGCCTTGCCCGCGGCCTACCTGGGCCTGGGCGACCGCGGCCGCCTCCAGGCCGGGGCCTGGGCCGATGTCGTTGTGCTCGACCCGGCGACGCTGCAGCTGCAGCAGGTGTGGGTCGAAGGCGAGCCCTTGTGAGCCGGCGCCGGGGCAGCGTGTAATGGCGTCACGGACGGCGTCGCGGATGGCGCAGGAAGCCGCCGAGGCGCCCGCCGCGGTGGCCCGGCTGCTGGCCGCCGACGAGGCGGTCTACGCCGACCTGGCTGCCGTCTGGCGCGTCGCGCCGGAGCGCGGTGTGCTGACACTGGCGCGCGGCAGTTCCGACCACGCCGCAGCCTTCGTGGCCTACCTGGCGATGGCCCGGCTGGGTCGGCTGGTGACCTCGCTGCCGATGTCGCTGTTCACGCTCCACGCTGCGCCGATCGACGCCCGCGGCCTGTGGTCGCTGGCCTTCTCGCAGTCCGGCCAGAGCCCGGATCTGGTCGAGCCGACGCGGCTGCTGCGCAGCGGCGGCGCGCACACGGTCGCGCTGGTCAACGACGCCGCGTCGCCGCTGGCCGCGGCGGCGCAGTGGGTGCTGCCGCTGCATGCCGGGCCGGAAACCAGCGTGGCCGCGACCAAGAGCTTCATCGCCCAGTTGGTCGCCGGTGCGCGACTGGTCGCCACCTGGCAAGGCGATGCCGGACTGCTGGGCGCGCTGCACACCCTGCCGGCACGTTTGACACAGGCGCTGCAGGCCGACTGGCACGCCGCCGTGCAGGCCTTGACCGACGCCGACAGCCTGTTCGTCATCGGCCGGGGCGCCGGCCTGGCGGTGGCCCAGGAGATGGCGCTGAAGTTCAAGGAGACCTGCGCGCTGCACGCCGAGGCCTTCTCCGCCGCCGAGGTTCAACACGGGCCGATGGCGCTGGTCGAGCCGGGCTTCACGCTGCTGGTGCTGGCGCCGCGCGGCCCGGCGCAGGCCGGGCTGCTGGCGTTGGCCGGGCAGATGCGGGAACGCGGCGCGCGCGTGCTGACTGCCGCGCCGGCGGGCGTCGCCCAGGTCGACCTGCCGCTGGTCGAAGCCGACCACGAGGACCTCGACCCGATCGCCGCGGTGCAGAGCTTCTATCCGATGGTCGAAGCCCTGGCCCGTGCGCGCGGGCTCGACCCCGACCGGCCGCGCCATCTGGCCAAGGTCACGCGCACGCGCTGACGCCCGGCGAACGGCGCGGGTGACACAGGTGGGTCGGAGATCGGCCGGAGGTCGGAGGTCGGAGGTCGGAGGTCGGTCGGAGGCCTATCAGAGATCGTCGACGGTCTTCGGCCAACTCTTCTTCAGCAGCGTCGACAAGGCGCGGTCGGCGAGCAGCTTGCCGCCGGTCTGGCAGCGCGCGCAGTCGTTGGTCTCGTTGTGGGCGTGGACGATGCGCAGCACCGGCGTGCCGCAGTCGGGCACGGCAGCTTGTAGCGGCCGTGCACGGCCATCCCGGGGTGAAAGGCGGTGACCTTGTCGGGCCAGCCGTCGGGGCGCGCGGCGGCGGCGGCGCGCGGGCGATCGATCCACTCGACCAGCACCGCGCGGGTGGCGTCGAACAGGCGCTGCACGGCGTCGTCGGGCAGGCTGCGCGTGAGTGTGACTGGCGACAAACGGGCGCGGTGCAGGATCTCGTCGGAATAGGCGTTGCCGATGCCGCTGAACAGGCGCGGGTCGGTCAGCGCGCGCTTCAGCGTGTGGTTCTCGGACTTCAGCCGCGCGGTGAACGCGGCCTGGTCGGCGGCGAAGATGTCGATGCCGCCGGGGTCCATCGCCGCCAGCGCGGCGCGGTCGGCCAGCACGTGCAGCGCAGCGCGACGCGTCGTGCCGGCTTCGGTCAACACCAGCTGTCCGTGGTCGAAGACCAGGGCAGCCAGCGCCAGCGTGCCGGGCGGCTTGGCATCGGCCGCCAGCCAGCGCAGCCGGCCGGCGATCATCAGGTGCACGACCAGCAGCAGACCGCCATCGAAGACCAGCACCACGCGCTTGCCCAGGCGTTCGACCGCCTCGGCCCGCCGGCCCTCCAGCGCACTGACGTTCGGCACCGCGGTGCGCAGCACGAAGGGTTGAACACGCGCACGGTGCGCAGCGTCCGGCCCTGCAGCAACGCCTGCAGGCGTTCGATGTAGACGGTGACGTCGGGCAGTTCGGGCATCGGGTGGCGGGCCCGGGCCGATCGCCACGGCCGCAGTTCGGCTGCAGATCAACCGCAGTCGGTCGCAGTTCGGCGGGGCACGGCCACGATAATCGCAGGTTTGATTCTGCTGCCACCATGTCCGCCGACATCCCCGAGCAGGTGCGACGCCGTCGCACCTTCGCCATCATCAGCCACCCCGACGCGGGCAAGACGACGCTGACGGAGAAACTGCTGCTGTTTTCCGGCGCGATCCAGATCGCCGGCAGCGTCAAGGCGCGCAAGGCCACACGGCATGCCACGTCCGACTGGATGGAGATCGAAAAGCAGCGCGGCATCTCGGTGGCGTCCAGCGTGATGCAGATGGAATACCGCGACTGCGTCATCAACCTGCTCGACACCCCGGGCCACCAGGACTTCAGCGAGGACACCTACCGCGTGCTGACCGCCGTCGACGCGGCGCTGATGGTCATCGACGCGGCCAACGGCGTCGAGCCGCAGACACGCCGCCTGCTGCAGGTCTGCCGCGCCCGCCACACGCCGATCCTGACCTTCGTCAACAAGATGGACCGCGAGGTCAAGGACCCGCTGGACCTGATGGACGAGATCGAGCGCGAGCTGGGCATGGAGGTCGTGCCCTTCACCTGGCCGGTGGGCATGGGCAAGGCCTTCCACGGCGTGATGGACCTGCGCGAAAAGCAGATGCGCGTGTTCCGGCCCGGCGAAGACCGCGTCTCCGGACAGTCGGGTGCCGACGACGAGATCCTCGACGGGCT